>CAZCPL010000071.1:2285-24295 GCA_964500255.1 uncultured Solibacteraceae bacterium | reverse complement strand
GCTCGCCAGCAATTCCCCATCTTTTGCCAATGCGATCACGGCAACATATCGCGCCAAGGCGTTTCGCGAACTGATCGCGTTTCTCCGTGCGGCTCATACCCTGGGATAAGCGAGCGAACCATCCCCCGTCAGCATCCGCCTCATGGAATCGATCTGTCCCAGATGGTAGTTCAGGTGCCCTTGCAAATGCACTAGAAACTGCCGCGTCGACAGCGGCGCTCCCAACACATTCTCGGGATACGTCGCCTCCAACTTCTCCTGCGTGAGCGACGCTACCACGCCCGGGATCAGATCCACCAGCACATCGATTCGTCCGGCGACCTCCTCCACGCCGAGCCCCTTGTCTGAGAACTCCCGATCCCGCACTCGTGTATACTCAAGTCCGCCTAACTGCCGCCCGATATACTCCCGCAGATTGCCTTCCAGATGCACCGCGAGATTGCCGGCGGAGTTCGTCACCCCAGCACCTGGAACCTCCCACAACATCTCGACTTTCGGAAAGGCCCGCACCTGCATCGCAAGCTTGGTCAAATCGCGGCGGAATAACGCCGCCAACTCGGAACTGAAGCTCATTTCATCAACCTCCATCGCAGGAATCCAATGTTCGTCTTCGCGTCCAGAATCTTGCCGCCCCGCAGCATTTCCTCGATCTCCTTTACGCTGAACCATTGCTTTTCGATACGCTCATCATCCATGGGCGTCGCTTCGCCCTCAACGAGTTCCTGGGCGAGATAGATCGTCATCTTTTCCGCCAGAAAGCCGGGACTGGGATAAAATTCCGCCAGCTTCAGCCACTTTTTGGCCTTACAGCCGGTCTCTTCTTTCAGCTCTCGCTTCGCCGCCTGCAACGGAGTCTCGCCGTCATCGATCTTTCCGGCGGGCAGTTCCCAAAGGAACTTGCGTGCCGGCAAACGATATTGTCTCACCAGCAGCACCCGCTTCTTGGCATCCACAGGCATGATGACGGCCGAACCCGGATGCTGTACGATGCCGCGCTGAATCTCGAAGCCGTCAGGGTCAGTGGCATGGTCCCAGGTGACGGAGAAAAGTCCAGTCTCGCAAAGGAGTTTCGACGAAATGAGTTTCATGAGTCCTGCTTCCAGACTAACGCCTCCTTTGGCTTGGCTGCTAAAGTTCAGATCTCAATGGGTCGATAGGATCTTCAGGAGAGACGACGCTTGGCATATCTTGAGTACGTCCATATCCAGCCGCGAAGTGAGAGTTTGCTTCTCGCTCTGGGCAAAGCTTTGGACTTCTCCGCCGCTGATCTGCTCGAAAATAGGACAGGCAAGCTGAGTGCGAATCAATATTCGCGCATCGCGAAAGCCACGGTGGCGTTCCCTCTTTTGGCTGCGGCTATGGGTGTCTTGACCCCTGTCGCTTTCAGAATCGGATGGCTGCTCGCGGTCGAAGAACGGTCTCTTTGGCGATTCCTTGTGGGGATCCTTTCCGATCCGTCGACGATTCTCCGCCAAAGCAAAGGGGCCATCGAAGAACCCATTCCTTTCGTCTTCTGGCTCGTCCTGTCGTTGTTCCCGTTGATCACGGTTCACTACATCCTCAAAGTGAAATGGGAAATCTTTTTCGATCTCGTCGGCCGCAAGGTGCTCTGCGAAGCAGGGCTCGCGTCGCACCGTTGGGATGAACGTCGCACCCGAGGCAAAAAAGGCCACGAGGGTGACCTCGTTTCCAGTTATCGTTACGTCATCAACGATAAGAAATTTCCAGTGAATCGAGCCGCTTTCGAAGCAATCGCCCCTTCGATGGAATACAACCTCTACTATTTGCCGATCAGCAAGACCGTAGTCAGCCTGGAACCCCTCGAAGCCGCTCAGAAGCAGTTCGATCCGGCATCCAAAGGTTTCGATCAGTTGAACGACGCCAAACGCCGTTCCCGGGGCACCGCCTCGATTGGGTGAGTTGAAGGCCGAGCCGGCTTGGCGTTTGACCTTTTTTCCTCAACTGTTTGATCACTTCCTCGTCCTGGATGGACTCGTCATATTCAATTGGATGTGCGACGTAGAGAATCCCCAAAGGCGAGACTGAAGCCTGTGAAGAGAGTAAGCGGCTAAGCGAGACGAATGGGCGCGCGGCCTACTTTGAAAACTCGGCAAGCTTCAACACGCTGTTCCAGTTACGCGCCGTGCCAGGCTCGCCCAGGATTCGCGTGAGCACGGGAAATTTCAGTTTCGTTCTGCCGACTCCCCCACGAAAGTACAGGTAAAGTTCGCGACCGAGCAAGTGCGCCTCTTCTCCAGCGAGGTCCATCGCTTGCAATTTTTCGTTGCAGTCCACCGCCGGATGGCGAGATAGAAAAGTCACCAGCAACCGGCTGCCGTCAAGTTCCGGGCGCCCTGCAAATGGGTTCCGCGCGATCGTATCACGCAGTTCTTCGGCGGTCCGGAGAATGACGTCGGCGTGAAAACCAAAGCGCTTTTCGATCGCCTTCCCGATCTTCGCGGCATCGGGTATCCTGCGCGTGCCGAACACGATGTTGCCGCTTTGGATGAAGGTCCGCGGATCGTCAAACCCAAGCTGATTTGCAAAGAGTTCTCGGAGCGCATCCATTTTCATACTGTTATTGCCGCCGACATTTACGCCGCGCAGCAGGCAAACGATCCTCATCGTCTTTACTGAGTAACACGATAGACGGGAGGAGTCGCGGGGTCGAATTGCACTCGCATGCGGTTGCGCTGATACTGCAGCGGCCTGCATCCGGTGATCGAACAGCTCATGCAGTTGGTACCGCGCATCGCCCACTTTGGCGGTACGCCAACATACTCGTGAAACAGCCGCTGCAGCGATCGCTTGGCGACGCCTGTCAGCCCGGCCAAAGCATCCACCGTGACGATGCTGCGGTCTTCTAGACGTAAATCGTGATGGCAATCCAGATTCTGGTCTTGACGGCGTTCAAGCTGGTACCGTAGAAAGCCTTGATCCGAAGGTGCTGCTTCGTGATGAAGCACGCACGGAAAGCCTCCGTGACCCTTTGTCGACCTCGTAGCACCGGTGCATCAACCGGCGTCCAACATGATCCCCCCGTTACGCGTCAACGGTATGGAGCCAACGTTTGGGCGAGGTGTTCCGCGCCAAAAATCTTCACTTGATCTCGCGGTGACGCTTCTGTAATGGAAAACTCAAGCTGTCGTGACAACAGAGAGTTCGTGGTGGAGAGCCGAAACATGGAGCCAGGTTGAACTTCATGTCCAGTAAAAAGGCGAGCCACGTCCAACTCTGGCTGAACTCGGCGACCTGACCGTTCACCGACCAAGGGGAAACTTTGAATAAGGCGTTCGCCACAACGCCAAAGTGTGTACGAAAGCACCAGAGGGTCGCCTGCGGAGGACAAAAGTGAGATGGCCTCAACTACAGAAGTCTTCCCGCTGTTGTTACCGCCTACCGGCAAGTCGATGCGTCCCAAGTCACTCATCTCGAACTCCCAGGGTCCGCAATAACCTTCGATTCGAACTGAGGAAATCATAAGCGTCCGCCGACCCGCGCGAAACCTCAGTAATCCCATACAGAGTGTTGGTAAATTACAGAACGGACCGAGGCGGCCGCAATACTTGCCTGCCGTGAGGCAGCCCCGGCCCTTGCCGACTTGAACCTCGCTAGAATTGAAGCAGTGCGGCTGTTGGCGACGATGCGGTTTACGGGAACCATAACCCTCGCGTGCCTAATCCTTATTCTTGGCGAGCAACGGGCGCACGCGCAGGATCCGGCACCCCCGCAGGTCCGCACCGTAAAAGTGGTCGTCTTCGAACCCTCTCAGCAACCCTTTAACCTCGAAGAACTCGATCGCTTCACCGGTATCGGAGCCGGTCAGCCATACAGCGCCGCCCGAATCCGCAGCGCGATCCAAAACCTCTTTTCCACCGGCCGCTATGCCGACATCGCCGTCGATGCCGAGGAGTCTCCCGATGGCGTCGTCCTCAAGTTCATCACGGAGCCTTCGTACTTTGTCAGCCAAGTGCTCGTCACGGGAGCCAAGGATCCGCCCAACGAGGGCCAACTTTCGGGTGCTGCCAAGCTTCAACTCGGAACCGAGTTTCGCGAAAGCAGCATCCAACCCGCCATCGACAACATGCAGGATCGCTTACGCGCCAATGGTTTCTATCAGGCTACGATCCGCCCGGAAATCAAGCGCGAGCCGCTCACTCAACAGGCTCACATCACTTTTCACATCGATGCCGGCCAGCGGGCTCGATTCGATGGCGTTAAACTTGCGTCACCCCTGCCTGCGGCGATTGCTACGGAAAACGCCATCGTCCGTTCCACCCATTGGCAAAGGCTTTTCGGAATGATGGGATGGCGAACCGCCACCGAGAATCGCGTTCGCGCGGGACTCGATGGTATCCAGAACTCGTTCCAGAACCGGGATCTGTTGCTCTCGCGCGTCACACTGCAGCGGCTCGAATACCACGATCTCACCAATACCATCACACCCCATTTGGATCTGGATGCGGGGCCGAAAGTGCTGCTGCGGGCGCGTGGCGAGAAGATTTCGCGGGGCCGTCTCAAAGAGTCTGTCCCCATTTTTCAGGAGCGCTCGGTTGACCGCGATCTGTTGGTGGAAGGCCGCCGCAACTTGCTCGAATATTTTCAATCGCAAGGCTACTTCGATGCGCAGGTCGGCTTCGAACTGCTGCCGCGTCAAAAAGACCAGCAGGTAGTCGAATACGTTTTGGCGAAAGGCGAACGCCACCGGCTTGCGCAATTGGGAATCAAAGGCAATCGCTATTTCGATGAGAAGACGATTCGTGAGCGGCTCGCCGTCACTCCGATGACTTTTCTGCGATACCGCCGTGGACGCTTTGGCCAAAAGATGCTCGATCGCGACATCGAGTCGATTCGCGGACTCTACAGGTCAAACGGTTTTCCCGAAGCTGTCGTGATTCCGCGCATCGTCAACGGCTATAAGGGCAAGCCAAGCGATATTGCAGTGACACTCGATATTGCGGAAGGCCGCCAGTGGTTCGTGAAAAAACTCGCTATTGACGGTATTCCCGACGAGGATCGAGCCAGTCTCGAAATGGAGTTGAGTTCGCTCGAAGGTCAGCCCTTTAGCGAGACGAACATCTTCGCCGATCGCGACACGGTGCTGAGCTATTACTTCAATCGTGGCTATCCAGACGCTGCCTTCGAATGGAATTTGGATGCGCCGGATTCCGAACAACCGACGCAGATCCACTTGAAGTTCAGGGTTCGCACGGGGCGGCGACAATACGTAAAGGACGTGCTGGTCACCGGACTGAGCATTACCGATCCTAAACTCGTTGACGACCGTATTCGCTTCTCGAAAGGCGAACCGCTTGCCGACGCCAGCCTCGCCGACACACAGCGGCGCCTTTATGATTTAGGGATCTTTGCCAAGGTGCAGGTGGCGGTGCAGAATCCGGGTGGCAATGAGGACAGCAAGAATGTTCTCTATCAGCTCGATGAAGCGCGGCGCTACTCGGTAAATGGGGGCTTCGGTGCAGAGATCGCGCGCATTGGCGGAGGCACCAGTTTCAATGCACCGGCGGGTGGCACGGGCTTCGCACCACGGGTGCTGCTGGGCGTAAGCCGCATCAATTTTCTCGGCCTTGGACATACGATCAGCTTGCAAACGCGGGCCTCGAACATCCAGCAGCGCGTGCTGCTTTCTTATTTCGCCCCGCAGTTTCAGAGCAAAGAAAACCTCAACCTCACCATCATCGGGCTGTTCGATTCCTCGCGCGATGTCCGCACGTTCGCGGCCCGCCGTCTGGAAAGCTCGATCCAACTGGGGCAACGTTTGAGCCGTGCGAACTCGATTCAATACCGCTATGCGTTCCGCCGCGTCGGTGTCGATCAGAACAGTCTCAATATCAACCCCCAGTTGATTCCGCTCTTTTCTCAACCCACCCGCACCAGCATCTTTTCGGCGACCTTCATTCAAGATCGCCGCGACGATCCGCTGGATGCCAAGCGCGGTATCTACAACACGATCGATTTCGGCTTCTCGTCCGCGGCTTTCGGTTCAAGGGCCTCTTTTTTGCGGCTCGTCGCGCGCAATGCCTCGTATCACCGTTTGAACCCGTACCTGACCTTCGCGCGCAGCTTCAATTTCGGCATTATTCAACGCACTGGCGATGAGGTGGACATCCCGTTGCCAGAACGCTTTTTTTCCGGCGGTTCGTTCTCTCACCGCGGATTTCCCAACAATCAAGCGGGTCCGCGTGACGATGTGACCGGCTTCCCTCTTGGCGGCAATGCGCTGCTGATGAACTCGCTCGAACTCCGCTTTCCTCTGGTTGGCGACAATCTCGGCGGTGTCTTGTTTCACGACGCGGGCAATGTCTATTCCGACTTTCAGAAGATCTCTTTCGCCTATTCACAGAAGCAGAATCCGCGTGATTTCGACTATATGGCGCAAGCGATCGGCTTGGGATTTCGCTATAGGACGCCCATCGGTCCGCTGCGTGTGGACTTCGGTTTCAGTCCGAACGCCGCGCGCTTCAGCGGGTTTACAGGGACGCGCGATGAGTTATTTCGTTGTGCGGGACCGGCGACGGTGGACCCGACACGGCCGCGCTGTTCGTCGGTTCCACAGCGGATCAATCCGTTTCAATTCCACTTCTCGCTTGGCCAGGCGTTTTAGGAACACGTGTTACTCAAATGCATGGGGGCAAACGATGGATGACAATCAACTGGAGGCGACGCCACCGCCCGAAGCCGTAACCTACGAGGAGATCGCGCAGATGATCGACCTCAACCTGCTTGCCGAGGGAATGCCCGAAGAGCAAGTTGCGGCGATGTGCGAACGAGCGGGCAGCTATCGGATTGCCTGTGTGACCGTTAGGCCTTCGGATGTTCAATTGGCGTCCAAGTGGCTTGGCGACATGGTTTGCGGGACCACCATTGGCGGCGAACATACAACGGCCACAAAGCTGTATGAGATTCGCGACCTGCTGCCTCGCGGCGCGCGAGAGTTCACGGTGTTTCTCAATGTCGGCAAACTCGTGTCGCGCCAGTTCAAGTATCTGGAAACGGAACTGCTGCAGATTGTCCAGCAGATTCGCGAGGCAGGCGGAGTTTCGAAGCTCGTGCTGGAACTCGAGACTCTAGCCCCCGATCTGCGTGTGGTTGCTTGCAAGCTGGTGAAGCGGACGGAGTTCGACTACGGGCGCGCGTCCTCACGTGTGACGCCGGCCGATGAGGGACTCGACTTTCTTCGCACCCGCTTTGGTTTCCACGTCAAGATGGACGCCGGCGGGGACGTGCGTACTCTTTCGGAAGCGAAGCGGTTGTTCAGAGGCGGCTGCCCGCGGTTCGCGTCGACGGATCCTTGGGGTTTGCTCGAGGAATGGAAATTGGAAATCGCTGCGCGCGAGGCTGCCGCAAAGACCGCGGCAGCCCTGTCGGCGCAGAATCCAACCTAAACGCTCGAAACGACGCGAATGAATTCCGGGGCAACCAGCATTTTCACCTTGTTCCCTTCGACTCCGAAGAAGTGCTCGATACTCTTCTGTTCGAACGTCGTCAGATCGTCGGCGCGTTCGTTCGAACGCCGCAGAAAAGCGAGAAACCCATCCAGATTGTGGGGAAAGTTTCCGGACGAATCCCGGCGGCGGTAGTATTCCTCGAGTCTTCGCCACATTTTGGGCCAAATCGGGCGAATATCATCCAGATCTCCGCGCCCGTTCACGGTGACTCCCGTCATGCTCGCATCGACGGGGCAATAACCTCTCCCGTTGGTTCGTGCATCCTGCCATGCTACTGCGAGTGTTTCGCGCAAAACTTTGAACAGCGTGTTGTAGAAGAGTGGATAGGCAAAGCCAGCTTGCACCTGTAAGTAGTTGACGGAGATTCTCAGGCGGGCCGCGTCAAGGAAGATGTCCGAGGCGTCGGCCTCGTCGGCATCCCCTGCGAAGACGAAGCAGACCGGGCGTCCGTTGCCCTCGAATCGCTTGGCGAGCAGGTAGCCACGCGGCTCTTCGTCAGCGCCTACCTGGTATCCGATCAATCGCTTCATACTCTCGATTGCGTCGCCGACGAAAGGCTGCACAGCGGCCTTTTCCAACGCGTCGATACCTTCGAAGCGAAGCTGCATGCTATCGCGCCGTCCGGGATCGTCGCCGCGCCCTTCGAGCAGATCCCAATTTTCGATGTTGTCAGCGATAAAGCGGACGGAGTCGCCGTCTGGATCGCCGATTTTCGGAACGAAAGTCCCTTTGATGAGGTAGAAGCCCATGAACCAGATTGCGAGAACGGGGAGCGCAAAGTGACAGCTATCCACTCATAAGTGGAAACTGAGGCTGAAGCACGCAAGGCCCGGTGTCGGCATCCGCATCGGACGAATCGCCACCATCCATCGGCGATCTGATCCACGATGCGAGAGCACGCGTCGCCGGGGCGTTACCGCCATGTGGTCCTTGGCGGAGGCAAGTCCGCAAGAGCCGCGGAAAAAGGCATCCGCGACAGGTCCACACTCGGCGAATACTTCGGCTTTGGGGGAACGAATCATCGTCGTGTCATGACTCGAAGTCGCGACACGGATGCTCGTCCCCCATTGGTTCGTGAGAATTAGAACGTCATGCGGAGTGCAAACTGCCAGCTCCGAGGACTATCCTGACCGGTGATCGTTCCATAAGCCGCGTTGGTCGGATCGGTGTTGGGATTCCCAAGGTTCGGGAAGTTGGTCGCATTGTAAGTCTCGGCGCGGAACTGCGTCACCCAGCGTTCGGTGATGTTGAAGTTCTTGATGGCCGAGAGATCCCAGCGGGATTGCCCGGGTCCACGGATGCCGTTGAAGTTCAGCGGCAGTTGGCGGAGGTTGTTGGCCAACTGATTGGCGGCGCGGAACTCGAAACCGTATGGCACAAGTGGGCGTCCGGCTGCGGTGGCGGCGTCGGTGTTCGGAACGAGGCGCAGCCAACGGTCCGGCGAACGTTCGTCCTTGGGCAACTGCACTTGGCTAAGATCGCCATTGAAGATACGGTTGCCGAAGCTGAGGGGCTGTCCGCTCTGCTTCTGCATGACACCGTTGATCTGCCATCCACCAGCAATGAAGTTGGCCGCAGGGTGCATTTTGGAGCCCCAGCGGCGTCCACGGCCGAAGGGCAGTTCCCAGATGGCGCTGCCGCGTTGGGCGATGGTGCGATCGAGGTTCGAGATGTTCTCGTAAGGCAGCGCATCGCCTGGATTCAACAGCGCAACCGCTTCCATCGCCTTGGACAAAGTGTGGCTGTACTGGATAGTGAAGCCCTGCGAAAAGCGGCGCTCGATGCGGGTCTGCATGGCGTGATACCACGAGTAACCGATGGGCTGATTCACGTTGATATTGCCGAACTGCGGGAACGGACGGAAGATCTGCCCGCGGTTGATGTTGGCACCGTAGATGGGGTTGGTCCCGTTGAAGGGATTGGCGAAGTTCTGAGTGAGATAAGTGATCTGCGCCTGATCGCGAACCGCCGAAGTGCTCAGGTACTTATTCGGCAGCGCATTCAGATCGCGCTGCACTCCGAGCCGTGTTCCGCGATTGCCAACATAGGTTGACTCAATCACAAACTGACCGGGCAACTGGCGTTGGAAGCCGAAGCTCCAGCGCTGCGCGTAGGGATTGCGGCGACTCTGATCGTAGGCGTCGAGTTGCTGTCCGAGGTTGGTGGAAAGTCCACCGGCAGCGCCTGGGGCGGCGATGAGACCGGTCGGGAAGGGATTCGCGGTGGTGGCGATGTAGCTGAGTCCGCCGTCGAGGGATGCCTGGATCGGCGTGGTCTGGCTGAAACCGGTCTGAATGGTGTTGGTGTAAAAGACGCCGATGGGACCGACGAAAGTTCCGTAGCCGGCACGCAAGACCGTCTTGGCATCGAACTGATAGGCGAGACCGATGCGGGGCTGGAAGTTGGTACGGCGGGGGTTCCAGTAGCCGCGGGGATTTCCGCCGACGCCTGCGAAGACGAGTCCGCCGTTCACTTTGAACTGCGAGGCGGCAAGTTCGGGGACGACCGGGCGCGCGTTGTAGTTCGCGATCGCCTGCGCAGCAATCGGGCTGGGCTGCGAAGCGTCGAAACCGTAGACAGAGCGGTTGAAGCGTTCGGTAATGGCGCTCTCGAGATCGTAGCGGAGGCCGACGTTGAGTGTGAGTTTCCGCGTGAGCCTGATGTCGTCGTGGACGAACAAACCGGCGTAGATGTCCTGTTCGGCGTAACTGGCGTTGACGGCCATATTGCTGTTCGTGCCGGGGAGACCTAACAAGAACGAAGCGACTTCGCCTCCCAACTGCGGGGCCGCCAAGTTGGAAGCCACGTTGGTAAAGGCGGAATTGAAGTTCAGGTCGGGCGACGTACTGTTCGGAAAGCGGTTGCGGAACTCGCGCGTCACGCGCCCATCCACACCCACGCGTACAGTGTGCTTGCCGGCGATCTTGGTAACAATGGCGTTGAGGTGATGGATGACCGATGAGGTCGTGCCATCGCCCGATTCCCAGTTGCTGAGCTGGCTGAACGGCGCGACGTTGACGCGCGGAAAGGTGGCGGAACTCTTGTCCACGAGGCGGACCAGATTGTCGCTGAAGCCAAGCGACTTCAGATCGAAGCCCCGGCTGACGCGCTTTTCGGGAAACTCCTGTGCAGCGATGCCATATCGCAGATTCAGCAGCGTCGTTGGATTGAAGACGTAGACATCGTCGAGCGCAATGCCGCGGTTGATGCGATTCAAGATAATACCCGAGATATTGTCTTTGGCGTCGAAGAAGCGGTTCTTGTCCTCTTGCCAGTAGTCGCGGTGGAGGCGCAAAAAGACGCGGTGCTTTTCAGAGAACGTGTGGTCAACGCGGGTGAGTGTGGTCCAGTAGTCTTCGAGAGCCTTCGAAGAACGGAAGAAATTGTTGCGGAACTCGCGGTTGGTGGTGACCTGATTCGGCGACGGCCAGGCCTTCATAATGTTCACCGCGATAGGATCGAGGCGCGAGACGGGGATACGATTTCCAGCAAACGGCTGGCGCGTAAAGATGCCATTCGCGGAGGCCGTTGTGGTCCGCGGATCGTAGACCTGATAGGCGGCGCCGAGCGCGAGATAGGGCGACAGGTCGCCGGTGCGAATCGCGTCGATCGGCACGGTCGAAACCTGCTGATTGGCGGGATCCGCAAATTTGTTGGCTTCCCAGGTGAAGAACCAGAAAGTCCTGTTCTTGCCGTTGTAAAGCTTGGGCAGAACGACTGGTCCGCCGAGCGCGAAGCCATAGCGATTGTCGGTGTACTGGGCGAGCGGCTGATTGGAACGGTTCTGGAAGATGGTCGGCGTATCAAAGGCCTTGTTGCGCAACCAGTAATGGAGTTCGCCGTGCAACTTGTTGGTTCCGCCCTTGGTGTTGACGTTCACGATGGATCCCATGGTGTGGCCGACCGTGGCGTCATAAGGAGTGGTCTGAATCCTGAACTCGGCGAGGGCGGTTTGGGGCGGCGAGAAAGCGACGCGCGGCGCGGTGCCGTCGGAATACATGTTCACGACGCCATCGATCGAAAATTCATTGACGTTGTTGCCTCCACCGTTGGTGGAAAACTGTGAGGGTGCGGCATTGAACGGCGCTTTCCGAAGGCGCAGGTTGGTTCCGTTGACGGTGCCTGGGGCGAGGTGAACGAGATCCATCGCATTGCCCGCAAACAGCGGCAGTTCGACGGCGCGGCGTTCGTCGACGACTTGGCCGAGGTTGGCTTCGGCGGTAGAGAGGAGCGGGGTTTGCGCGGTGACCTCGATCGATTCCTGCACGCTGCCGATGGTGAGAACGATATCGAATTTGACTTGATCGGCGACGCGGACTTCCACTTCATTGGCGATGAAGCGCTTGAAGCCGGTGGCTTCGACGGCGACGTTATAGCGGCCGGGGACGAGATAAGGAACGAAATAATTGCCGTCTGCGTTGGATGTGGCTGTGAGTGTGACGCCGGTGCCGGGGCTCGTGACTTTGACTTGGGCGTTGAAGACCCCGGATCCGGATTGATCGCTAACGCGGCCAAGAATGGTACCGCGGGATTCCTGCGAAAACGCAGGGAGGGACAGCAGTAGAGCGGCGGTGCATAGCACCGCAGCCGAGGATCTGTGGGATTTCATGGAGACTCCTGTTCTAGTGTAATTCTATTACTTATTGGTGCCGGTTGCCGGTGCGGTGCTTCGACCCGTTCGGGATCGAACTGTTTTGCAGATGCGGGCTCTTTGATGCAACTGCGCAAGTGATTTCCTATAACAGACCACGATCTTTTGGATCGCGAGTCTCAGAATAGCCGTTTGACGAGCCAAGGATTGGAACCGAGGTGCCTGACTTCCTGAACCGTTCCATTCGGATACTTCCGAATCTCCGGTAGCCTCCGCGACAGTGCCCGAAACCCGCTCATCTGCGGATCGAGTCGTCCGCAAGTTCGTCACCGCCAAAGGTCTATCGAGTTCATCGTAAGATCGGTGTTTGTTGGCTCAGCGTGAACTGGACGGTTGTCGCAGCCCAATCGCCTCGAGATTTATAGCCTTTCGCTTGGATCGGCGGTCCTACGAGGCTGACCATCGACTCGACCGAGCCGCTGAGATACAACTCGGCAAGCACTGCTTGAGCGCGCCGTAGAGGACGAAGTCTACACTCATCCGCAAGAGGCTGTTCATTTTCAGCCAAGCCAAAGCACGTCACAGGATGACGATCGATGGATGCCCCCGCCGACTTGCCGCGATGGAGATCGGGATGAGCCCTGCAATGGACCAGTCAGCCGGCTCCCGCGCGATGAGATTGCACAATGCCTTCCGGTAGCAGGCATAGCCAGTGCGTGAGCAATGAACAACACATTCGGACGTTTGGCTGCAGTACCCGCCAACACTGCATGCCAACGGACTTCGAGAAATCTGCACGCGTCATCAATCCAATTTATAATTATGGTTTACAGCTATGAAGACGATTGCGTTTGCACTTTTTGCCATTCAAGTGATCGCACAGGCCCAGAACGTGGGTCCTATGCGTGGACTTCCCGCACATGCGAGCCGCACGATCCAGGCTGCGCCACGGGTGCTGCCTCCTGATCTGATGCGGATCCGAAAGCCCAGCGAGTTCCGGTTAAAGGCTCTGTCTGGCGTGGAGAAGACGCGTCTCGCAACGCCCTCGGAACAGGGCTTGAAACGCGCGGGACTTCATCGCGACATCGAAAGTACGGCCTTTGCCGCGTCAGGACTTTGGACCCAAACCGCAGCCGGAAAGTCCATCTGGCGCGCCGCTGTGCATTCGCCAGGAGCACGCGGCATCCGTTTTCATTTCACTCAATTTCACGCCGGCGATGGTGCGCGCGTCTGGTTGCACGATGATACGGGTGAGGAGATCGCGGGCCCCTACATGGCGAACGGCCCTTGGAACGATGGTGATTTTTGGACTGACATCGTTCTCGCGGACACAGCTTATGTTGTTTATGAGTCCGGCACACCGGAACGCGCGGCGATTCCCTTTCGCGTGACGGAAGTCTCGCATGTGACGCCCGAAGCCTTGCCTTACGAGAAGGCCGGACCTGCGGCCGCAGCCGCCAGTTGCAATCTCGATGTCACCTGCTATGGCGACTACGCCAATCTCGCCAAGTCGGTGGGACGCTACATCTTCGAGCAGAACGGCGATTCCTATTTCTGTTCGGGCACGTTGCTCAACACCAAAAACAGCAGCGGAATTCCTTACTTTCTCACCGCCAATCATTGCGTGTCCTCTGAGACGGTGGCGCGCACGGTATTGATGTTCTGGTTCTACCAGACGAGCGAATGCCGTGGAACACCGCCGCGAGATCGCGACGTTCCTCGCACCAATGGCGCGACGTTGCTGTCCACTCTCTCGTCCACACGCGGTGACGGAACGCTGCTGAAATTGACCGGCGTAGCGGATGGTGTCACTTTCGCCGGTTGGACCGCGGATCCCGTTTCCGACGGCACGAATGTCGTTGGTATTCATCATCCATCCGGCGACTATAAGCGCATTTCGTTTGGATCTCTTCAGCCACCCACACGCTTCAGCGGCTATGCGCTCGACAATTTTAAAGGGGCGTTTTGGGATGGCGGTGGACTCACCGAAGGCGGATCTTCAGGCTCCGGCTTGTTTACGAAAGACGGCCTTCTCTTCGGTATGCTCAGCCACGGACCTAAGTTTGACACGGCGGCACAGTATTGCGCGGGGGTTCCGTTTGCCGACAACTACGGCAAGTTTTCCGCGTTCTTTCCGCAAATCCGCGACTTTCTCGAAGAGCGCACGACAGCAGGCCCGGCCGCGCCTCCCGGATTGAATCCAGCGGATTCGCGTCCGCTGACTTCCGGAACGGCCGTCAGCATCGATCTGGCTGCGATATCGTCGGCGACACTTTTGGGTGCGCCCAACATGTTCCGGGTTGTGGTTCCTGCCGGGTCGACACGCCTCGACATCCGTGTGACCTCGACGCCCAACGTGAACCTGGCGATTTATGCCCGCTTGAACAACCTGCCTGCGGTGGAAAACGGCCGCGTCACCGCGGATAACTCTGACGAATCCGATGGCGGCAACAAGACCTTTTCGATCACGCTGCAGAGCAATCCTCCGCTGCGCGCGGGAACCTACTACATTCGATTGGGCGTGTTCACGACCAACGTCCGCACCACTGCGACCGTCACCGCGACCGTGGCAAGTGGAGGTGGTCCGCTGGTTTCCGGCATCCCCGCGCCATTCCGGCTTGGGCCGTTTACCGAACCAAACTTCGCGCCGTATAGCTTTACCATCGAAGTACCAACTGGAGCGACGAACCTGACGGTGCGGCTCACCAGCCAGAATCCCAGTATCGATGTCGATCTCTACATGCGATACAACCAGGACATTGGTCTCGCAAATGGCCGCATCGTTGCCGATCACCGCTCTGAGGATTTTACCGGCAACGAGGTCATTAGCATCACCAACACGAGTAGCCCGCCGTTGCGCGCTGGAACTTACTACATCACCATGGTTTTGTACCAGCCGAACGAGATCTCGCAGGGCACCATCACCGCCACGGTAATCGGAGGCACCACCAGCGGATCCGCGCAGATCCCGACCTTCAACACAACGCTGCTCTCCAGCGGACAAACCGTAAATCTCACGATCCCCGCCAGCAGCTTCGGAACCTTACTACGCGGCAATCGCGGTTATCGCATCGAAGTCCCACAGGGCGCAAGCCGACTTGAGGTGAAACTCAATCCGAGCAATCCGCGGCACGATCTCGATCTCTACGTGCGGTTCAATCAGGAAACCGTGATTAGCGGAGGCTTCCCTTTGGCGGATCATTACTCGGAAAACCTGATCGGGAGCGAGTCCCTTGTGATTACGCCCAACAGCAATCCACCATTGCGCGCGGGCGTTTACTTCATTTCGCTGGGCGTCTTCAGTGAGAACATCGCGATAGCGGCAACGCTGCAGGCCACCATTACGACTGCCGGGCAGGCCGCTCCGAATACGCTCACGCCCGGGGCGTCCCGCAATTTCAGTCTGCCCGCCGTTTCGGCCGCAACGCTCTTTAACGGAGCCAATGGCTTTACGGTCAATGTTCCAGCCAACGCGGCGCAACTGGAAATCCGCACATCGGTGTCCACACCGAATGCCGACGTCGACCTCTATCTGCGGCGCGGATCCGATGTCACCATCGTGCAGGGACAAGTGGTTTCCGATCGCAGTGACAACACCGTTAGCTCTTCGAAGAGCATTATCCTGCGCTCTTCCGATGGCCTTCGCGAAGGCACGTACTATGCCGCATTGCTTGTCTACACACCCAACCGCGCAGTCACCGGAACCATCACCGCTACGCTTTCGACCAGTTCAGGAATCCCCACGAGAACCGCGCTAACCGCCAATCGGCCCACCGCCTTCCGCATCGGTCCAAGCGCAACCAACAGACTCTATAGCGGTGCGGATGGTTTCTCAATCAACGTCCCGCAAGGCATCACTCGTGTCGACATCCGTCTCACCACCGCAACGCCCAACGCGGATGTCGATCTTTATGCACGCCACTCCCAGGATGTCGAACTGCAGGATCGCGTACCAGTCGCGGACTTCTATTCCGAAGGCCTCACCGGTGCTGAATCGATCTCGATCAGTGCCGATTCCACGCCGGTTCTCAAGCCCGGTGTTTACTTCATCGCGCTAGGTCTGTTCACACAGAACATCGCGGCCGAGGGGACAATCACGGCATTTCTCACAGGAACCGGGCCATCGGGCACCGCACCCGCGGTTACAACGCTCTCACCCGGCGTGCCGGTGAGATTCGACCTGCCAGCGGTGGATCGGCCCACTGTTTTCATAGGCGACTACAGCTACAAAATCGATGTGCCGCAGGGCGCGACGCAATTGATCGTCCGGTTGAATTCGGAAACTCCGAGTGTCGATACGGATGTGTACGTCCGCAACGGAGAAGACATCGCTGTGACTGACAACGGAGTGACCGCCGACTATTCTTCGACATCGCGTTTGGCGAACGAGACGATCGTGATCGACGCGTCGTCCACGCCCCCGCTGCGCGCTGGAACTTACTTCATCAGCCTGGGAAGCTACACAACCGGCGCGCGGGCTGCGGGAACTGTCTCCGCTTCGGTGGAACGGCCCACCGGAGCGGCTCCGATTTCCGGCGCTCGGCCGCTGGTCTCTGGCACTGCGGTGGAATTCAACTATCCAGCGGTGAACTCGCCGGTTCTGCAGCAAGGCGATCTGGGATATCGCATTGAGGTGCCGGCCAACGCAGCGAGCCTTGTCGTGGAACTCAACGGCAATCCCACCACGCTCGATCTCGACCTGCATGCGCGATACGGTGCGGAACCGAATGTGGTGAACACTCGCATCAATGCCGACTACAATTCCTCCGGCGATACCGGTTTGGAACGTATCGAGATCAACTCGCTTTCGGTTCCCCCCTTGCGAGCGGGAACGTACTTCCTCTCCTTCTCGGTTTGGACACCCGGCATTCCGGTTCGCGGCACGATCAAGGCCACGGTGGCTGCGAATCGGTCCGCCGCAGGCAATGAATCGGGCCTGCTGAAGAAGTATGGCTTCGCGGAAATCCCAACGGGCCCGCGCATCTCGCTACTGCCAGCGACTAAGCCCGCGGCGTTCGAGAAGTCCACTGGCGCACTTCCTGAAGAAGAGCTACTGAAGAAGCGCAAGGTCGCGGTGAGGAGTGTGGCGGAATGATCGCCATGTTGTTCGCTGCGATGACGCTGGCGCAAGAGATTCGTCCGGCAGGTTCTCTCGAGCACCTGCCCAACCCTGCGGCCTTCAAACTTGCGGCACCCACGGCGAAAGATCTCGAAGAAGCAAAGACGCGCGCCGCTGGGCGTTCTTTAGCGGGTACGCATCGCACGCTTCCGGCGGATGTCTTGAAGAAAGGCAAATGGCAAAAGCGCAAAGACGGCTCGTGGATCTGGCGCTTGCGTCTGCAATCCACTGGTGCCACGGGCATGCGGGTCCACTTCAATGCCTTCGACATCGGGTCGTCAACCATCTGGCTTTACGAACCGGGTGCGAAGAAGCCCGATGGACCTTACACCGGCAAACGCGAGGATTTCTGGTCGAGCGTAGTGTTCGCCGATTCCGCGGTGATTGAGTTCTCGCCCGCCGATCGCAGGACGGCGAAGAAGCTACCGTTTGCCATCGATCGTATTTCGCATCAACTCTAGCGGTTTTCCATCTTCCAACTGAGGCGCCCCAAGAGCCGCGTCCAGACCTGTTCCAAACGCGTTTGGAACTGCACGATGCGCCGTGGGTGATCGAGATCTTCATCGACACCGAGTTGATCGGATAACGTGCTCGAACGTTGTGGATTGAATACCACTGGGCACGGAACTCCGCCCCATGCTTCGAGCACTCGATCGATACTCGCACTTGCTTGGCGGTGCAAGCTATCGATGTGATTTGCGGCGATGCCCATCGGAAAGAAGTCCACTGCACGTTGAAAGGTCTGCGCCTTGCGGATTGTCAACTGAACATCCCACAGTTGTTCCTGCATCGATTCGAGTGCCCGCAAGCATTGCAGTGTTTCCGGGTTGGCAACGGCCCGCATCCGCTCAGCCAGTGGTCGCGCCTCGTTCCGCAGCCGTTCGCAAGTGGCGACCCACGCGGCTCGCTTGCCCGGTAGCGATGCCTTCAGCGCCTCTCTATCTTCATCGATCGAAGCACCGGCGTCGGCGACAGAGGAAAGAGCGACAGCGCTCCACCACTCTCCCAACACAGTGTCGCAAGCCTTCACATCGAACTCGAAACGTTTGGGCTCGTCCGCGGACGACGAAATCTCCGGCAAACGAAACCAGTCGAAAACGATCGGATGATGCAAACCTGCCGCCTGCACGGCCTGTTCATACTTGCCCTCGGTCTCGAGTTCGTGCACCAGTGTCGAGGCGGGTGTGAGTTTGCGCTCTTCGAACTCCTCGCCGAGATTCAGACGGTACACATATTCGGTTACGGTGCGCGATGCGGATTCGAGATCGCGAAACAGGCGGGACGCTGGGCCATCCAACCAGAAACAACCCGGCGAGGCCCAACTCTTGGCTTGCTCGATACGTTCCGCCGTCGCAGGATGTGTATCGTTGGGCTGCGTCTTCACTCCAAGCACCTGCGTCCGAATCTCTTCGAGCGTTGGCCTTGCGAGCATCTCGGTGTGCTTCTCAATCAAGAGTGGGACATTGTCCGGAAGTCGGCCCAGGCGTAAATTCCAGTTCGTGCTCTGCCAGGCGGCGTCCGCGCCGGCTTCGATTTCCGGCATGCGAAGCGACGTCTGTTCAAAAACCGCCGATCCAACAACGGACGCCTCATAACGATCGGCGTCGAATTCCATCTGGCGGCTGAACCCGCAACTGATCCATTGGCCGCACTTCAACAACCGGCTGAGATACCAACGTCCGAACTTCACGCCCAGACGCGCAATGCCGCGTACCGCCCGGAAGCGGATGTCCTCGCCTTCGCCGCCCTCTTCCAACATGTCATCCCAACTGTCGCGTTCGTAGACAACGCGCCCGAACCAGTGCCGGATGGTTTGGATCAGAAAATAGGACCGCATGCCCGCGCGCTGCGCGAAGTGTCCAAATTCGTGAGCAAGCACACCCGTAAACTGAGGCAGCGTTAGGCTGCGAACGAGCGGCAACCCGATCGTCAACACAAGCTTTCCCGTAAAGAAGCCGCGCCAGCCGTTGAGAGACGCCGATGCGTTGACGCCAAGATCCAGGTGAATCGCACTGGGCTTCGAAGACCCAACCGTGCGGCAGAGTCGCTCAACGAAGGCGAACAACACAGGTTCGTCTTCAGGCTCCAGGCGCACAGGTTCGGGCGGCTTCTGTTTGCGCGCAAAGATCGGTTTGAAGAGAAAGAACAGCAGGATCAAGCCCGCAAGCGGCGGTCCGATGTAAATCAACAGGCTCACCCAATTGATACGCATTTGCAAAGTGAACAAGAAGGCGATGTACGCGAAGATTGCCGCCACAACCAATGCGATCAATGCAACGTACAGAAGCTGCATCAGCAGCAGGCCAGCCAGTACTATGGCGAGGCGCAGCCGGTATCCGGCTGTCACGGGGATCCTGGGGACCGGCCCGGAAAATGCTCGCGCCACGTCTACGGGCGTCAAGGTCGACATTCGCCTATGGTCGCAGACCCGGCTATAGGTTTGGGTTCGCCCGAGGCGGCATCATCTTGCGCCTACATACGACTTGCCGATCTGGCGAACGGATGTAACGCCGCATTGCCTCATCACCAGCGCTAGTTCGGCGTTCAACATATCGATCACTTTTTCGACGCCCGGCTGGCCATGCGCTGCCAATCCCCAAATATAAGGCCGCCCCACAAACACTGCCTTCGCGCCTAATGCCAACGCCTTGAAGATATCCGTGCCGCGGCGGAATCCGCCGTCGATCAACACCGGCAGACCGCCCGCGCCTTCGATCACCTCGGGCAGACATTCGATCGTGCCGCGACCGCTCTCTTCCGCGCGACCGCCGTGGTTGGAAACGACGATGCCATCGACGCCTTGTTCCCGGCACAACTGCGCATCCTCGCGTGTCTCGATGCCCTTGATCAGAATCTTGGCGGAAGTCAGCTTGCGCAGGCGAGTGAGATCGGCCCACTGCAGTGCGGGATTCGTGGTCCCCAAGCTCTCGACGTTCACGCCCGCGTACATCGGCTTGCGCCGAAAAAAATCTTCTCTGCGGGTGCCATGGCAGGCCGCGCATTCGCGTTTGTCGAGTCGCTTGGCGCGTTCGAAAGTCTCGGTGCGGCGACCGGCGTGCGTATCCACAGTCCACAACACAACGGGACATCCAGTGTGTTCCACTCGCCTCAACATGCTTTCCACCGCATCCCAGCGCGAGGCCGTGTAGAGCTGATACCAGGGCGGACGACCCAACTCGCGGGCAAGATCTTCCACCGACGTAGTGGCCGCCGTTGAAAGCACTTGCAGTGTCTTTCTTGCCTTCGCCGCACGTGCGACGGGAACTTCCCCTTCCGGATGAAACGCCTTTTGATTACCAACCGGCGCCAAGGCGATTGGCGAATCCCACACCGTGCCGAAAAGCTCTGTGCGTAGATCCACGGTGCGAATGTCGACCAAGCGTCTTGGCCTAAGATAAAAGCGCTCGAATCCCTGCCGGTTGGCGCGCAGTGTCGCATCGTCGTCGACGCCCGTCGCGAGATATCCGAAATGCGCGGGAGGCAAAACCGCCCGCGCCGCAGGCTCGAGATCCATCACATTCAGGATTTCGCTCAACGGGGTCGTATCGGCTGCCGAGAGCAGCGGACTACCCGCCAGATAGGTCAAAAAACGGCGTCGCTCGATCGCATGCATCTGAATTAGCTTACTACCAGTGGCTCCCAAAAATTACTATACTGTGGAGGCATGATTCGCTGCGGCCCCGAAATTTGTACTTCACTCGAAGCTGGCAGTAGCCGCGAGTGGCTTGTCACCAACGGACTCGGTGGCTTCGCCTCCTCTACCGTTTGCGGGCTCAACACGCGCCGTTATCATGGCCTATTAGTGGCGGCGCTGCATCCACCGGTGGGACGCATGGTGATGCTCTCGAAGCTTGAAGAGACTGTCATCGTCAACGGCCGTACCTACGAACTCGGTGTCAATCGGTATCCTGGCGCGGTGCATCCGCAGGGCCATCGCTACCTGGTTGAGTTCTATCTCGATCCCACGCCTGTCTGGGTGTATCGGATCGAAGAAGTGACCGTCATCAAGCGTTTACGTATGGCGGATGGTGAGAACTCGACATGCATCGAATACGAAAGCAACGCACCCATCGATCTCGAACTGCGCCCGCTGATCGCATTTCGCGACTATCATTCGACTGTGCGAGAGAACGGCACGCTATCGCTTCCGGCCTATTCACATGAGGATTCCACATGCATCCGCATTGAGCCGTACGATGTCCCGATGTTCCTGCATCATCCTGCTCAGGCGGAGATCGAGCCCACGGGCCACTGGTATCTCAACTTCGAATACGAAGTGGAACGAGCCCGCGGACTCGACTTTCGCGAAGATCTCTTTCAGCCGTTCGTTCTGCGATTTGCGTCGACGCAACACGTTCGTATCATCGCGTCCGCAGAGAGACGGCCTGCGGACAATGCGGCCTCTCCATCGGGCCCTTTCCTTGTGAAGCGCGGCGACAAAAAGACGATTCTCGCCGGGTATCACTGGTTCGCCGATTGGGGTCGCGACGCGATGATCGCGCTGCCAGGCTTGACGCTGCTCAAGGATGCGCGACCGGAGATTGCGCGCGACATCCTGGAAACATTCGCGCAAGCCTCAAACCAGGGCATGCTGCCGAACCGCTTCGCGGACAATGCCAACGAAGCGCCGGAATACAATACCGCCGACGCGACTCTCTGGATGTTCGAAGCAGTTCGGCTCTATCTCGAACGCACCGGCGATCGCGAGTTTATCCAGTCGCGTCTCTTGCCGAAGCTGGTTGAAATCATCGATTGGCATGTTCGCGGCACGCGCTACGGCATCCGCGTCGATCCTAACGACGGCCTGCTCAGTTGCGGAGCCGATGGCGTGCAA
>CAZCPL010000071.1:0-2275 GCA_964500255.1 uncultured Solibacteraceae bacterium | reverse complement strand
CACTTGGATGGACGCCAAGGTCGGCGACTGGGTGGTGACGCCGCGCCGAGGCAAACCCGTGGAAATCCAAGCGCTCTGGTACAACGCTCTTTGCGTGATGCAGCAGTTCAGGCCGAGGTATGAGCAACTCGCCGCACAATGCCGCGCCAGCTTTCGCGCGCGCTTCTGGAACCACAGCGAAGGATGCTTGCTCGATTGCATCGGCGACGCTTCGATCCGCCCCAATCAGGTCTTCACGTTGAGCCTCGGATACACAATGGTTCCGCAGCAGGAGAGCCTGCGAATCCTCGCCGTGATCGAGCGCGACCTGTTGACACCCATGGGACTGCGCACGCTTTCTCCGCGCGATCCCAACTATCGCGGGCGCTATCGGGGCGGCGTGTTGGAACGTGACGGTGCCTATCATCAAGGCACGGTGTGGCCTTGGTTGTTGGGTCCATTTTTGCGTGCCTACGTGCGGGCTCACGATGGTTCTGAAGCGGCCCGTGCGCAGGCCCGGTTGTGGATGCAACATCTGGAAAGACATCGTGTAGAAGAAGCCGGGTTAGGGTACGTTTCCGAGATCGCCGATGGCGACGCGCCGCATCGTCCCGGCGGTTGCATTGCGCAAGCCTGGAGCGTTGCGGAACTGCTGCGGGCGAAAGAGGAGATCGGATAAAGTAGGTAGTCGACGATCTCGATCCTCGTTCTGGCCAGCATGGGGCTTTGCCGTCATCCGCTTTGACACAGTGCGCCGCCAAACCACGAAGTGGTTTTGCGAGTTCTTGCCACATTCGTGAGTGAATCCGAGGAACGAGAACGTTCCGGCTTCCCCTTCCCCCTTCAGCCCCGTCTCGTGATCTAGCCATGTCAAGCCATCCACTGCGGGAGCCGCATTCTTCTTCAATGCGCTTTGCGCCTTCGCGGACCGGTCTGCCCGATCTACAGACGCTTTGGAGGGCTCCCGGTTCTTGTGCATGTTGTTTCTCGACGTGCCAGGGTCTCCGACTACGCCGCGTCCCGCTTTGGCTCGCGATTTTATCGCCGCCGCGGATATTGCCTTCCCATTAAGCACACAAGGTCGACACACGGTTCGTCGGTTATCGGGGCAATCGCCCGCCCACCGATGCCCGGCATACGATGCGATGGGCAGGGTGACGGCGAGCAGCCACGCGACACCACCGACAGCGGCGAGCCGAAGGTATTCGGATACAGCCAGGAACAAGACGCAGAAGGCGAACGCCAACTTGCCGGAGACGGACGTGGCGAAGGCGGAGGCGCACGTCGCAGGCGTTTCTGCGTGCGCCGCAGACAGCGAGGAGCGACACAGCCGCGTGGCGCGGCCCCAACGTTTCAGGAATCGCTCACTGCACCGTACGTTGTGTCGCGGGTCCCTCACAATAGCGGGCAGGGCCGCCGCAGCCTACCAAGCGGTTAGGAACAATGGCGGTGGCCTCCGTTGCCCTGGAACAACTGGTACTGTTGCCGCCGCGAAGGTCCCACGCGACCATCCCAAAGTGCGTGACCCAAGGTGCGAGATCTGCGGGAGGTAGCAGCCGCGCATAACGAAACCGGTCGCCGGGGGCGTAGCGGGCTTGAGCAATCCACGAGGACGCCCGGAGCCGGCATCAATATTTTCTTCGATCGAACTGACCCGGACAACGGAGGCGGACGTGGCGATGCCGTCGAGGTTCTGTGTGTCGTCCGGCCCGCTGCGGAGTTCTGTGGTGACGCGTTTTCCCAGGATTCGAAAGGCCCACTTCCAGGATAGTCAATAATATGGATACAAACCGCCGCAGCGCTGATGCATTCCCCGGCCCTTGCGGGACTCGCCCGGTCGAGTAGCAAGTCCTTGGGACTTCTCTGTCAGATTGGGTTCGCCTGACCGTGTTCAGGCGAACGAAATACATATTCAGTTGTCAAAGAGCTGTTTTCGAAGGGCCTGACGCACCCTGGCGTTTGCCAGATCCAAACAAATGTAGGCGCCGTGGCGCGGTTAGGCGTCGAAGGGTTTGATGTCGTCCCGGAAGGCGTTTCTGGTGGCCTCGGGGTGGAAGATGTTGTGTTTTGTGTCCACGAAGGTGCATTCGTATTCCTGGGCGAAGCGGCGGTCGCCGAGACGGATCTTTTGAATTTGTAGAAACTTCTTTTCAATTCTTTCGCAATCGTAGGCGGTGACGCGGATTTTGACCCAGTTGTCTGTGGATAATGTTCCATCAATGGTGCCGTTGGTGGCGTCGACCCATTCGGCGTGGAAGAAGCCGCGTTGGCCTTTGGGTGTGCTGAGGAGCCACAT
>CAZCPL010000070.1:0-24330 GCA_964500255.1 uncultured Solibacteraceae bacterium | reverse complement strand
GACAACAGTAGAACTGGCGTCGAAACAACCGCAGTCCCCAAGACCGGACGCAACGCATCTTGCCCCTGCCACTCCGGGCTCAAGTTCAAATGCTGCTGCGGAAATCCACTCCGGCAACCAACACACCCCGCAGTCGAGGCTGCAGAAAGATAACATAAAAATGAAAGAACGAACCTGACGCAACGCGACAATTTCAATTACTTGGACAAAAACGAACCTTCGCAGAACTCGCAGAACCCAAGAACCTGAGGTCAATATACGAAACGAACGAACCGACGGCCGATCTTTCTCAGTTGAATATTTCGCACTCCCCCTCACGCTCTTCACCATCAGCCCGGATTCGAAGGGCGCGTGCCATCGTTTCTGAGTCGACGGCTTCCCGATCTGAAAACTCTCCGATCGTCCTCGGACACGCAGACAGACAGCCTGCGATTCTCTACGTTGACGTGGGAAAATGAAATGGCCTCACCTTGTCCGAATCCAACACGACATCGACTGAAAACGCAGCCGCCACATCGATTGCCATCGTCGCCGAGAAGCCCTCTGTCGCTCGTGACATCGCTCGCGTTCTCGGCGCAACGCGCCAAGGCGATGGATTCCTGCATGGCAATGGCTACGTCGTGACTTGGGCGATCGGCCATCTCGTCAGTCTTGCGCAGCCGCATGAGATCCGGCCCGAATGGAAATCCTGGCGTCCCCACCTGCTGCCAATGCTGCCTCCGGAATGGCCACTGGTGGTCTACGAACGCACCAAAGATCAGTTCGAGGTGGTCAGCAGGATCCTCAACTCCGCCAAGGTGGGACGCGTGATCTGCGCAACCGACGCGGGCCGCGAAGGCGAACTCATCTTCCGCTATATCTACGAAGCCTCCAAATGCGATAAGCCCTTCGATCGTCTCTGGATCTCCTCGCTCACGCCGGATGCCATCCGTCAGGGCTTCTCTTCGTTAAAGCCGGGCTCGGCCTACGATCCGCTGGCGGATGCCGCAAGGGGCCGCAGCCGCGCCGATTGGCTCGTTGGCATGAACCTCTCGCGAGCCTATACACTCGCCTTCAACGACAAAGTCTCCGTGGGTCGCGTGCAAACGCCAACGCTTGCCATGTTGGTGGATCGCGAGTTGGAAATCCGCGCATTTATCGTTGAGGATTACCTCGAAGTCATCGCGACATTCTCGCCGGAAACTGACCCCAAGGCGAAGTACAAAGGCACGTGGTTCCGCGGCGAGAAGCATCAGGACACCCGCCTCAACTCCGATGGCATCGAAGCTGGCGACATCGTAAAGCGAGCAAAATCCGGCAAGGCCCGCATCGAATCGCTGCAAGCGGAAACGCAGAAGATGCTGCCTCCGCTGCTCTACGACCTAACCGAACTGCAGCGCCACGCAAACCGTCTCTACGGATTCAGTGCGCAGAAGACGCTCGACACCGCACAGGCGCTCTACGAAAAGCACAAGATGATCAGCTATCCGCGAACGGATAGCCGCCATCTTTCCGCCGATATTGCGAAGACGTTGCCCGCTGTCGTTGCGGCGATTCGCAATGAGTATTCGGACAAGATCGCGCCCGCCACGGGCCAGCCGCTGAACAAACGCTATGTCGACGATGCAAAGGTTTCCGATCACCACGCGATCTTGCCGACGACCGTGCGCAAGAGCCGCAGCGAAGTCAGCCCCGATGAATGGAAGATCTACGATCTCATTGCGCGCCGCGTGTTGATGGCTTGGCATGACGATTACATCACCGCCGTCACCACCGTCATTACGGCGATTGAGACCCCTGGGTTTCTCGATCGCTATTATTCGTCCGGTACGGTGATCATGCAGCAGGGCTGGAAGATTCTCGATGTCGTGCCCGAAAAGAAGGCGACGTCGAAGAAGAAATCGGCCTCCGCCGATGGCGACGATGACTTGCCAGCCGGCCAGCAGGCATTGCCGGAAGCCTTGCGCCAAGCCCAACCGCAAACTGTTTTGGACGCGACGGCGACGCGCAAGAAAACGCGTCCACCGAAGCGCTTCACCGAAGGTACCCTGCTGACGGCGATGGAAACCGCCGGCAAAACGCTCGACGAAAAAGAGCTTTCGGATGCGATGAAAGAGTCCGGCTTGGGCACGCCCGCAACCCGTGCGTCCATCATCGAAGTGCTTTTGGAACGCGAGTACTGCGAGCGGCAAGGCAAGTCCCTCGCGGCCACAGACAAAGGCATTCGATTGATTGAAGTCGTCCATCCGGAAGTGAAGAGCCCCATCATGACCGGCCAGTGGGAAGCGAAATTGCAGCGGATCCACAAGGGATCCGAGCAGTTGAAACCCTTCATCGAAGGCATCGAAAAGTATGTGACCGATGTAGTCGGCAAAGTCTTGGCAGGCCCTCGTCAACCGCGGCCCGCAAGTGAATCTCAGACAGTACCGACGGCCAGCATCACGGCAACTGCCGTCAGTGCACTCAAAGCTCCCAAGAAAGAGCCTCTTCCACCACCGGAACCGTTCGACGGAGATCTGGAAAAACTGTTGCGGCAGCGCTTTGGCTTCGATGGGTTCCGCGAAACGCAGAAGAAGGTTTGTGAAGCCGTCACTCGCGGCGAGGATGCACTGCTGGTGATGCCTACGGGATCCGGCAAGTCGCTCTGCTATCAACTACCCGGTATCGCCCGCGGCGGAACCACGCTGGTAGTGAGTCCGCTGATTGCGTTGATGGAAGATCAAGTCGCCAAGATGCAGGCGCTTGGGTTCCGTTCCGAACGCATTCATTCCGGCCGTGATCGGGCGGCCTCGCGAGAAGTTTGCATCCAGTATTTGAACGGCGAACTCGACTTTCTCTTCATCGCGCCCGAACGCTTGCGCGTCCCCGGCTTTCCCGAAATGCTCGCCAAGCGCAAGCCGACACTCATCGCCATCGATGAGGCGCACTGTATTTCGCAATGGGGTCACGACTTCCGCCCCGACTATCGCATGCTCGGCCAACACTTGCCGATGTATCGCCCCACGCCCGTGATCGCGATGACCGCCACAGCCGCGCCGATCGTGCAGAAGGACATCGCACAGCAGTTGGGCCTGACAGGCAATCGTTTCGTGCAGGGCTTTCGCCGCGAGAACATCGCGATCGAAGTCGCTGAAGTCGCCTTGACACGACGCGCGTCGTTGGTGAAAGAAATCCTCGACGATCCGGAACGTCGCCCCGCGATTGTCTATGCGCCCTCCCGCCGCGAAACCGAATCCTTAGCGGCGGAACTTTCGCAGCACTACCCAGCCTCCGCCTATCATGCCGGTATCGACCACAGAAAACGCCTGCAAGTGCAGACGGCGTTTCAAGAGGGCAAGCTCGAAGTGATCGCCGCGACCATCGCGTTTGGCATGGGCATCGACAAGCCGAACATCCGCACGGTCATTCATACGGCGACGCCGGGAAGCATCGAGGCCTACTATCAGGAAATGGGACGCGCCGGGCGCGACGCACAACCCTCGCGAGCGATCCTCATGCAGTCGTATGCGGATAGGCGCACCCATGACTGGTTCTTCGAGCGGAACTACCCGGAGGTGGAAGTGCTCGATGCCGTGTGGCTGAAACTGCCCACAGACGCGATGGAACGCGATGCGCTAGGCTCGCGCGTGAAGATGGACGAAGAGATCTTCGCGGCTTGTCTTGAAAAGCTCTGGATTCACGGTGGCGCGCTCGTGGATGCAAGCGACATGGTCTCGCGCGGTTCGCCCAAGTGGCGCGATTCGTACCGCGCCCAACGCGATCAAAAAGTGGCGCAACTCGAACAGATGTTGCGGTTCGCTGAATGCGGAGCCTGCCGCATGGCGACGCTGGTTGGCTACTTCGGCGATCGCACCGACTCGCGCAAGGCCTGCGGCATTTGCGATTTTTGCGCGCCGGAAGAAACTGTCGCCGCGATGTTCCGGCATCCGAATGGAATCGAATCCGCTGTCGCCGCCGCTGCATTGAAGACGCTGTCCAAGGTCGACTCGATGAGCACCGGCAAGCTACACACGCAGGCTGCGGGATCTTCCATCGACCGCAATGGCTTTGAGCGCATCATGGCCGGACTGGCCCGCGTTGGCCTTGTCGAACTGAACAACGAGGTGTTTGAAAAGGATGGCCGGTCGATCCCGTACAAGTCCGCATCGATCACCGGGGAGGGGTCGCAGTCGCACGCTGCGCCGCAGTTCCTGATTGCCGATCAGATCGAGGCCGAGTTCGCGACGCCGCGCAAACGAGCGGCTGCGAAGCAGAAGAAGGCACGCAAACAGCAGCCTGGTTCGCCACTGTTGGATGCGCTCAAGAAGTGGCGGCTGGTGGAAGCGAAGAAGCAACAACTCCCCGCCTTTCGCGTGTTAACCGACAAGGCTCTCTATGCTGTTGCTGAGGATCTTCCGTCAGATGACGAGGATTTGCTGGCCATTTCCGGTATTTCCGAACGCATCGTGAAACAGTATGGCAAAGTGATTCTGGATCTTGTCCAGAAACATGTGTAACTACCAGCGGATCGTTTCGCCCGGCTCCATCCTCAAAATCTCAGTGCCCGCAGGTGCCAGTTCCGCAAGCTTTTCCGGACTCCCGCTCAACAGCGGGAACGTCCCCCAATGCATGCCAATGACCTTCTTCGCCTTCAACAACCGGCAAGCCACCGCAGCCTCCCTCGGACCCATCGTGTAGTGATCGCCAATCGACAGGATGCACAGTTCCGGCTTGTAAAGCTCCTCAATGAGAGCCATATCCGAAAAGACATTGGTATCGCCCGAGAAGTAAAGCGCGCGTCCATCGGCGAAGGTCAGCACATAGCCAGCGGCCTCGCCGCCGTAGACGATTCCGCCCCCACCGGTCTCAATGCTCGACGAATGCACCGCGTGCGTCATCGTGACCGCAACACCCGCAATACGTTGTGTGCCGCCCTTGCCCATGCCGCGATTGTCGACCCCTTTCGTACCGAGCCATTCGGAAATCTCATGCACAGCCACCACTGGCGCGTTGAACTTCTGAGCCATGGAAATCACATCGCCGACGTGATCGCCATGTCCGTGTGTGATGAGAATCGCGTCGCAACGATCCACCACAAGCCCCGCCGGATACTTGGGATTGCCGGTAAACCAGGGGTCAAGTAGAATGACTTCGCCGGTTTCGAGACGAAGTTGAAATGAGCCATGTCCAAGCCAGGTGATTTCGACCATAAATACGAGTTTACTTGGAACGGGCAGGCATCTGGATGCCGTCACCGTAGTTGGCGAGTCCGGGGATAGTGACAGGCAGACGGCCGTTCAACTTGATCTCCCCGAAAAGCGCTTTCACCGCCGCCAACTCGGCAGTTGGGGTGTTGCTATAGGTTGCGAGATATCCCGCAACGGTCGGAAACGACTTCAACAGATACGGATTGCCAAGCGCAACGAGTCCCACTGGCACGGATCCTGCAACGATCTTGCTCACAAAAGCATCGAGCGCAGGATGCAGTGTTCCGCCTCCATTGAAGGCCGCGATGATCACGCTCTTGCAGGATCCCGCTTGCGGCAAAGCTTCATTCAGGGCGGTCTCCGGCAGCAAGGAATCGAGCAGCACTGTTTTCAACCGAGGGTCGCGTGCGCGTACTTCGTCCATCAAACGCAAGCCCAGGGTGCTGCGGCGATTTTCGGTCAGGACGTAAAGACACGCGGTGCTCGCGGTGGACAGCGGGAAAACATCCTTATCGTTGCGAACCAGTGTCACGGCGCGATCGGCGGTGGATTGCGCAATCGTATCCATCTCGGGCGATTCCAGCACCTTGTTGATGCCTTCCAGATCGACGAAGCGCTTCTGGAACAAGCCCAAGCGCGTCTTTGCGCCAATGATCTTAGACACGCTCCGATCAATGCGCTTCTCGCCGATGCGCCCTTCCGCAACCGCCTTGGCGACAGCGTTGACAATCGCGTCGGGATTCGAGGGCATCAGCAGCACATCCGCACCGGCAAGCAGCGCGCGCACTGCCGCTTCGCCTGGCGAGAACAACTTGGTGAGTCCGGCCATGTCCATTGCATCGGTGACAATCAGGCCCTGAAATCCGAGCTCTTTGCGTAGAAGGCCCGTCAATATTGGTTCTGAAACGGTGGCCGGAATCTCTTCCCGCTCAATTGCGGGAACCGTCAAATGCGCCGTCATCACGCCGTCGACATTCTTGCGGATCGCGGCCTTGAAGGGCACAAGTTCCACTTCATCCAACCGCTTGCGGTGGCCTCCGATGGAACCGAGTCCGTAGTGGCTATCGATGGCGGTGTCGCCGTGTCCGGGGAAGTGCTTGACACAAACAAGCACCTTGTTCTGCGGATCGCTGCGAGCGCCGTCGATGTAGGCTTCCACATGCGCCGCGACCTCTGAGGCGCGTTCGCCAAACGAGCGCGTGCCGATCACAGGATTGTCGGGATTGTTGTTGACATCGGCAACGGGTGCAAAGACCCAGTGCACACCGAGCGCGCGGGATTCGCGTGCCACCGTCGCACCTTCCTGGCGTGTGGCATTCAGGTCACGAGCCGCGCCAAAGGCCATATTATGGGGAAATTTCGTGGTGTTCGCAACGCGCATCGAGGCTCCGCGTTCGAGATCCGCGCCCACCAGCAAGGGCGTTCTGGCGATGCGCTGCATCTGATTCAAGAACGCCGCCATGGCGAACGGTTCCGCATTGCGGACGTTACCGTAGACGACGCGGTTGAGTACAATCAAACCGCCGACTTTGAGATCGCGAACCCAGTGGACGAACTTGCGGTAGTCCGCCGATTGCACGTTGGGGTTCTCGCCGTAACAGGGCGCAAGGATCAACTGCGCGATCTTCTCGCGCAGCGTCATTGGCGTCGTGGCGACAGGTTTCTTCGGAACCGGCGCGGCAGCGGACGCCGCCATTGTGATCAGGGTCAGAATGGCGAACCGCATCGTGTTAGTTGGACAGGCGCTTAGAAGGCGGCAACTTGCCTCCCGCGGCTGTGGCGGGCTTGCGGGAAGCGCGATGGTGCAGCAGCCGGTTGACGGCGCGAACGAGTTGCAAGCCCTCTGTCGGTCCTTTTTGCAGCACAACGTTCGCTCCAGTGTTTGCTTCGCTCAATCCGCCGGTTTCGGCGAACCCCGAGAGCATCACAACCGGTATGTCCGCGCGCAGTTTGCGCAGGGCTTCGATCAACTCGGTGCCGTTCATTTTCGGCATCCGATAGTCTGTGACAACCAAGTCGAACTCGGCCTGTTGAAAAGTCTCAAGGGCCTCTGCGGGGCTCGCTGCGGAGCCGGTTTCGTATCCTTGTTCTTCGAGTGCGGCCTTGCGGGCGGGAGTGCCGTTCTTGTTATCGTCTACCAGTAAAACGCGCCTGGTTTTGCCTGTGGGTTCGATACGCTTCATGTCGAGCAAGTGCAACGATAACAGAGCCGCGCATAAATCGCAACGTTGCTGTAACAGACTGACAACGCGTCGAATTGAGTCCTTGACATTCCCTGTCAAGAATCACAGCGTCCTCACAGAATATTACTCGACTTCGCGCGCAGCCGTATAGCCTGCCTTGGCGATCACCTGGTACTTGATTGGCTTGTTTTTCTCATCCAGAACGCGCAGCGGTTCGTTGGTTGCGGGGTTCACCAGATCCACTTTAATCTTGCGGAACTTGCCGTCACGGGACAGATTCGAAGGTGTGTAAGAGATGGTGTACTGGTTGCGCATCGCGTCCGAAATAGCGCGATAGATGTTGGGGAACTCACCGAAGAAGCGTGGCAGAAAAGCCTGGCCGCCGGTCTCTTTGGCGAAGGTCCGCATCTGGTTGTCGGCCTGCAGAAAGTCGAGACGCTGAATCGGACCCATCGCGCCCCGCGCGTCGTAAAATTCACGCAGCGCCTGCATGATGCCGATCGCATAGATCGGGACGCCAGCCGTTTGCAGGGCTTTGCGTGTCTTGTCGAAGGTGAGCCTGCTAAAGGTGTCGATGCCAGAGGCGATCAATACGATGGACTTGCGTCCTTCGATCTCGCTCATGCGGTCCGCGGTATCGACGAGAGCGTCATAAAGGTTCGATTCCGAGAACGCAGCGATGCGCAAGCGGGACATCGCTTCATGCGCCTGGCGTTTGTCTGTGGAAAAGTCCGAGAGGATTTCGGGGCGCAGATCGTAGGCGATGACCGCGACATAATCATCAGGCTTCAGGGTGTCAAGAAAGCCGTAGGATGCTTGCAAAGTTTCGTACCAGCCGTTGCTCCAATATTGTTGATAGAGGTTCGAAAACTCGATGACCATGGCGACCGTCATCGGGGCCTCGCCCATATTGACGGCGCTGATCTTCTGCGGCACATCGTCTTCAAGGATACGGAAGTTGCCCGGCGGAATCTTGGGAATGAAGCGGCCCTTGTTGTCAAGCACTGCCACATCCACGGTGACGGCGTTGACGTCAGACCGGAAGGTTGGGCCCTGCGCTGGAGTGATATCCCCCGGCAGCTTCTTGAGCTTTGACTGGATCTTCTTCTGCTCTGGCGGCGGTTCTTCGCCCTTTTTGCGAGGTCTTGCGACCGTTTCGGAGGAATCCGTCTTCGGACCTTGCTGTGCCGACAGCATGCCGACCGACCAAATCACGGCGCCTGCGAAGACGTACAATCCGACCCACTTGAACAGCTTCATAGTTTTAGAAACCCTGCTTCACAGTATAGACGGCTGCTGTGTGGCGGTGGTTTCGAGACTCGACCGAGAAAGGCTGGGCTGTCACAATACCTGCCACGATCCATTCCAACGGAACAGATTTCTGGACAGCGGATGTTTGGTCTGCGGCTTGTTCCAGAGCCTCTCGACCACGTCACGCAGGTGTTGAATACTGTACGGATGCGAGGCGCTGCCGTAGATCACAACGTCGCGCGCGGGCACAGCCACAACCAGTTGGCCGCCATCGAGTGCCGGTGCGAGACTAGCCGACCAGAGGTCGTTCAGCATCAGCGTGCTGGATTCCGTTGCCCCGTCGTAACGAAGCCCGAAACAATCGTTCTCCAATGGAAGCACCTGCAGACTGCGATCCACTCGGTTCCAGAGTTCCTCCCTCGAGACCTTTCGCAACTGGTCGATTGGAACACGATTCTTTGTAAGATCGCCTTGGGTGACATAGCGGGATGTCTTTCCATCGGGAAGGTCAAGCAGGTAGGCAATGGAGATGCCATCGAGCCAGGCGTCACCGACGGGCCATTGATCGTGCGGCGTTTGGGCTGCATGCTCACCGAGCCAGAGTTTTGGAGAGCCCAGCTTCAAATAGGGAACAGGTCGGCGATGGCGCACATACGTCCAATCGGACGTCTTGCTGCGCTGCTGTAGTGACGGTTAGATTAGTGGGCGGGCCCTGGGCTGGAGACGGCAGGAACGTCAGCCGTTCCGCTTGGCGCCAGGAGTTCATTCAAGATCCGCAACGCGGCCTCTTTCCCGCGTTCCCCGACGTCTCCGAGAGGACCCACACAACTCGGGCATCCCGATTCGCAAGTGCATCCCCGCAGTAACTGCTGCGTCCCCGCCAGCAAGCGCGGCAGCGCCTGATACAGCGGGCCGCTCAAACCGATTCCCCCGGGAAAATTATCGTAAAGATACAGATTCGGTTCGAACGCGCGCAGGCCGCTGTTGATGTCCTCGGTCAAGGACACGCCCAGATCGCGCGGATCGCACATCAGCAACAGCGCGGCTACAGTGCGCAACGCGTTGCCCAAGCCGGCGATGGCGTTCTGTTTGTCGTTCGGCGAGAGATCGGGAAAACGATTGAGAAAGGCTTCGGGAAAATGCAGCCAGAACGCCGTTGTGTGCATTTCCTGCTCGGGCATCGACAAATGTCCAGCGCCGACGTTTTCCAGCGTATAGAACTTCACCTTCTTGAATCCGACGACCTGCGTATTCACGCGGACCTCACCGCTGGCGGCCTCGGCCAGTGCGACGGGGCGCGAGTCGAAGGTTTCCAACTGCTTCACTTGCGTGTAATCGATAGCGTCGGTGAAATAGTCGCAATCGACGCGCTTCACGTAGGCTTTGCGTCCGTCGTAGTCGAAACGTTGCACCTGAAATTGCTTGGCTTCGTGCAGGTAAATCGCTTTCTCGTGCAGCGTCGCAAGCGCTGCCGGAAACGCGACATCCGCGATGACTTTGTGATCGCCCGTGGTGTCGATCACCACAAAGTTGTCGCTGGTGACCGTGCGCAAACTCACCGCGTCGGCGGGATAGGTGTCGGAGGTCCAATGCCATGCGCCACCGGCATGATGCAGGAGCTTGGTGTCTTCGAGGAACTTGCACATCTCCGAGGTATCGTGCGGGCCGAACTTCTCGCCATCGCGCACTGGCAGCTCAAAGGCCGCGCAGCGTAAATGATTCAAGAGAATTTCCAGATTATCCGGATTGACATTGGCGCTTTCCGGCGGGCGTTCAAAGAAATATTCCGGATGCTCGACGATATATTGATCGAGCGGCGCGGAGGACGCCACCATCACGGCAATCGATGTGGAATGGCGGCGGCCCGCGCGCCCGGCACGTTGCCACGTGGACGCGATCGTTCCGGGATATCCGGCCATCACGACGGCGTCGAGCGAACCGATGTCGATGCCGAGTTCCAAGGCGTTGGTGGCGACCACTGCGCGGATTTCGCCATCGCGCAGACGGCGTTCGATCTCGCGGCGCTCTTTTGGCAGGTATCCGCCACGATAGCCGCGAATAGAATCGGCGGAGTGCGGACCTTTTTCGGCGGCGTCCTTCAGATAGGTGACGAGCACTTCCGTGGCGAGACGGTTGTTGGCGAAGATGAGAGTTTGCTGGCCGCGATCGATGAATTCCTGCGCGAGGCGGCGGGTCTCGTGCAGATACGACCGGCGGATTCCCAACTGCTTGTTCACCACCGGCGGATTGTAGAAGACAATGAACTTCTCGCCCGCCGGCGCGCCGTTTTCTTCGACCAGATCGAAGGATTTCTCAATCAACGATTCGGCAAGTTGGCGGGGATTCGCAATCGTCGCCGAACAGCAGATGAATTGCGGCTTTGAGCCGTAGAACTCGCAGATGCGCTTCATGCGGCGCAGCAGGTTTCCGAGGTGGCTGCCGTAGACGCCTCGATAGTAGTGCAGTTCATCGATGACGATGTACTTCAGATTCTCGAACGCCTTCGCCCACTTGGTGTGGTGCGGCAGGATGCCGCTGTGCATCATGTCGGGATTGGTGAAAACGACATTGGCGCGCTCACGAATGGCTCGGCGGGCGTCCTGCGGCGTGTCGCCATCGTAGGTGAAGGCTTTGATCTGCGATCCCATCTGATCCGCCGCGGCTTGAAACTCGTGCAGTTGATCTTCAGCAAGCGCCTTGGTGGGAAAGAGATACATGGCGCGGGCGTTGGGATCCTCAAGGATCTTGTTGAAGACGGGCAGGTTGTAACAGAGCGTCTTGCCGCTGGCGGTGGGCGTGACGATCGCGACGTTCTTGCCGGCGTGGACAAGGTCGAAAGCCGCTCGCTGGTGGGTGTAGAGCCGATGGATGCCGCGTTCATGCAGGCCGCGAACCAGGGCCTGATTGATTTCCATGGGCATTTCCGCAAACTGCGCTGGACGCGCGGGCAGGCACTTGACCGCCCGCACAGGCGAATCTGGAATCGCCATCCATTGCTCGAATTTCGCGATAGCGCTCTCAATGCCGCGGTCCCGCTTGGTGAGGATCTCGGGCAGTTCTGTGTTTTCGTTGGGTTGCGGGAAAAGAAGCAGATTCGTGGACATTCGCCTTTTCTTCCCTCTACAATAGCGCACGCAACTCAAGAAAAACTGACCATTGTGCCAAGCGATGATGCCATAGTTCCAAAGTCGCACTCGCACCAATAGCAATCCCAGTCAAAACGGTGCCTTCCGCGCTGCGATTCCTCAGTCGGACCGGCTGCTGAGGTCATGGCGCGTCTCCAGCTTACGACCGGAGATGAGATCCCTGATCCACTCTTCGACCCGCGTCTCTTCGCTGTCGGAAAGCGTCACCTTCTCTTCTTGCACAGGCTCTGAAGTTCCACCGCTGATCTCGACAACGCGCTCCACGACGCTCCGCCAAGTCCAGTTCTGTGCCACACCCCCGCCGGAATTCAGTGCGACCCAGTCGAAAACCGACGCCGCGCGGGCAAAAACGGTCGTGTCGAACTCCACGAGATCCGTTCCCTGCGCGCTGGCTGAAAAGCGAACCACGCCTGCAAGCGGATGACCGCGGAGTGTCGCCACAGTCAGTGAAAGCGGTGTCAACTCTTCGACCCTTATCTGAATGTTTCCACGTAGAGGCAATGCTGCCGTCAAAGTCGCGCCTTTCACTACTTCCGTAGGTGCCCCTGGCTCGGCCTCGAACTCGATCGGTAACAATTGAGCGAAGCGACGACGGAATTGCTCCATCAGTTCCTCGGCGGAAAACCTGGAACCTGCGATCGATGCGAAGAATCGCTTGCGCTCGAGTCCGCCCACACCCTCGGCGGGTTGTTGCTCAGGCTGAGCATCGGCGAGGAAACGCAAGCCGACGGCAAGTGGCGTTGCCTTTACTTGAAAGATGCGATTGAGCGCATTGTTTGAGGCCGGGTCAATCACGTTGTGCTCAACAATCATCTGGAACTGCGACTCGTTGATCGGGAACGGGACCCCCGTCGCTTGCGCAACGCGGGTGGTGAGACTGGCCAGGAACTCGGGGACAGGCAGCCGCAACGGTGAACGACCAGTGATGATTTCGAAACGGTCGAGGAGATCTTTTGTAGTAGTGCATTCTTCGCCCGCAAGGTCGTAGGCAGCCCGATCCTCTGGGCTGTCGACCGCTGAGGCGATGGCCTTGCCGAGGTCCACGTACCAGATCGGCTGAAATTCATCGTCACCTCCCCCGATCATTGGTATGACGGGCAGGGTTCGGTGCATGCTCAGCAATTTGGAAATCACCTCATCCCCCGGACCGTAGACATTCCCCGGACGCAAGACGATCCAACGTCCACCGTACTGGCTGACGAGCGCTTCGGCTTTGCGTTTGGACTGGTGATACTCGGATTTGCCCCGCTCCGCTCCGAGCGAAGAGATGAAGACGAACGTCGGGTGGCCTGCACGCGACGCTTCGCGGAGAAGATTCTCGGTGCCGCCGACATTGACGCGCTCGAAGGTCAGGTCGGGCGGGGTTTCGGCGACGATACCGGTGATATGCACGATCGCGTGGCACCCGTCCGCAGCCCCTTTTAGTTGGTCTGCATCCGTGACATCGGCCGCAAATGCCGTGACCTCGCGAGGCCATTCGCGAGCCGCTTTCTCCGCGCCGCGGGCCAAGAGCCGGATCCGGTGTCCGTTTGCGAGTAGTTCCGGGATCAGTCCCGCACCAATTACTCCCGAGCCACCAGTGACCAGCACCTGCATTCGACACCTCCCCACTCGCGCGGCAACTTTGAACTGCGTTGACGATCTCAAAGTATAAATGCCATGCATGTGAAGGGCCGCGATCCCGAATCGTTGGTCGTTCACCCACTCAGGGTATAGTTAAGGCCAGTGAATGATGCCTATGACGCGGTGATTGTCGGTTCGGGTCCCAACGGTCTTGCCGCAGCCGTGGTGCTTGCGGAGGCCGGGCGTTCGGTGTTGGTGCTGGAAGCGAAGCCGACGATTGGCGGAGGTTGTCGAACCGAGGAATGCACGCTACCGGGCTACCGCCATGACATTTGCGCCGCGATTCATCCGATGAGCTTGGTCTCGCCACTGTTCCGACGGCTACCTTTGAAAGACCATGGGCTGAAATGGGCGCACGCCCCGGTTCCATTGGCGCATCCCTTCGATGACGGAAGCGCCGCGGTGCTTCATCGCTCGCTCGCAGCCACCAGTGCAACTTTGGGCAACGATGGCGACGCGTGGTCAGCGATGATGAGTCCTTTTTTGGCAAATGCAGATGCGCTGTTTGCGGAACTCCTGCAACCCATCCGTTTTCCGCGTCATCCCTTCCTGCTGGCGCGATTTGGAGCGCTCGGCTTGCGCAGTTGTGCCTCGCTCGTCCATAGTTATTTCCGCGAGCCGAAGGCTCGGGCGCTGTTCGCGGGGTGTGCCGCCCATTCCTTTCTTCCGCTCAACGCCGCGGCATCGGCCTCTTTCGGACTTGTCCTCGCTCTGGTTGGCCATGCGACGGACTGGCCCTGCGCACAAGGTGGCTCACAATCGATCATCGACAGTCTCGCCAGTTATCTGGGTTCGCTCGGCGGGGTGATTCATGTGAATCGCGAGGTACGAGGGATGGGCGACATCCCGGCTTCGAGGGCGGTGTTGTTCGATCTGGCTCCCCGCGCGGTCGCCCGAATCGCGGGGGACAATCTCCCTTCCAAATACGCGAGTCAGCTTCGCGCTTTTCGTCAAGGGCCCGGGGTATTTAAGATCGATTGGGCATTGAGCGCACCGATTCCCTGGATCGCTCCGGATTGCAAGCGCGCGGCCACGGTGCATGTGGGCGCGACATTTGAGGAAATTTCGGCATCCGAGCACGATGCGGTGAATGGGCGGGTAGCCGACAGGCCGTTCGTGCTCGTCGCGCAGCAGAGTCTGTTCGACAAGAGCCGTGCGCCCGAAGGGCGACACACGGGCTGGGCCTACTGTCATGTCCCGCAGGCATCGCCCGTCGACATGATGGAACGAATTGAACGTCAGATCGAACGTTTCGCCCCCGGCTTCAAAGATGTGATTCTCGCCCGGCGAACAATGTTTCCGGCGGATATTGAAGCGCACAACTCCAACATGATTGGTGGGGATATCGGGGGGGGCGCAAACGATCTGGCGCAGTTTTTCTTCCGTCCGACGTTGCGTTGGGACCCTTACTCGACCCCGAACCCCCGGCTATTCATCTGCTCCAGTTCGACACCGCCCGGGGGCGGCGTGCACGGGATGTGCGGCTTTTGGGCGGCCAAAAGCGCCCTTAGGCAGCGTAAAACGATAACCGTTACATCTTAGCTTTGCTCGGATGGATGGTGTAGTTCCATTCACCGTGAAATTTGTCGCGCTTCATGTTTACTTGAGCAAGCTCTTCATCTGTGATCTTGCGACCCACCGGATATTTGCGACGGTCCAATCGACAGGTGACTGTTAAGCCTTTGGCGGTCGTCGTCGCGGCGATGAGGCCTACGACAGTCTCGTAGTCACGCAGAGGTTCACCGCGCCAATTGGATGAGATGAATGAAAACAAGCGGTGCTCCACTTTGTTCCATTTGCTCGTGCCCGGCGGGAAATGGCAGACCCTCAGAGCCAGCCTTGTCTGGTCGGCCAGGCGCAACTCCCATTTCCAGAGCCGCAGGTGCCAACCATTGCAGCCGCCGCCATCAGCGGTGATCAGGAACCGCTGCGCGCCAGGATACAAACGGCGGCCCTCGGCACGCCACCAACCACGGATGGAAGCTACCGCGAACGCACCGGTATCGTGGTCCGTGCCGACGTTGACGAAACCGGCGTTGAGCCCCAGATCGTAGACTCCGTCAGGATAGGCGCGAGGCAGCTCAGGACCGGGAAAGTCATGCCCATTGACCTTCTTCGCCGTCCCCTTCTTGCCCCATTGGCGGCCCTTATTCTGGTAGTTGCCGATCAATTCCTTCTTGGCGTCCACCGAAATGACGGCCTTACCTGCGCGCAAAGCGCTTTTGACGGCGCGGTTAATATGTCGGAACTGCGCATCCCGGTCGGAATGATTCTCGCCTTCTTCGCCCTTGCGGTTGCCCTGCAGGCTGTAGCCACTCTCCTTTAAGAGTTGAGTGACTTTGGTATGACTGACCGGGTGGTTCCGGACTGTTAGCTCTGCCGCCAGCACTCGGGCGCTTTTGCACGTCCAACGCAGAGGCGACTCCGGATCCCCACGAGCGGTTGGCTCGACCATGCTGTCCAAGGCAGGCGTCAACCCGGCATCGTTTGATGTCAACGCGTGCCGTCCTCCACCCTCGTGGCGGATTCGCCCAGGCGCCAGTGGTGCAGCTTGCAGTTCCTCAACGCCCTTGGTCAAGGTGACGCGCGACAAACCGCAGGCACGGCTCACCCGCGAAATACCGCCATAGCCTGGTTCCACCGCCTTGCTGGCGGCCACCAACCGGCGGGCGTGTTCGTCCAGATGAGACCACAAACTAGCAAAGTACTGAATGGTTGCGCATCTGTGTCCACACACAACGTGAGAGCACATCAGAGCACAGATGTAAATGTTGTTGTTTTACACTGCCTTAATTAAGAACTTGGACGGCTTGCAGCTTCCGAGCAAAGTCATTGGCGATATCGAGAGTCACCGGCTGCGGAACAAAGGTGGGCTTGCTTTCGGGTTCACCTCGGCGCGGATCGAGGTGGAGACTAATAATAGAGGTCGGGCGTTGTTAGCGGCTTTACCGCAGCCGGGCAGAGCGGTGCAACGCAGTTGTCGATGGAAGCGGAGTGCCAGGCGTCTTCCGCGGCGTGGCCCGCAAAGTATTGGTCGAGTACCCGGATGTATTCGGCGTATGGATTCGGAATGAAAATAGCGGTTGGACAGTAGTGGCGGGCCGGGTACTTTCGATGGCGCCGGGAAAGAATGCCGCATCGTAGACACTGCCCCGTTCGATGCGGACGCGCTGGTCGTAGCCTTGCTCGTAAAACTGCGATTCTGGCTTGTCGTTGCGAACGATGGCCGTGATTTGAGCGTCGCGCTGTAGCAGCGAGCGGACCAGCCAACCGCCAAAGAATCCAGTGGCACCGGTGACGAGAACTTGTTTTCCCGTCCAGAAGTCGTGAGGCATACGCTGTTCAGATCGGCAGAATCGCGGACGGATAATAGGTTCCAGGCCCTGTGGAGGGTGAAGGCAAATCGCAAGAAACGTCAAGAACACGTCCCGTCAAGAGCATAGACTCGATCTATGTCACATTTCTTTCGGGAGATCCGTTGGGGGCGCGCGTTGGCGGCCTTCGCCGCAGCAGAGGCTGGGACGATTGCGGCAGCTTTTGGCTGGGTGGCGGTCTACAGCCATCTGCTCAATCCGGGACGCGATCTGGCGCACTACCAGGCATACGCGATGACGACGCGCCTACGCGGCATTGCTTGCCGGGCTGCCTATTTTTATTCGGCCTGCCGCTGGATCCGGGCCAATGGGGTTGCCGTGTTCGCGCTTTACTGCCTCCTGCAGATTCCCTTTCTGCTCCTGTCGGACACTTCATCGATACCGAGTTGGATTTTGTTTGCAGGATTCCCGTCGAAGTTCCTGGGGTGTTGGCTCGGGGGCGGGGCGGCGAAATGACACGCGAATGGGAAACACTGCTGCCGGTTTTGGTCCACATACAGACGAATCCGGGCGAGGATCTTAGCCTCGCGGCGCTCGGTTCCAAGGCCGGCTTGTCGCCGTTTCACTTCCAAAGGACTTTCAAATCGCTGGTAGGCGAGAGTCCGAAAGGGTATACCCAGCGGCTGCGGTTGGAACGCGCGGCCTTTCGGCTGGTCGTTCAGGAGGCCACGGTGCTGGATATCGCTCTCGAATGCGGATTTCAAAACGATGAGACCTTCACCCGCGCATTTCGCCGCAAGTATAGGACGTTTCCGCAAACCTATCGGCAATGGGTGCGCGATCAAGCCACGGTGGGGAGCGAAGCTGAGTCTGCGCTATTGGAAGCGCCGTTCGGCACCTCCGCAACGAAGGTTGTCACGTTGAGGCCAATGCATGTGGCCTTTGTTCGACATGTTGGGCCATAGACTCTCCGATGTCCATTCCTGCGGAAGTGCTGCGATTCGAAGCCGCTATTGAAGTGTCCGGTCCCTTTGCGCCGACAGGACGCATTGCCTATCAATGGTTGCCGGGCGGAGAGTTCGCGGTGACCACTCATGTGGGACCCTATTCGACAGTACCCGATGCTTACGAGCGCATTTTTTCCCGGGTTGTTTCGTCTCAGGCGATTTCTTTGCCGCATCGCAAGCTGATCGGCTTGCCCGCGGTAGAAATTTATCGAACAGCGAAGATCAACGTGGCTTACAGCTTGAATCAGACCGATATCTGCCTGCCAGTGGCGACGTCCTGATCTTTGTATTGGAGCTGGTAGAGCTTGAAGTAGAGTCCTTTGGCGGTGAGCAGTTGCTGGTGCGATCCGCTTTCGCGCAACTGGCCTTTGTGCAAAACAAAGATGCGATTCGCGCGCTGGATCGTCGACAAACGGTGGGCGATCACGATTGAGGTGCGGCCTTCGATAAGTTGTTCCAGAGCGGCGCGGATCTTCTGCTCGGTTTCGGTGTCGACGCTCGACGTCGCTTCATCCAGAATCAGAAAGCGCGGATCGTGGGCGAGTGCGCGAGCGAAGCTGACGAGCTGTTTCTGGCCGGTGGAATATCCTGCGCCGCGTTCTTTCACTTCCTGCTCGTATTGGTTGGGCAACCCTTCGATAAAGCTCTTCAGATTGACACGTTCCGCGGCGTCTCGAAGCTGTACCTCGCTGATGTTTTGGGTCCCCAGTCGGATGTTCGAGGCGACGGTGCCGGTGAACAAATACGGATCCTGCAGCACGATGCTGAAGTGGCGGCGCAGGTCGTCGAGCGCGTACTCGCGGATGTCCAGGCCGCCGATGCGGATGGTTCCTTTTTGAATGTCGTAAAAGCGCAAGAGTAAGTTGGTGAGCGTCGTTTTGCCCGCGCCCGTATGGCCCACGACGGCGATGGTTTCGCCCGGCTCGATGCGGAAGCTGACATCGCGCAAAACCCAGTTTTCATCTTTGTATGCAAACCAGACGCCATCGAACTCGACGGCCGCCGGCGCTTCCGGAAACGGCTTCGGCTGCGCCGGCGACTGAATCGCGATGGGCTCGTCGAGCAACTTAAAGATGCGATCGGAGGCCGCCATGGCCGATTGCAGGATATTGTATTTTTCGCTGAGATCCTGAATGGGGCGGAAGAATCGGAGTCCGTATTGAAAGAACGCGACGAGCACGCCGAGCGAGAGCGCACCGCCGTGGATCTGATAACCGCCATAGGCCAGAATCGATGCCAGCGCCAGCATACTGAGGAATTCGACCGCAGGATAAAACCAGCCGTAGGCGAGGATGGAATCCTTGAAGGCGAGCATGTGCGCGGCGTTCGCTTCGTCGAACCCTTGGCGGGCTTTCTCTTCGCGGTTGAAGATCTGCAGCACTTGCATGCCGGTGATGTGTTCCTGCAGGTATGTATTGATGCGCGCCACGGCAATGCGCGTTTTCCGATAGCTCAACGAAGCCGAGCGACGGAACTGAATGGTGACCAACACCACCAGCGGCATCACGCCCAGCAGAATCGCCGTCAATGCAGGACTCAACTGCAGCAGGGCCAGCACCACGAAGCTCAACACGGCGAGATCGCCGACAATGGTGACCAGCCCTGAAGAGAAGAGCTCGTTGAGCACATCCACATCGGTGGTGACGCGTGTCATCAGGCGGCCGACGGGATTGCGATCGAAGTACGCGACATCGAGCTTTTGCAGCTTGGCCATGAGATCGCGGCGCAGGTCGAACATCGCGCGCTGGCCGGTCCACTGCATGAGATAGGTTTGCCCGAAGTCGAGGACAAACGACAGCAGCACGACGCCCAAATAGATGCTCGCGATGAAGAGGATGCCTTGCCATGGATCCCGAGGAAGCCATTGATCGAAGATGGAGGTGGTGTTCGCGGGCACGAGATAGCGGTCGATCGCAGTCTTCGTGAGCAGTGGCCCTAAGATCTGACAGATGGACTGCACCAGCAGGAACATCGCCGAGATGGCGATGGTTCCCACATAGGGTTTCATGTACACGAGCAGACGGCGCATCATGCGCCCGTCATAGACTTTTCCGAGAAGCTCTTCTTCCACTTGGTTCCAGGTTAACTTGGAACTTCATGGTCGAGAAAGATGTGTTGATCATCGGCGGCGGCATCGTTGGATGTTCGATCGCCTGGAGGGCCGCGCAGAAGGGGTTTCGCGTGAAAGTGGTGGACGCGGGACGAATCGGCGGAGAGTCCAGTTGGGCTGGCGCGGGGATGCTTGCTCCTGGTGGCGAGGTGGAAGGGGACGATTCGCCGTGGGCGCGTTGGAGTGTGGAAAGCCTCGCACTATACCCTGCGTTTTGTGAGGAATTGACAGTGGAATCAGGTGTCGCGATTGATTTCGCGGTGACCGGCGCCCGCGAGTACGGTGACTTGGCGGCGCTGCAGAAACGCGCTGAGAAGCAGCGTTTGATTGGGATTCCGTCTTCAGTCGAGAACGATCACCTTGCGTATCCAGCCGATGCGGTGGTGAATCCGCGCGATGTGGTGGCTGCGGCGCGCGAGGCTTGCGTGCGTCGAGGTGTGGAATTTGTCGAGAATGCGGGCGTTTCCGGGGTGCCTGTCTTCGATGGCTGGGTGGTTTTGACCGCAGGCGCTTGGAGCAGCCAGTTGCTGCCGGAGGCTCCTGCAACGTTTCCCGTGAAGGGGCATTTGCTGGGCTATTGGATGGACCCCGGGACGCTGGGTCCGATTTACCGGCGCGGACATCATTACATTCTGCAGCGTCAGTCTGGGTTTGTGATCGCGGGATCGACGACCGAGTGTGTGGGATTCGATCGCACAGTGGATCCTGGGGCGGTGGAAGCTCTTCATCGCGAAACGAAGCTGGTCGTGGGCGATGCCTTGCCCGATTCGCCGAGCGAGTCGTGGATCGGGTTCAGGCCGGGCGCGCATGGGGATCCTGTGGTGCGGCGCGAAGCGGGGAGGCGGTTATGGCTGGCCTATGGTCACTATCGCAACGGGATTCTCAATGCGCCGGTCACGGCGCGCATGGTCGTGGGGGGACTCGACTGAACTTGTGGTCGAAGTAGGTTCCATCGCCGGGAGTAATCGGTCTTTTACCTTGGTGGCGCCGGGGAAGGCGAGACTCAGCAACTGAAGAGTCGCAATGTGGCGGCACAGGCATAGCGAATCTGAATCCTGACCCGCTCTAACCCTTTTTCTCCATCTTCGCCCAGCTATCGCGAAGCCCCACCGTTCGATTGAATACGGGCTTTTGCGCCGTGCTCGTTTTGTCCGGACAGAAGTAGCCGAGGCGTTCGAACTGATAGCTCGCCAGTGGTTGCGCATCAGCTAGCGACGGCTCCAACTTCGCGCCCTGCACAATTTCCAGCGACTTCGGATTCAGATAGTCTGTAAACGTCCCGCCTTCCGGCGCGGATCCGGCATTTTCCACCGTAAACAGCGTGTCGTAGAGGCGCACTTCGGCATCCACCGCATGAGCCGCGGAAACCCAATGGATGGTCGACTTCACCTTGCGCCCATCGGGCGTGGTGCCTCCGCGCGTGGCCGGATCGCAGGTGCAGCGCACTTCGATCACCTCGCCGGTCGCCGGATCTTTCACCACCTCCGTTGCGGTCACCAGATAGCCATATCGCAAGCGGACTTCCTTGCCCGGAGACAGCCGATAGTAGCCCTTGGGCGGAACCTCGCGGAAGTCGTCCTGCTCGATGTAGAGTTCGCGAGAGAACGGAACCTGCCGCATTCCCGCGCTCGCATCTTCCGGATTATTGACCGCATCCATCATCTCCACTTGCCCCTCGGGATAATTGGTGATCACGAGCTTCAGCGGCTTCAACACACCCATCACGCGCATCGCGCGCTTGTTGAGATCCTCACGGATGTAGTATTCGAGACGAGCCAGTTCCGTAATACCGTTCGTCTTCGAAACGCCCAGGTTGCGCGCGAAGTTGCGCAGGCCCTCGGCCGTATAACCGCGGCGGCGCATGCCGCTGACGGTAGGCATCCTTGGATCGTCCCAACTGGCAACGAGGCCCTGCTGCACAAGCATCAGGAGCTTGCGCTTGCTCATCAGTGTGTAGGTCAGATTCAGCCGGTCGAACTCAATCTGCTGCGGCTTGAAAATACCCAACTGCTCGATGAACCACTCATAGAGCGGACGGTGATCTTCGAACTCGAGCGTACAAATGGAATGCGTGATGCCTTCGATGGAATCGCACTGGCCGTGCGCCCAATCGTACATCGGATAGATGCACCACTTGCTACCTGTGCGATGGTGTTCGGCATGCAGGATGCGGTACATGATCGGGTCGCGCATGTTGAAGTTTGGCGACGCCATGTCGATCTTGGCGCGCAGCGTGCGCGAGCCATCGGGGAACTCGCCATTCTTCATGCGCGTGAAGAGATCGAGGTTTTCTTCGACGCTGCGATTGCGAAAAGGACTGTCTTTGCCGGTTTCGGTGGGCGTGCCCCGAGTCGCGCGGATCTCGTCACCGTTGAGGTCGCAGACGTAGGCGCTGCCCTTTTTGATGAGCTCGACGGCCCAGTCGTAAATTTGCTGAAAGTAGTCGGACGCATAGAACATGCGGTCGCCGAAGTCGCCGCCCAGCCATTTCACGTCCTCGATGATCGAATTGACGTATTCAGTCTCTTCCTTCTCCGGATTCGTGTCATCGAAACGCAGGTTGCACTTGCCGCCAAAGTCGGATGCGAGTCCGAAATTGAGAATAATACTCTTGGCGTGGCCGACGTGCAGATATCCGTTCGGTTCCGGAGGAAAACGCGTATGCACCCGTCCACCGTGCTTGCCCGTACGACTGTCTTCTTCGATGATTTCCCGGATGAAGTGGGAGGGCTTCGAATCCACTGCCGTTGCTGTGGGTTCGATCTCACTGCTGCTCATAAACTCTATTGTCTCAGAACTCTCAGAACGTGAATCGCGTCTGGAGTTCAAAACGCCTGTTATTGGCCGCTTCCGAGAAGATCGTGCCTCCCAAAGCGGGGCTTCCCGCAGGCTGATTGGCCAATCCAAACAGTGGGGACGCGATATTGCCAATGATCGGACCCGGATTGTTTCGATTCAGCACATTCCGAATCGACATCGAGAGCACGATGTTGTACTTGCGGCTCGTTTTCGCCGGACCTCCGCCCGAGGCGCCACCGAAAACACCGCCGCCGTCCGCTCTACGCTCGCCTCCTCCAGGGATGTTCGAGGGCGCTTCCTGGCCGGATCCAAAACCAAATGAAAATGTTTTGCTCAAGCGCAGGTTCATGAGCACTTGGCCGGGTCCGCGGCCAAAGTTCCGGCCCAGCAGCGTCGCACCGGGCAGGGGATTCGGATCCAACAGGCCATAAGCCGTCGCAATCACGCCTACGCGAGCCGCATCCGTCACCAGCCCTGGACGCCCATTGAACAGCGTCGTGCCGTAGACATCTCGACCGGAGGTGATGTCGAACGGCGATCCGGATTCCATCGTAAACAAGGGGTTCAGCCGAATCTCCCAGGGTGCGACGATGGTGCCTGCGAGGTTGAATCGATGCCGGATGTCGGTGGCGGCGGGCCCGTACTCGCCTGCGAACGTAACAGGATTTGCCGGGAACGTTCCGATGCCGTCTGAATCGCCGCGGGCGCGATTGAGCGCATACGAACCGCTGAGAGAGATCTTCTTGTTCACGCGCGTATTGAAGCTCGTAATCAGTTGGTTCTGGTTGTAGCGCGCCGTCGATTGCGCCTGAAATCGAAGAAAATCAGGATTGTCGAGCACCACCGAACGCAGAATCCGGGCACCGTGCGCATTGGCGAAAGTGAACGCGACGGACGTATTGCGTGGCAACTGTCGTTCGAGTGCCAGTGCGGTTTGGGCCAGTAGCGGTGCTCTCAGAGAATCGCTCAACGTTTGCGTGGTTTGACGGGTGGCACCCGTTAGCTGCCCCGGAACAAGTGGGAAAAATCCTGGATCCGCAATCACAAACTGCCGCTGCGTGACGCCGTTAAAGCGCCTTGCGTTGAGCGTGTTGTTGAGTCCGAAACGATCGTAGAACAGTCCGAAACCAGCCCGCAGCACAGTCTTTTTCACCGGCGCCCAGGCCAGCCCCATGCGCGGGGCGAAGTTGGTGGAATCGCCGAGATTGGTCTGTCGCTCGTAGCGGACGCCGTAGCTCACAGTGAAATTGGGCCGAGCGCGCCAATCATCGCCATAAAACAATCCGGCATCGATTTGTTTGAGCGCCAAAGCAGGATCTCCGGCACTCAGAGTGAACTGTGTCGGGCCGAATCCGGGCTGCCGAAGTAGGGTTCCGCGATAGCGTTCGATGGATGTGAGCCCGCCGCCGCCACCGAAGGTAAACGTACCGTTGAAGTTCACCGGTGAATAGCTTTGCAGACTCTCGCCGCGCAAACGCACTCCAAAGCGATACGCATGGGACTTCCAACTCACCGTTGTATTGTTCTGAATCTCGAACGATTTCGATCCATCGGCGGAACGCCCGAGCGTGCTGCCGCCGCCATTGAATGCGCCGAGCACCTGAATTGCAGGCGCAGATGTATTCGCAGTATTCGATCCATTGAAATCGATGAACTGAAAGCGCGTCTCATTCACAGCGCGCGTCGCGATGACGGCCGTCTCGGTGAGTTGCAGCGTGTGACTCGTATTTTC
>CAZCPL010000069.1:1250-24360 GCA_964500255.1 uncultured Solibacteraceae bacterium | reverse complement strand
ATCGCAGACGAAGCAGAGCCGACCGCAAGACTGACATTTGGCCAGGATCTGACCAGCCGGATCGGATTGGTTTACTCGGTGAATCTCCGCAACAGCTCCGACCAAATTTGGGTTGGCAGATTCGATGTGACGAAGCGTTTCCAGGCTCGTCTCGTGAGGCAGAGCGACAATAGTTTTCGCGCGCAGTTTCAGCATGACATTGAACTCGGCGGCGTTGCTCCGCCGGAGAACCAGAAAAAGGGGCGCAAGGCGCTTCGTATCGGCGAAATCAAGGTTGTGGTTCCGGACGGCGATCAGAAGGATGTCGACCGTGCTCGGTCTAAGCTGCACCTCAAGTCCGGCAAGGCTTTCGACTTTTTTGCGCTTCGCAAAGGTGTCGACAAAATCAAGGATGCTTTCGCCGATGCCGGCTTTCCGGAAGTGCGTGTGCGGACGAAGCGCGAAGAGAATGCCGGCGTGCTCGGTTTGCAAATCACGGTATCCAAGGGTCCGCAGCTTACGTTTCAATATGCAGGAGGAGGCGTCCCACGTCCTGCACGTCGCGAGGTAGCCAAAGCGTGGGCCCTCAGTTCGTTCGATTCGCTGCGCGTACGCCAGGCGACTGAGGCGATTCAAGAAGATTTCGCCAAAGATGGTTACTATGCGGCGCAAGTCGAGATTCTGGTCGGCAAGGCATCGAATGGACGCAAGGCGGTGACGTTGACGACCACCCGCGGTCGAAAGTATGCGGATGTCGCCATCCTGCTGCCAGGGTCGAGTTTCAGCCAGGAGGTAATTTCCGCCTTGATGCCTGGTAAGGATGCGCGGCGCGATGTCGCGTTGCATCCGGAACGCCTCGCTTCCCGGCTGGAGCAATATTACCGGCAACGCGGCTACCTCGATGTAAAAGTAAAGCCCGTCAGGGTCGACAAGACCTCGGATCTGTACACGATCTCGGCGCCGATCACCGAGGGCGCGGAGGTCGCCATTGGAAACGTCGCACAGCAAGGTGCCGTGGAGACCGCGAAAGAGGTCGGCGCTTCTCTTCAACTGAATTCCGGACAGGTTTACGAAGCGGCTATGGTCGAAGCAGGGCGTATGCGTATCGAAAGTGCTCTTGCCGCAGCGGGGCGCACCGGCTATGCAGTCGTGCTGGAGGCAACCCGTAGAGGTCCGCAAGTGGACTTGGTTTTCCGGGTGGACGAGGGACGAAAACGCGTAGTTTCCGAAGTCGCTATCGAAGGCACGCAGCATGTGAGCGACAACCTGGTTCGCACACAGATTGGGTTGAAGCCCGGCGATGTCGTGACTGACGCGAAGCTCAATGAGGCCCGCCGCAATCTCTATTCCACAGGAGCGTTTTCTTTGGCGGATATCGAAGTGCGAGATACCGATGCGGCAACGCGCCTCGTCGCGAGGCTTCGAGAAGTGCGGCCGTTTGAGATTCGATATGGCGTTCTTTTCGATACCGAGCGCGGACCTGGCGGCATCTTTGACGTGGCTGCACGCAACGTTTTGGGCTCCGCCCGAACCATTGGAGCTCGTGGCCGCTACGATTCCCGCCTGCAAGAGGCACGCGCGTATTTCGAGCAACCCAGCTTGCTCAGCTTGCCGTTGAAGTTTGTCAACACCGGATTCGTGCGTCGTGAGATCAGTCCAACATTCATTACTGACCGCACAGGCGGGTCGAGCTATCTGGAGTATCGTTTGGGAAAGCCAAACCTTCTTAGTTTTGGCTACCGTCTGGAACAAGTGCACACCTTCGAACGCGAGCCTGACCCGCTCTTTCCATTCGATATTCGCCTAAGGATCGCCCCTCTCACGACAGGATTCTCGCGTGACACACGCGATGAATTCTTCGACGCCACCAGGGGGACTTTTACTTCCCACATTGCGGAATGGGCACCTTCGCGCTTAGGCAGCCAACTACAATACGCAAAATACTTCGGCCAGTACTTCTATTACAAGCCGCTGACCAAGCCCTCCGTTGTGCCGTGGAACGGCCAAATGCGGCCACGGCTCGTCTATGCGACCGGTTTGCGTTACGGTCTTGCCGTAGGCTTGCAGGGGCAGGAACTTGTGCCGTCAGAACGATTTTACAGCGGTGGTGCGAACTCTGTCCGCGGATTCGCGCAAGATCGCCTCGGGCCGTTCTCCGGCGGTTCCCCCGTGGGCGGCGAATCGATCTTCATCGCGAACAACGAGCTTCGTTTTCCCCTGTATCGATTCATCGATGGCGTGGGGTTTGCGGACGCAGGTAACGTGTTCGAGCGGTGGCGCGACTTTCGTTTCGGCGATATCCGCTACACAGGGGGCGCGGGATTGAGGGTTCGTACTCCTTACTTTCTGCTGCGCGTCGACTATGGCTTCAATCTAAACCGCCGCGCGGGAGACCCACGCGGACGTGTCTTCTTCGGTATCGGGCAAGCCTTCTAAAGTGCATATTGCCGACAGAGGGAGATTCCTTCCTCTCTTTCCGGAAACTCCGATTGACTGCGCTAGGTAAGGGCTGGAACGCTTTGGCCAGTCACATGCAACTACAACTGTGACGGCGACATCGTCCCTTGAAACAATCGCCGATCAGAAGAGGAGTTCAAATTGACACCAATGAAGAGTTTTGCCATGGCGATCTGCGTCGGCACGCTCGCTTTGATTCCCTTGCAGGCCGATCAGAGCGACAAGAAAACGATCATCACCATTGATGCACCGATGCAGGTGCCAACGATGACCTTGCAACCAGGAACTTACACGTTGAAACTGTTGGAATCGACGTCCAATCGTCACGTCGTCACGATATGGGATCAGGACGGCATGAAGTTAGTAACCACCGTGATGGCGATTCCCAACTACCGGTTAAAGCCGACCGGAGATTCCAAGTTCACATTGTGGGAAGCGCCCGTAAATCAACCGCAAGCACTGCGATCCTGGTTCTACCCGGGGGACAATTTCGGACAAGAGTTCGCTTACCCAAGGGCAAAGGCCGACGAGATCTCTTTGATGACCAAAGAGCAAGTGCCCGCGTTGAGTGCGGAAGACCAGATGAAGTTTGGCACCGCCACTCAGTCTTCGGCAAGCGCTGAAACTGCGCAAGTGACAACGGCAGTTCCCTCCGCTAGGAACGAAACCACCGTTGCTGCGGCTGTCGTTGCTGAGCCCACGCCTCCAGAGCCGACACCCGCGCCGAAGGCCGCTGCGGACCCCGCACCCGCTGCCGCACCTGTTGCCGCCACCGTTGCCTCAGCGGAAGCCCCTCAGGAACCGTCAGTGCAGACTGCTCCAGTTCCCGCCAATATGCCCGCGACCGCGAGCCATTGGCGTGAGTTGCTGCTAATCGGGGTTGCGATGGCCATCGTCGGCTTGTCCACATTCTTCACGCAGAAAGAACGCGCTTAGAGACTCTGAATCTTCCCCAGGGGCTCTGCCACGTTGCAGGGCCCACTTTTTCACTCATCGGCGAAAGAGAACCAATCCGTGCCAAGAATTCGAATCGACTTCAAGCCATGCAAAAGCGGCCCACGCCTATGGTTCCGCTGGACCCTCCTACCTCTTGCAGTCGCCTTCCTGTCATGGGGCGCCGGTATTGTGCTCATCCAGAAATTGCATCAGGATGCTGCAGCCAGTTTCTTTCTTGAAGAGCCGTTACCCGAGCTCGAAGAGCCGATTCCCGAGCCATCCTACCCGCGGCTTCTCCAAAATGCCCTAGCCCAGCACGTTCCGCTCGCAAAGCTTGAGATTCCTCGCCTAAAAGTTTCCGGCTATGTCGAGGAGGGATTCGAGTCACAGACTTTGAGACGCGCCATCGGACACGCGCCTCTCAGCGCGATGCCGGGACAAAGAGGGAACATTGTGCTTGCTGCGCATCGCGACACTTTCTTCGCTGGCTTACGCGACGTAAGAAACGGAGATATCGTGCATCTGCGCACTCGCGATGGCAAAACAGTTTTGTACAAGGTGTCGAATGTTTTCGTGGTTCATCCTGTCGATTCCTGGGTGATGCAACCGACTCCCGGGCGCGATTTACTTACGCTCATCACTTGCTATCCGTTCCACTTTATCGGATCTGCTCCCAACCGCCTGGTTGTACAGGCAAAACCTCTCGTCACTCACACAACCTAATCCAGTAAAGGACTTTCACTAATGGACAAGAAGAAATGCTCCCACGCCACCTGCACTTGCTCAGCGGCTCCGTTTGCGGATCATTGCTGTGACTCCTGTCGAATCGCCGACGAACGGGAGCAGGCAGGAGAGACCCAGATGTCAGAATGCCATTGCGAGCATCCGCACTGCGGAGGTCAACCAGAAGCGGAGCTTGAAACTCAATCGATGCTTACGCCGTCCACCGCACTCAGCGAAGCGTAGCGTTTGCCGCGTGCGTATTTGAAAGCCTCCTTCATTTCGAAGGGGGTTTTCGCATTTGGCATACGGATTGCTCAATCACTTGCATGTTCCCAAACACAAGTACTTTCGAACTACCCGCCGTCGCGCAGCAGGAGCGCGCCGAGCGTTTGGAGAAAATTCGCGGCATGATCGATTCGATTTCGATCTGCATTCTGACGACGATAGGCGTGGATGGCTCCATTCATAGCCGCCCCATGGCGTATTTGACCATGGAGCCGTCCGGCGAACTCCTTTTCTTTACTCGCGTGGTCTCGTCCAAGGTGGACGAGGTGCGACGCAATCGCCAAGTCAACCTCACCTTTTCAGATCCCTCGCGCAACCTCTTTGTTTCAATCGGTGGCGAGGCTCGCGTCGCCAATGACCGAGAGCGTATTGGCCGACTGTTTACTCCGATCATGAAGACCTGGTTTCCGGGCGGAGTGGATGATCCCACCCTGCGATTGTTCATTGTCGAGCCATTTTCCGCTGAGTATTGGGATGGACCATCGGGCCTGACATTTATGTTCCGAGTCGCCAAATCGATGATTACCGGGGAACCAGCCGACCTCGGCGACCACGAACTTCTGGAGCTATAGACGGGACAACCTGTTCTTCAATGCGTCGGAGGAACTGAAGTTTTTCAGGGCGCGTAGGCACCCGCATTCCCCTAAAAGCACGTGCGCCCGACTCAATCCGATCTGCCGGAGCTTTCGATAAAAGCCTGGAACGAAACGGCGCTCTTGTCCGAGTTTCCGATATCCTGCAGAGCCATAAAGATGGCCGTAGTGTTTGGCAGTCTGCTTGCAACGGTTTTGGTAGGAGGAGTGAAAAAACGGAAAAAATACTATTAGTTCGGCCATCCACCACAGGTGCCTTGGGCAGTCCGCTGCCATCCTGGCACCAAAACTTATAACATCAGCCAACATGACGTTCAGTCGTCAAAATACGCGAACCACGAATCATCAATTTTCGCCGTTTTCGCTAGGAGAATTCCATGCTTCACTATTCCATCGTTTTTCTCGTCATCGCCCTCATCGCCGCTCTCTTTGGCTTTGGGGTGATCGCATCCACCGCAGCAGGGATCGCTAAGATCCTGTTTATTGTGTTCCTGGTGCTTTTCGCCGTTAGCCTCCTTATGGGACGTAGGGCTTCAGTCTAAATGAGTCCGACGCCTTAGAACCACGCAGGAGCCACGCGAGATATCCGGGGTGTCGCACTCCGGCCCGCGTACTTCTGCGTGGTGGCGGCTCTTCAGATGAAGCGATGAATCATCGAGCTCAGGTGATCTCTCATCCGCTGCGCCTGCCCACGTTCGATTTCAGTTCTACACTTCCCCGCCGCAACGAAACACAAACCGCGTAGTCCGATCATCTCGAAGGCGAAGTGTGCAAAAAGCCGGATCGCAATCGCTGCGAGAGTCATCCAACGGGAACATGTCTTCTGTAGACCTTTTCAGCCCCACCACGGTAGGCGGCCTCACCCTTGCGAACCGCGTTGCTATGGCTCCTATGACCCGCTCGCGCGCAAACGCAGATGCTGTCCCGGCACCGTTTTCCGCCGCATACTATGCAGATCGCTCGGACGCTGGGCTGTTGATCACCGAAGGAACGGGCCCGTCTGCAATGGGCATGGGCTATGCCCGCACGCCCGGCATCTACAATGACGCGCAGGTTGCCGCCTGGCGCAACATCACAGATGCCGTCCACGCAAAAGGTGGGCGGATCTTTCTGCAGATCATGCACGTTGGTCGAATCGCCCACGCGGCCAATCGCACCATCGCCGCTGCGCCGATTGCGCCCTCAGCGATCCGCGCCCAAGGGCAAATGTGGACCGACACCCAAGGCATGCAGCCGAACGACGTGCCGCGCTCTCTCGAAACCAGCGAGATCGCCGGCGTCGTCGAAGAGTTCGCCCATGCCACGCGCAATGCGATCGCGGGTGCCGGATTCGATGGTGTCGAACTGCATGCCGCCTCTGGATATCTGCCCAATCAGTTTCTCGCGACGGGATCCAACCAGCGCACAGACGCCTACGGCGGCAGCACTGAGAACCGTATTCGCTTCGTAGTCGAAGTGCTCGAAGCGATGACCAAGGCCGCAGGATCCGCAGGCAGAGTGGGTATCAAAGTCAGCCCAGGGATGCCCTTTAACGACCTGCAGGATGAAGACCCCATTGGCACGCACCTCGCGCTGATGGATGCCATCGGTCCAATGAGCCTCGCCTACCTTCACGTAATGCGCACTGGTATCGGAGCGGAAACAGCGCTGCGAGATCGGTACCAAGGCACACTACTCGTGGGCGGCGGACTCGACAAAGAGCAGGCGAACGCCGGGATATCCTCTGGTGCCTTCGATGTCGCAGTATTTGGAGCTAAGTACCTTGCAAACCCCGACCTCGTGGCGCGCTTGAAGTCCGACGCGGCGTTGAACGTTCCCGATAACAGTACGTTCTACACGCCTGGCGAGAAGGGCTACACAGACTATCCGACGCTCGGGTCCTAACGTCGAGATCGTCTGGATCCTGTAGAATTCTGTTGGTTCTACTATGACCAAACGGAATTTCCTCAAGACCTCCGCATCTCTGATGGCGGGAAGCGCGATCGCGCAGAATCCACGCAAGAACTGGGCCGGCAACTACGCCTACAAGGCTCCGGTACTTCGCATGCCCAGGACTCTCGACGAGGTCCGGAACTTCGTCAAGGCGGCCAGCAGGGTGAAAGCTGTCGGTGCGCGACACTCGTTCAACAGTGTTGCCGACAGCCCGGTGGAACAGATCTCGATGCGCCTCTGGGATCGGATGAGCCTCGACGTCAAGACGCGCAAAGTCACCGTCGGCGCGGGTGTGACCTACGGCCAACTCGCGCCTTATCTGGAAAAGAGCGGCTTCGCCGTGCACAATCTTGCCTCTCTGCCACACGTTTCCGTGGTTGGGGCCTGCAACACCGCCACCCACGGATCCGGCAGCAAGAACGGCAACCTTGCCACTGCTGTCTCAGGCTTTGAACTTGTTATTCACGATGGGTCAGTTGTCAACCTCTCGCGGGAAAAGGACGGCGAACGCTTCAACGGTGCCGTCGTCGCTCTCGGCGCCCTGGGCGTCATTACGAACATCACGCTCGATGTCGTCCCAACCTTCCAAGTGCGGCAGACTGTCTATGAGAACCTGTCGCTCGCCCACTTCGAAAAGAATTTCGACGAGATCTTCAACGCAGGATACAGCGTCAGCATCTTCACCGATTGGCAGAAGCGCTATGCCAGTGAACTATGGGTCAAGAGCATCGCATCCTCGAAACCCTCACCCCAAGAACTCTTCGGAGCCAAGGCCGCTACCAGGAAACTCCACCCGCTGGTTGGACTTTCCGCCGAAAACTGCACCGACCAACTCGGCGTCGCAGGACCCTGGTACGAGCGGCTCCCACACTTCCGCATGAACTTCACGCCCAGCAGCGGCGATGAATTGCAGGCTGAATACTTCGTGCCCCGCAACAAGGCTTATCAGGCGATTCTTGCGATGGAAAGGCTGCGTGACCGCATCGCGCCGCACCTCATGATTTCTGAGCTGCGTACCATTGCGTCCGATGAATTGTGGCTCAGTATGGCCTATCTGCGTCCGTCGCTGGCGATCCATTTCACGTGGAAGCCGCACTGGCCCGAAGTGAAAGCCCTGCTGCCGGAAATCGAGCGGGAGATCGGAGCGCTCGATCCGCGTCCGCATTGGGGAAAGCTGTTCTCGATGAAGCCGAAGTATCCGAAGACGGAAGCGTTCCGGGCACTTGCCAAGCAGTACGATCCGCAAGGCAAGTTCCGCAACGAGTTCCTCGATGCAAACGTGTTTACCAGTTCGTAAGTGAGCCGTCAGGCCGTCGCAGCATCGGCGTCAGCGAATAAGCCTCGGTGAAATCTCCGATCAACTGCAACTGCGCTGTGTCGACTTCCACACCCAACCCTGGGCGGTCATTCGGCCACAATTTGCCATTCTTGAGATCGTAGTGCGTCTTCAGATACGGCCATGGTCGCGTGCCGCCCATCACCATTTCCATCAGAACAGGGCCTGAAAATACGGTGGAGCAATGCACCATTGCGGCCTCCGAGATCGGACCCGTAAAGTGCGGCACCAGCCCCACATAGTGCGTCTCGCACATCGCCGCAATCTTCTGAAACTCGGTGATACCGCCGACGTTCGGAATCGTGGCCCGCGCGTAGTCGATCAGATGCGGCTCGATCAATTCGTTCCATTCCCACTTGGGACCGAACTGCTCTCCGACGGCGATCGGTACCCTCACCTGTCCGCGAAGTATTTTATACACACCGGGATTCTCACTGCGCACCAGATCTTCCACAAAATAAGGCCGAAGCGGCTCGATCATGTTTGCCAGCGTCACGGCGTCGGCCATGTCGAGTTCGGTGTGAAAGTCGATGCACCAAGACCCATCCTTGCCGACTCCTTCGCGAACTTGCTTGCACAGTTCGTACGTCGTGTTGACGTTCGCGAAGCGATCCATGATTGGACCGCGAGAATCCGTGGAGATGCGATACGCACGGAAACCCGCGTCGACACAGGCCTTTGCCACTTCTTTCGGCGTGCCCTGCGCCGGATATCCAGTTGAGTAACACTCCACATGATCGCGCGCCTGTCCGCCGAGCAACTGATAGACGGGTACACCGAGAGCCTTGCCCTTGAGATCCCACAGCGCGACATCGAGCGCGCCGAGCGCGTGCATCTTCTCCCGGCCAGCGGGATAAAAATAGCCGCGGAACATCGACTGCCACAAGCGATCCGTACGAAACGGATCCTCGCCAATCAGCAAGCCGGCGCACTGTTCCATCGTGTTCGCCGCGCCGCCCTCTCCGATGCCGATCAGCCCTGAATCGGTCTCCACCATCACGACGTTGGTGCTTTGGTTGAACAACGGCTGTCGAGTGTTCGGCCGCCCAGCGGCATCGGTGGGAGTGCGATAGTAGCGGATGCGCTTGATCTTGGTCTTCGGCAATTGAGCGGCGTCGGCACGTTCGGCGAGCGTTGCGGCACCGGCCGCTGCGCCCATGCAGGCTTGAAAGAAGGCTCTACGGTTCATCTTCGCGCCATCATATCATTGGCGTGAAAAGTGGTCACTCACCGCGCGACAGCAAGTCCTGATAGACTCGGGATGCCGAAACGACAGCGTGGCAAGAGGTGTATATCCATGTGGAACGATACGGAACTGCAGCATGATGTCGAGAATGAGGTCGGTTGGGAACTCAAATCGGGACTCACTCAAATCAGCGTCACGGTGAAATCCGGCGCAGTGGAACTGGCGGGTCACGTCGACAACCTCTGGGAACGATACACCGCCGAGCGTGCGGCTTGGCGCGTCGCCCACGTCAGTCAAGTCACCAACGGCATCCATGTTGTGATCCCATTCGACAAACAGCGCGATGACGACGATATCGCGCTCGCGGCTATGAGCATCCTCGAGTGGAATGGCCTTGTGCCGGAAACGGTCGAGGTACAGGTCGCCAAGGCTTCGCTGACGCTGTCGGGAACGGTCGAACGCCAACAGCAGAAAGAAGAGGCTGAAAGAGCGCTGTCTTCCTTGAACGGTATCACTGGCATCCGCAACAACATCGCGATCCTGCCTGCGGTGAGCCTTGCGGAAACCAAGGCACCCATCGAAGCCGCCATGCGGCGCAATGCGTTGGTCGATAGCAGCAGAATCAAGGTGCATGTATCCCATGGCGTGGCAAGTCTGCGCGGTGCAGCTCGTTTGCGTGCCGAGTACGAAGAAGTGATGCATGCGGTCTGGTCGGCTCCGGGCATCACAAAGATAGAAGATCACCTCACCATCGGTGGGATGCGCGGCGAATAAGTGAGCTGATTCCCCTACCGGAACAACGCCATCGGCGCATCCGCGAACAAACGCATTCCACGCACCCCAAATGCGGATCCGCCTCGTGTTCGACGCCTTTCACCAACACTCACTCGTGAATCGGGCTCTGCGCCATCCCGCAAAACGAAGCTTTCGAGATCGAGAATGTGGACTCGTCGTTCCCTGCGCCCTCACCACTTTCAATTGTTGGCCCTTGACCCAACCGCCAGCCTTCGGGTTGAAGACCGGTATCGCGGCATAAGGTTCCCAGCCGCGCTGCTTCCGTTGTGAACTCAACGGACAGCAACGCATGCGATTGGATGCGATCGAGCAGCGACGGTTTGTTAGTTCCGCCGACGCAGGATGCAGCTAACCGGTCTGCGGCGTCGCGATAGGAACGGCAGTCTATGCGGCAAGGAATACCGCACGATCTCGAGCGCGCTTGGCGCAACGAGAGCTTCGAAGCGTCCTCGGGACATGTCGATGGTGTATTCGTCCAACGCGAGAATGACTCCCCCGACGCGGACATGCCTTCCAAGCTTGTCTAGTAAAGATGTGGAAAGTGCCGCCGTGCTAACTGCTACATCGGTCTCAATGGACACATCCTCGATCGGCCAAAGATGGGTACAGCCGTAACGAATTTTATTCAACTGCTCGACATCCACCGATTCGTGCACCGTAACAGTTTTGCCCCGCAGCCACAGTTCCACATCTGGAATCGCCCGTTGAAACGGACCGATACCACCGGGCAACGCCATCGAATGTTCTTGTATCTGCGAAGGATGCACGCGTACTCTACTAGCCTGCGCTGTGCCTCGGAACCGTCCTACTAGACCGCTGGTTTGGGCGTAACAGTACTTGGAGATAATTAGATTTCCCTATGCGGCTCCGCAAAGTTCAAGGCAAGCTAAAGATCGAGCACAGCATCATCGGCGGTCTTCGCGATGTGCTTGAAAAACTGCTGGGCGCTGACGCTCGGATCCGCTCGATTATACCCGGCGTGATCCGCCCGGTTCGGGATGCCAAGGGCAGGGTCGAAATCCGGGTGACGGTGCCTGTGGTCAACGGGTGGAAAGCGATCGGGCTGGCATCGGGAGCGCGCCAGGAAATGTTCATCAGCACAGACATCGGCAAAGAAGCGCTCGAAGCATTGATCGAAAAGGCTATCGAATCTTAACGGCTGGCAGCCAGGTGTCCAGCCCAAACGCCAATCAGACAGACGATGACCGATGCCGCCACATAGGCTGCTGCGCGCACGATCTGGCCGTCGCGAATGAGGTTCAGAGTTTCCAAGCTGAAAGAGGAGAACGTGGTGAAGCCGCCGCAGAACCCGATCATCAGAAACTGCCGCCAGGACGCTGCTTCGATCGTCGCTGCGAAAATACCGATCGCAAAACAGCCGGCGACGTTCACGGCCAGAGTCCCCCAGGGGAACTCGCTATTGCCGATATAGGTTGCCATCGCAAAGCGGGTGCAGCCGCCGAGAGCGCTGCCAACCGCTATCCAGAGATAGGTCAATTTCCATCTAGTTTCGCATGTCATAATCGTCGGATGCTATCCAGACGCAGGGCCGCCGTAATTCCAGCCGCGCCCAAGCGGCCCTATGGCGACCTCAGCCCTTGGATCTCGCCCTGCGCCGCCACTGTTGTGGCGGTCTCGATGTCGGCGCAGGGCCTGCCGGTAGATGTCCAAGTGATCGGACCCTTTCTCGAAGACTTCACCACAATTCACTTCGCTGGATTGCTTGCCCGCGAATTCGCAAGCACTTTTAGGAGACCTGCACTCTCATGATGACCAGACGCGAACTCCTTGCCGGAGTTGCCACCGCCGCCACGTTGTCGGCCCAGCAGACGAAACAAAGACCGAACATCGTCGTCCTCTTCACCGACGATCAGCGCTTCGACACCATCCGGTCTTGGGGCAATCGCGAGGTCCAAACGCCGAATATGGATCGCCTCGCGCAGAACGGCTGCTCGTTCACCCACACCTTCACGCAAGGCGGACCCCATGGGGCGATCTGCGTTCCCAGCCGTGCGATGCTCATGTCAGGACGCTCGATGTTTCATGTGTGCCGTGACATCCTGCCAGCAAAAGCGCCGCAAACGTTCATGCCCTTTCCGCGCGTGCTCGGCGATGCTGGATACCAGACCTTCATGAGCGGCAAGTGGCACAACGGCCCCGAGTATTTCGCCAAGACCTGGACCCAGAACGCAGAGAACATTTTCTTCGGAGGCATGTCCGATCAGTTCAAGGTCGAGGTGCAGGATTTCGATCCCGCCGGCAAGTATGGCAAGGCTCGGTCACGAGTGACCAAAGACACCTATATCAGTACGCTGTTCACTGACTCGGCGTTGAAGTTTCTCAATACGCGCGACAAGTCGAAGCCCTATCTGCTCTACGTCCCGTTCACGTCCCCGCACGATCCGCGCACCGCGCCCAAGCGGTTTCACGACATATATTCGGCCAGCAAGTTGACGCTGCCTCCGAACTTCAAGCCCGAACATCCCTTCGATAACGGCGATCTCAAAGTGCGCGATGAGATGCTCGCCGGATTCCCGCGCAAGCCCGAAGAGGTCAAGCAGCACCTCGCCGAATATTACGCAATGGTCACCGCGGTCGACCACGAGATCGGCCGGATTCTCGACGCCATCGACATGAGCAACACCTATGTCTTCTTCGCCGGTGACAACGGTCTTGCCGTCGGCCAACACGGCCTGTTCGGCAAGCAGAACCTCTACGATCACAGTTGGCGCGTACCCATGATTGCGATGGGCCCTGGGATTCCCAAAGGCAAGCGCGTGGATTCGCTCGTCCACATCTACGATATCTGCCCAACCATCTACGACTTGACAGGCGTCGCGCCGCCGCCAGGCATTGAGATGCAATCGCTGAAGCCTTTTTGGGCTGGTAAAGCCAAGCCGCGCGAGTTTGTCTTTGCAGGCTATCGCAACCTGCAGCGAGCCATCCGTTCGGATCGATGGAAGCTGATCGAATACAACGTCAATGGCAAGCGCACGACCCAGTTGTTCGACCTGAATACCGACCCTTGGGAACTTCGCGATCGCTCCGCGGATGTTCAGCAGAAATCGCATCTCGAGCAAATGCGAAAGATGCTGCGCGATGAAATGAAGCGCCTCGACGATCCTGCCGATCTCGACGCGCCCGAATGGAGAACCGTATGAACCTTGGCCAATGGCGTGTCCTGGTTTACGGCGAAGGCCATCGCGGACCTCAACCCGCGCAAGCCCAGCGCGAGCTCGAAAAGCATCCGGAATTCGCCATCGAGGATCCACTCGCGGCGGGGATCGCCGCGGCCATCGCCGATACCGCCGCAGCCAGCAGCGGCATGACCGCTCTTGCGGCTGTGACGCATTCTTCGTTGAGTCGCTTGCGTCCCGATGATTTCGCGGAGTGTGTTCGAAAGCTCTTGTCACTTGGTGCGGATGTCAACGCTGGGCTTGCGCTCTACGGTGCCGCGGGCAAGAATCATCAGCCTGCGATTACCAGGCTCTTGCTCGACGCCGGTGCCGATCCCAACGACAACGAGTCGGTCTATCACGCCACCGAAACGAGCGATCTCACGATCCTTCAGATGCTGCTTGCCGCTGGCGCGCGCGCGAAAGGCACGAACGCTCTAAATCATTCCCTCGATCGAGATGCGCTCGAATGCACGCAGTTGCTGCTCGATGCCGGTGCGGACGCCAACGAAGGGAACGCTCCTCCGCTGCATTGGGCGATCCGCCATCGACGGTCGCTGGAACACATTGAGGCGCTGCTCGCTGCCGGAGCGGACCCGCGAAAAAATCTTCACGGTCTCACGCCCTTCCGCGCCGCCTTGCTCTATGGAATGCCGGAGATCGCGGCCAAACTCCGCGGAATCACTGGTGAATCCGCGAATGAGCTCGATGAGTTTGTGGCTGCGTGCGCTCGCGGCGATCGTGCGGAGGCCGAACGACTGCGCCAGCCTGTCCCGCCCATCTACGCCGTGATGCTGCCAGAATCAGTCGCCAGCGGCAACTATCGCGGTGCCAAACTGATGGTGGAAATGGGCTGGCCTATCGCCGCGCGCGGTGGAGACTGGTCTGCGACAGCGCTCAATCTTGCGGTCTATCGTGGCGATGCTTCGATGGTGCGGTTTCTGTTGGAACACGGCTCATCCTGGCAGGAAACCCACGGCCATGGAGACAATGTGTGCGGAACCCTCAGCTACGCCTCTGTGGAACGGCCGCACCATTTCGGCGATTGGCTCGCTTGCGCCCGCGCGCTGCACGAGGCTGGAGGAATGCCAGTGCCCTCGCTCGATCGCTATCGGTTCGGTCCTGAGGTGCATTCCTATTTCGTCGCGCTACAATCTTAAGGCGGTCACGAGCGTTTCCCGATCCGCAAAATCCCCGTAGCGAAGCAATAGAACAGCCTTGATCTCAGTTAACGACCTTTCCATGCGCTTCGGCGCGCGCGTACTTTTCGACGAAGCCAGCGTCACGTTCCAACTGGGGCGGCGATATGCCGTCACTGGTCCGAACGGCGCGGGTAAGTCGACATTCATGAAGATTCTTACCGGTGACCTGGAGGCCACAAAAGGCACGATCACCCGCCCGAAGAAGATCGGAATCCTGCGGCAGGATCAGTTTGCGTTCGACGCATATCGCGTGCTGGATACCGTGATCATGGGCAACACCCCGCTGTGGGACGCCCTGCAGGAGCGCGAAAAATTCTACGAAAACGCCGCCAGTTGGACCGATGAAGACGGCATGCGCATCGGCGAACTCGAAGGTATCGTCGGCGACGAGGGTGGATACACCGCCGAATCCGACGCGGCGGTGTTGCTGCAAGGCCTCGACATCCCCGAGGAACTGCACGAGCGCAAGATGTCCGAACTGCAGAGCGGACAAAAGGTCCGTGTGCTGCTCGCCCAGGCGTTGTTCGGCAATGCAACCGTGCTGCTGTTGGACGAACCGACAAACAACCTCGATCTCGATTCGGTGCACTGGCTGCAGAAATATCTGCTGGCCTATACGGGCTGCCTGATTGTCATCTCGCACGATCGCCACTTTCTCAACGAAGTCTGCACGCACACCGCGGACATCGATTATCAGAGCATCATCCTATACACCGGCGGCTACGACGACATGGTGTTTGCGAAGACGCAGGTGCGCCAACGGGTGGAAGCCAGCAACGCCCAGCGCGACAAAAAAATCGCGCAGTTGCAGGATTTCATTGCGCGCTTCTCGGCCGGCACGCGATCTTCGCAGGTGACATCGCGTAAGAAGGAAGTGGAGCGGTTGCAGACCTCCGATCTCGCAAGGTCGAACATCGCCCGCCCGTTTATCAAGTTCTTTAATCCCAAGCCTTCGGGTAAGCATCCGTTGGAGATTAAGGATCTGTCGAAGTCCTATAGCGGCATGAAGGCGCTCTCGAATTTCTCCGCGTCTATTTCCCGCGGCGAACGGATTGCCCTGTTGGGTCGCAACGGTGCGGGCAAAACAACGATGCTGAAGTCGTTGATCCGCAATGCTCCCGGCTACGTGGACGCCCCCGAAAAAGAGTTCGATATCGATAGCGGAACCGTCATTTGGGGACACGAGACCGCGGTCGGATACTTCTCGCAGGATCACAAGGAATCGATCCTGCCCGGTTCATCGCTCGTCGAGTGGCTGCATAGCTTCGATGGAATGGCCTCGCAACAGGAACTTCGCGGGCTGTTGGGACAGATGTTGTTCAGCGGCGAGGATGCTACCAAACGCACCGAGAACCTCTCGGGAGGCGAAGCCGCGCGCATGATTTTCTGTCGGCTGATGCTGCAGAAGCCGAATATCCTGGTGCTCGACGAACCGACCAACCACTTGGATCTCGAAGCGATCAACGCGTTAAACTTCGCGCTGCAGAAGTACGACGGCACGGTGTTGCTGGTGACGCACGATCACGATCTGGTGGACGAAGTCGCGACGCGCATCTGGCACTTTGAGCACGGCGTGGTGGAAGACTTCCCGGGTACGTATGCGGACTTCCTATCTGAAAAAGAAGAAAAGTCGTAATTTTCCAGCATTGGATACGACATCTTCAGTTGGGTCGAAGTGTACGATGGCACGTCGGCCCGCTGGAAGGTGTCCAAAATGTCTTTCCCGCCGATAATTTCCAGTAGGAGTTCCGCAAGGTAAGCTTCGTTTCTCAGCCCTTTCAAAACCGCAACTACGGTTTATTTGGGTTCCTCGCCAATGTGGCGAATTATTCCTACTACAAAGTCTTCTGGAATCGAGAGGGAACTCACGTTTCGTATCGCGAGTTCCTTGGCGAAGACTACTTCGAAGTCCTTGAAATCATGAAGAGCCTAGGTCAGCCGAATCGGTCCGGCTCGTGTTCTGTTTCAATCACTAACCGTCGCGGTTCGGTCGTTCACTCAACCAACACTCGACCCGACATTTCAGCAGCGAATACTGCAATTTCATCGTGAGTCTGTTGCTTCACATCGTCATTAAGGAACATAAAAGTACCTCGTCAGGTGAAAAAAGATCGGGGCCGCAAAACAGATGGAATCGATGCGATCCATCACGCCGCCGTGTCCCGCAATGATCGATCCGTAGTCCTTCAAGCCGCGGTCGCGCTTGATGGCGGACATCGTCAATCCCCCGCAGAAGCCCATAAACACGATCATCGCGCTCATCCCCGCGGAAGCCAACGGCGTAAACGGTGTGATGCCATAGAGCGCGGCACCAAGGGCGATGGCCGTCAATCCGCCGCCAATCAGACCTTCCCAAGTCTTATTCGGAGACACCGTTGGAGCCAGCTTGTGTTTGCCGAAGAGTTTGCCAAAGACATACTGAAAGACGTCGCTCAACTGGGCGATCAGGATCAGATACAGCACCAGATTCGCGTTCTGGCCCGCGTATCCGGGGATCTCCAGAATCAACAGGCCGGGCGTGTGGCTCAAACAGTAGACGCAGATCATGAGCCCCCACTGGATTTTGGCCGTACGCTCAAAGAACTGCGTCGTATCGCCTGCGAACGAAACGCGAATCGGGATGGCCAGGAATGCGTAAACCGGAATCAGCACGGTGAACAGCCCATACCATTGCCGCCAGATCAGCGCATATTGCAGCGGCGTGAAGACAAAGAAGATCCAGAACAGCGCGCGATGATCGCCCCGATGCGTTGGTGTGAGCGTGATGAACTCGCGCAAGGCGAGCAACGAGATCAATCCAAACAGCACTACCGTCCCGGCGAGGCCCATCATTACTGCGGCCGTCACCAGGATCGCCATCACCCACCAGGCCGCGATGCGGGCATTGAGGTTTTCCACTGTCGTCCGCCCACCCGGAGACTTCACCGTTTTGCTCAACACAAATCCGGCGAGGGAGAACTGCAAGAGTAGTCCTCCGATGATTGCTAAAACCAGTTGCATGTTACCTGTTCCTCAACGCGACAACAGCTTCGCGGGCGCGGGTGGTGAAAGCCGCCTTGGTTTCGCCATCCTGCAGCGCGATGCGCGCACCGAAGTGGACCTGGCTCAATACCGGCACCGGCAGCACTTCGCCTTTCGGCAGGATGCGGTTCAAATTGTCAAGGGATACCGGGGTTAGTTCCAAGCCCGGAAGCTGGTGGCAAAGATGGTAGATGCCGCTCTTGAAGCCTGCGACATCCTCGCCGGATCCGCGAGTGCCTTCAGGAAAGAGAATCAGCGAGTCGCCCTGTTGCAGGGCCTCGATCATTGGCTTGAGCAACTCGTCGCCTTTCGCCGCACCACCACCGCCGCGATCGATCAGCAGCGCGCGAAAGACTTTCACAGCCAGAAATCGCCGGGCGGCGGAAGTATTCCAATAGTCCCGCGCCGCCACCGGACGCGTCATCGCGCGGATACTGGAAGGCAGCGATGCCCACAGCACCAGAAAATCCAAATGGCTGGTATGGTTCGCGATATAGATGCACTGCCGTGTAGAAGGCTCGGAGCCGAACCACATCGCCTGGGTGCCGGCTACGAGGCGGATCACGAAAGACAGGAGCGAAGCGATCACGGGCGTTGTTCCATCAATCTCAATATGCGCAAAGCGCGCACGAAAATCGTCACCAGCGATCCTCCGGCGGTCACGGCCAATGCCAAGGGCAGCGCCACCGGCGCGAAAATCCCGATAGCGGCCGCCAGAGTAAGAACAGCCATACGCTGCTGCTTGGCCATGGGACCCACGAAGTCCTGCTTGAGTCCGATGGCACCGCCCAGTGTCCGTACGTACGCCGTGAAAACCGCCAGCGCGCCAGCGCACCAGCCGAGGTCCGGATAGCCAACCGCATAGCCCACTGGCACAATGATCAAAAGATCGGCAAAGCGATCCGGAAGGTCATTGAAAACGTCGCCGGTTTTGGACTTCATGCCCCCTTCGATGGCCACCATGCCGTCCATGAGATTGCAGATGAGCCGCAGTTGGATCCCCGCCGCGGCGCCGATTAGCCACCAGTGGTTCTGGCTCGACATCCAAAAGCAAAACCCCGCCGCGCCTGCGAAAGCGACACTGGCGACCGAGATACTGTTCGGCGCGACACGGTGACGGACGAGCCAGCCCGCAATGGCTCGTGCCCAACCCGACTCACGGGAGGCAAGCGGACGACGCGCCGGGGAACTTGCAGTTGGTTCCATCCCTCACATTCTCCTATGACTTACGCGAAAGCAAAAGAATTTTTGAAACCAAATGGCATCCTTATGAATCTAACTTAATGTGGACTGGCTAAACTACCATCATCTCCTATACTTCTGGACCGTCGCAAAAGAGGGATCCATCACGCGTGCGAGTAAATTGCTCGATCTTGCGCAACCAACGATCAGCGCGCAATTGCACACGCTTGAGGAATCACTGGGCGAACAGTTGTTCGTTCGAACGGGCCGCAATCTGGTGATGACCGATTTCGGACGCCTTGTCTTTCGATATTCGGAACAGATCTTCGGCTTGGGTAAGGAACTGCAGAACGCGGTGCAATCCCGCCCCAGCATGAGACGTTTGCGCCTTACCGTTGGCATCGCCGAGGTCATGCCGAAGCTGTTGGTGCATCGTATTTTGCAGCCTGCGCTTCAGATGGATCAACCTGTTCAACTGATCTGCCACGAAGATAAGCCCGAGCGTTTGCTTGCCGAAATGGCTTTGCTCGGTTTGGATCTGGTGTTGTCGGATACGCCCGTGCCTCCAGGGGCGAAGGTTCGTGCGTTCTCGCATTTGCTCGGCACCTGCGGCGTGACGTTTTTTGCGTGCGCCGCCTTGGCCGAGAAGGCGAAAGCCGATTTTCCGGGGTCGTTGGGTGAGGTTCCAATACTCATGCCTTTCGAAGGGACGGCTTTGCGGCGGGCATTGGACGCATGGTTCATGAAGCTGAACATCCGGCCGATGATCGTTGGGGAGTTCCACGATTCGGCCTTGATGAAGACTTTCGCGGAAGGCGGATCGGGCATTTGTGTGGCTCCGCAACCGATCGAAGAGGAAGTGAAACGCACGTATCGTCTTATTCCCATCGGTTCGACCGAAGAGGTGCAAGAGCGATTCTATGCGATTTCGGCAGATCGCAAGTTTAAACATCCTGCCGTGATGGCGATTTCAGACGCCGCACGGGTAGCCATCTTTCATCGCCAGTAGGTCATCGCCGCTAGGCTATAAAATAACTTCATAACATGGATACTACGATGACGCCCTCCCACAATGGGGGAACGCCATGGCACGGAACCGCGCCCTGGATCCGGCTGCGCGGCTGGCTCAAGTTCGAGAAGGACAATCTCTGGGTGGCGATCATCTATTCGATCGCCATCGGCATTCTCTCGCTGGCCTTGCCGCTGGCGACGCAATCGCTGGTGAACACGGTCGCATTCGGATCGCTGATGCAACCGATTGTGGTGCTGAGCATTCTGTTGCTGGCGTTTCTCTCGTTCTCATCGATCTTGCAGACACTGCGGCAGTATGTGGTCGAAATGCTGCAGCGTCGCGTGTTTGTGCAGATGGCTTCCGACTCGGTGGATCATCTGCTCAGAGCTCGCGCCTCGGCATTCGACGGGACGCATCCTCCGGAACTTGTCAATCGTTTTCTGGAAGTGGTCACCGTACAAAAGGCCGCAGCCATCTTGCTCATCGACGGACTCACCGTCTTTATGCAGACCGTCATCGGCATGTCGCTGCTGGCGGTTTATCATCCGTTTCTGGGCATCCTCGACTTCTTTCTTCTGATCTGCATCGTGATCGTGCTCTGGCCTCTTGGATTGGGTGCGGTCTCGACGGCGGTGAAGGAATCGAAAGCCAAATATGCGCTTGTGGCGTGGCTGCAGGAAGTGGGCCGTCATCTGGACGCCTTCAAATCCGGCCCTGGGGCGGCCTTCGCCCTGCATCGTACGAATGACCTCTCCAAAGAGTATCTGAACTATCGAGGCAAGCACTTCCGCATCCTATTGCGACAAGTCATCGGGTCGCTGGCTCTGCAGACGCTGGCAAGCACAGCTTTGCTGGGCGTCGGCGGATTTCTTGTCATCAACCGCGAACTGACGCTCGGCCAATTGATTGCCAGCGAACTCGTGCTGGCCCTTGTGGTGAGTGGCTTCGCGAAGTTCGGTAAGCATCTTGAAACCTACTATGACTTGTGCGCTGCCGTGGACAAGCTTTCCTATCTGACCGACTTGCCGACGGAGACATCGGGTCCTGACCCGATGCCGAAGCGTAGCGGTGGCGCAACGGTCACTATCCGCAATTTGACGTTCCGCTATCCGCATGGCAAGAAGCCCGTATTTGAGAATATGCATCTTGAGGTTCCGGCCGGGGCACGCGTGGCGATCGCCGGGCGCAGCGGCGACGGCAAGAGCACGCTGGTGGATGTGTTGTGGCGTTTGCGCACACCGCAGAGCGGCGTAGTCGAAATCGACGGCAACGACATCCGCAACTATGCGCTGGAAAGCCTGCGAACAGAGGTCGCGATCGTGCGTGTGAACGAGGTATTCCAGGGTACGATCCTTGAGAACGTTGCTTTCGGACGTCCAGACGTGGACACGCAGCGGGTTCGCGATGTACTTGCGGGAGTTGGTTTGATGGATGAGATCGATTCTCTTCCGCAGGGCATTCACACCGAAGTATCGACCTTTGGATTGCCGTTGTCTTCAGGACAGGCGCTGCGCCTCGCGTTGGCGCGCGCCATGGCTGGACGCCCACGTTTGTTGATTGTCGACGAGATCCTCGATCGTATCGATGACGTGAGTTTGCGCGGCGGTATTCTCGACAGTGTCTTCGATCGAACTGCGCCTTGGACACTGGTGCTCACTTCAGAGAACGCGGACATCCTGTCTTTGTGCGATTCCGTGTACGAGTTGCGCAAAGGCTCGCTTCTCGAATCCTCTTCTTTCAAACAGCAGGGGGATCTATCGTAATGGCTTCTCTCTCAATGACTCGATATCGCTTGCCCGTCATGTCCGAAGTGAAGGCGGCGAGGCCGGTGCGTGTGTTCGCCTGGCTGCTCGTGATCGTAATCGCCGTCGCCGTGGCGGTGCTGTGGATCACCCCTTGGGTGCAGAATGTCACAGGTAGCGGACGCGTTGTGGCGGTGAATCCGAACGATCGCGAACAGCGGATTTCCGCACCTGTCGATGGACGCGTTGTGAAGTGGTACGTGATGGAAGGCACCAAGGTGAAGAAGGACGATCTTGTCGTCGAGTTTTCCGACAACGACCCTCAGATCCTCGAGCGATTGCAGAGCCAACGCGAAGCAATCACTATGCGCCTCGATCAGTTGAAGGCGCGCGTCGCGAACCTCTCGCAGGGTATAGGGGGATTGCAGGGATCGCGCCGCAACAGCTTGGATGCGGGCCTCGCGCGCCTGCAGATGGCCAAGGAAAATGTCCGAGCGGCGCAGCGCTCACTCGACGCGGCGGAGGCGAACGAGAATACGACCAAGCTCAACATTGAACGGCAACGGCTGCTTCTCGCCAAGGGCCTCACTTCGAAGCGAGCTCTGGAACTCGCCGAACTCGATCACAATCGCGCAATTGCCGATGTCGACCGGAGCAAGGCGCAGTTGACTGCGGCCGAGGCCGACCGCCTGGCTCGCGAAGCCGATCAACAGCGCATCGAAACCGACTTCCGTACATCGATTGAAAACGCGCAGGGCACGGCCGCATCCGGGCAGGGAGACATTGCCAATGAGATGGGAGCGTTGCACCGGCTGGATGTCCAGATCGCGCGTCAGTCGCAGCAGAAGATCTATGCGCCACGCGATGGCACGGTGTTCCGACTCCTGGCGCAGCCATTCAGCGAACTGCTCAAAGCGGGCGAATCGCTGGCGATTCTAGTTCCGGAAACGTTGGATCCGACCGTGGAACTGTTGATGGACGGCAATGACGCGCCGTTGATCCAAGCCGGCGACAAGGCCCGCATTGCGTTCGAAGGTTGGCCGGCGATTCAGTTTGTGGGATGGCCTTCCGCAGCAGTGGGAACCTTTGGCGGCGAAGTGATGCTCGTGGACGCCACCGACAACGGCCAGGGCAAGTTTCGTATCCTGATCAAGCCCGACACTAAGCAGGAACCTTGGCCAGGCCGCACGTACTTGCGACAGGGTGTCCGCGCGAATGGCTGGGTGCTGCTGCGCACCGTTCCTCTGTGGTTCGAACTCTGGCGCCAGTTCAATGGCTTTCCGCCGACCACGGCGATGTCCGAGCCGGGCAAGGGTTCCAAAGACGGAGGCAAGAAGAAGTGAAGCCTCTCGTGATGTTTTCGATGTTTGCCTCGCTGCATGCTGCCGAAGTCCTGACGCTTGAAGAAGTGCTAGCCGCTGTCGACAAACACTATCCCCCGCTGGTGGCGGCGATGCGTGAAAAGAATATCGCCGATGCGGATGTTTTGTCCGCGCTCGGTCGGTTCGATCTCGTCGCCAGGGCGCGCAGCGACCAAAACAGACTTGGACTTT
>CAZCPL010000069.1:0-1240 GCA_964500255.1 uncultured Solibacteraceae bacterium | reverse complement strand
GGGCACCGATCGGAGCGTCGAGCAGGCGCTGGCGTTTCAAGGCATGTCGTATTCCGCCGGATGGAACCGCGGCAGCGGCGAGTTTCCTTCGTATCTGGGTGGAAACGCCACTCGCTCGGCGGGCGAGTATCGCGCTGGCATTCGCGCCCCCTTATTGCGGGATCGCGCGATCGATCCGCGCCGTGCCGATCTGCAGCGCGCGCAAGTGGGGGTCCGCCTAGCCGAGCTGTCCATCGATCAACAGCGCCTTGCGATCATCCAGTTGGCAACGCGCCGCTATTGGGATTGGGTCTCGGCGGGTTTGCGATATCGAGTCGCGCAAGATGTGCTCGATATTGCGCAGGCGCGTGACGGTCAGCTTCGCGAGGCCGCGAAATTAGGGCAGATTCCAGACTTCGATGTCCTCGACAACGAGCGCATTATTCTGCAGCGGCGTTCGCAATTGATTGAAGCCGAGCGGCAGCAGCAGTTGGCGTCGCTTGATTTGTCGCTGTTCTACCGTGATGACTTGGGGAATCCAGCCATCGCCGGGCTCGATCGTGTGCCTGTGGGCTTTCCTCCGCCGCGTCCGCTCGATTTCGCGCAGTTGGATCGTGATATTGAAAGCGCACTGGCGCGGCGTCCCGAAGTGGCCCGCTTTGCGCAGCAGAAGACCCAGGTGGATGTCGAGAAGCGCTTGGCGAAGAACCAGATGATGCCCAACGTCGACTTCGGTCTGATCTACTATCAGGACACCGGGCGCACCGCACTGAAGCTCGCTGGGCCGCAGGAGCTACGGACGTCGATCACCTTCGAACTCCCGCTGCAGCGCCGCGCGGCCGGTGGACGTCTCGCCAGCGCCGAAGCCCGGCTTTCACAACTGGATCAGCGCGAGCGGTTCCAACGCGATCAGGTGGTGACTGAGGTCCGCGATGCGTATTCGGCGGTGATCACCGCGCAAAAGCGCGTCGAGGTGATACGCAACGAAGTCGTGACAACCAAGCGTGTGGAAGATGGCGAGCGGACGAGGTTCGATCTCGGCGATACGAACCTCTTCACGCTCAACTTGCGCGAGTTGGCAACGGTTGAGGCGGAGATCCGCGAAGTGAACGCTTACGCCGACTACTATCGCGCCAACGCGCTCTACGAGCTTTCGATTGCGCAGGCACTGGCCAAGCGGCCTTGATCATTCATGTCGCAGCGCCGTGGAAGGATCCACTCGAGCGGCTCTGCTCAGTGGTCCCATCGAGCACAGAAACGC
>CAZCPL010000068.1:0-24621 GCA_964500255.1 uncultured Solibacteraceae bacterium | reverse complement strand
GTATCTCACGTTCTGCGGACTGCTGCCGCTCCATGGCCAATGCATCGGCCTCTTGACGCTTCACGGAAATTGCACGCGCATCCTCGGCGGTCTGCACGGCTTCGCGAGCGGTCATCGTCACTGGCTTTTTTCCTGCCTTACGGGCCTGATATGCCTCTGCCGCAGCCAGGCTCTTTTCCGCCTTCTGAAAGGTTTCGGCAGCAAACCGGTCCGCACCCATCGATCGCGCAATATTTACGGCGTTGCGAGCTTCATACAGTTCCAATGGCGTTTTGGAATCGAACTTGAGCGCCAGCGGATTCGAAAAGCGCTTATATTGGCCGCGTTCCAGTAATTCGTATTTGGCGTCCACTTCTTCGATTTTTCCCATCGTATCGGGACGAACGACGTTTTCCATCACAATCAGGTCGCTTGGCCGCGACACTGCGAAATAAGGCTCCGCCGTAACCACAAGGGCGAACATCTGCAGTTCGGTAGTGACGTTGAGTTTGGATTTTGTCCCATTCAGGAGCACCTCACCAAGATTGGCCGTGCGGCCTTCCGGGCTGATCGCCCACAATACATATGTCAGATATTCCGATCCGAGCTTCGAAGCCGGCTGCAGGTTATCGAACTCCACTTCGATTTCGATATAGCCCTGCTTGCTTTCGACTTTGGCCTCTCCCCGCGATTGTGGAAGTAGGCTCGTTCCCGCGAAATTCAACTTCGTCGCACCGCTGCGATGCCTGTAGTTGATTGCTTTCGCCGTGCGGGCGGTCACCGACACGCGATAAATCGGATTATTACCCGCGGCCATTCGGGCAGCGTTTTCGTCCTGATTCAAAGGTGGCAACTGCGCCACCAGAAACCCGCAAACCGCGAAGAATGCGACAATAAGTTTCATATCTATACCTTTCGTAAAAATCCTTGTACTTGAGTCCTAGCGCGTCGCGGATGGCGATCCTGATGTGCGCTCGCGGAAGGAGTACCTGTTCAGCAGTGTGATCAGTTTCGTGGCGGACTTCGGAGCGCGGACGCGATTCATCACAATCGCCCGATTCTCAAGTCTCTTGCCATAGAGGACAGCGTTGTCATCCAAGTCCTGGCGAAGGGTGGCACCCTCAAGTGCGAGTCCCGCAAAAAGCCCTTGCGAACGTGACCATGAGAGGATTTCCGCATGCATTTGCGCGTCGGTCTGTGCCGTCGCCGTGCGGCCTACCGGTCCAGCGGCAACCGAACCTTCCGCCCCAAGTGTGAATTTGCTCGACAACAGCTTGTCGATGCCGCGTTCGTTCATGATCAACATTACAAGGTCGGTTTCCGATCCGCCGATTTGGAATCCGACACTTCCGCCTTCGATGCGGACAGTTCCTGGGGCGGACCAACCACCGCCAACCTTATTTCTGCACGACAAGTATCCCTTGCCGTACTTTCCGCCAACCACAAAGGCTGCGGTCTTCATGTTCGGAACAATGACGATGCAGTGAGCATTCGACATCAATTCCTCAGGAATCCCTTTGTCGGCCGCTCCCATGACTTCTGTCATCACCATGGCCGCTTCATCGAGACGCTTCACCGGTTCACTTACTTTGGCCATCAGCGGCAGCAGTGCCAGAGTAGCCGTTAGAACGATTCGCATTGTGTCCTCTTCCATCGCGCCGCGGATTTCTGCGGGCGGTAACAGGTAGAGGAGCAGGCGATGCGCCGTTTCAGGTCTTGTTGAGTCGATTCACAAAACAAGCGAAAGGCAGCGAAAGAGTGTGGCCGCCTGAGGTCACACGGCGTCAGGCGGTCGCGCGAACGCTCTCAGCAACCGCTAGAACACCCTGACCTTCAATCGATCGATCGTAAACTTCGCCGTATCCGCCACCGCCATCACGGTCATCACTCCCGCCTGCACAGGATCCGTCACCACCAGATCGGCCGCCGCCGGAACACTCCCTGCCATATTCAAGGACACCACCAGCAGCCCTTGCGCACGCACTTCGCGCACCGCGTTTTCGATATCTCCACCCATGATCGATCCCGCCATCACAACGGCCTTCGCACGCGGCAACCGGGCGCAGGCTCGCACCGCATCGGCCAGTTGCTGTTCGCCCACCAGCGGAATTGTATCCACGGAAATATGCTCGCCGCGGATATTGTGCCGATCCGCCTCCGAAATCGCACCGATCGCCACCTGCCCCACCTGCGCTCCACCGCCGACTATGATGATCCGCTTTCCGTAAATCGTCTGCATCGTCTTCACCTGGCTGACGTTCAACACGATTTGGGCCTTTTTCAGATCCGCCAGCATCGTGTCCACAGATCCGGGCAGGTCGATTTCAAAGTAGATCCTTGTTTCCGGACCCTTCTCCTCAATAATCTCCACCAACGTAATGTTGCCCAGATGGTAGGCAATCACTCCAGTCAACTCATGCAGCACTCCAGGTCCGGATTGTGCGCGGACGAGCACCCCAATGATTTCGCTCATTGTTGATCCGCCTCGTATTTTTTCAGAATTTCAGGCCAACGCCCCTGGGCTTCGAGCACGAGTTCCACCACCTCGCGGATGGCGCTCGATCCACCGGGAACCTGTGTCACATAGTGCGCCGCGCGCTTCACTTCCACCCGGGCGTTGGCGGTGGCAACGGCGAATCCAACACGGCGCATGCAGACAATATCCGTGAGATCGTCCCCAACGTAGGCGACATCGTCTTTGGTGACGTCAGCGTCTCTCATGATCTCTTCGAGAATCGGGATCTTTTCAATGTGTCCCTGGTAGACATACGACATCTTGGTCTGCCGCGCCCGCTCGGCGGTGGCTGGGGAAACGCGCCCACTGATCACGCCCGTCTTGATGCCGTACCAACTGAGCCACTGCAGGCCGATGCCATCCTGCGAATCGAAGCCTTTGGTTTCAGCCAGGGATCCATCGGCCATCTGGATGTTGTAGAGCCTGCCGTCGGTGAGAACGCCGTCGACGTCCATCAGGAGCACTTTAATCCGCGAGGCAAGCGGCATAGCCTGCGAACGCATTTGCGCAAAGTCCATTTACAGGTTGTACCAGATTGCGATACCCGCAAATGACCTATTTACACGAACGTCACGTTATAGTAACCTAATCGTAACAGTCATCGACTGTGGACAACCATGTTCGCCCTCGCTGCAGTCGCGCTCTTGTCCGTCAGCCTCCCTTCGATCAGGCATGAGGTCAAACTGCGTGCGAACGCCGCATCGAACGGAGCCGTCATCGAAGCGCGTGTGAACGGTCACCGATTGCGCCTGTTACTCGACACCGGCGCGCGGGATATCGTCCTATCGTCCAAGGCCGCTGCTCGCTGCAATCTATTCCCCCAAAGGCAAACCACCCTCAGTGGAATCAACGGTTTATCGATGATCGTTGGACAGACGGTCGCCACAGTGGACTTCGACGGGCTTCAGATAAGCGATGTCCCCGTGAGAATCCTCGCCGACGCGCCCGTGCTGCGAGCCGATGGCTTGGTCGGTACGCAGGTATTCCGAGATTACGTGGTGGAAATCGATGCCTCCCATGGTCGGCTGCGTCTGCTCGGACAGGCGGAACCATCCCTTGCGATCCCGTTTCGCGCGGTTGGACATATGTTGTTCGTTCGCTTCGATGACGGTTACGCGCTGGTCGATACGGGGTCAAGCTACAGCATAGTCGATCGCAGCCGGGCCAATACTGCCGGCAATCAAAATCTAGCCGTGCGCACCGCATCCGGCGCGACTGCGCAGGCGCAGAGGCTCTCGATTCCCGTGCGGTTCGATCTTGGCAACGGAGCGGTTCTCTGGGACCGGCAACCCGTCGCCGTCGATCTGTCTGCGCTTAGCCGTAAGCATGGGCTGGATATCCGCGCCGTGATCGGCTATCCGGCATTGCGCGGCAGTGTGATTCAGGTCGACTACCAGCAGGGGACTCTGCGGATCGTCGACTAAATCTTCCTCGGTCGCGGAACTCTCGCCCTGAATCCCTAAAGCGCACAGCATGCTACGCCGATAAAAAAGGAAATGCGTCCTGGCATCCTCGCACTGGTGCCCCTGTTGTTCTTCACCGGCTGCGCAAACCAACGAGATCCTATCAAACCGACACAACCGGCGGTTCAGATCATCATTCCCGATACGCCCGGCTGGAGTCCCAGTTCCAACAACACGCGGATCTACGGCAACTTCGACGCCCAATTGCGGGAACGCATTCGCAGCTCCGATGGTGTGATCAAGAACATGACATGGGCCACCAAAGATCTCTCGACGGTAGTCACCCTCTACGGCGAGCATCCAGATCAAATTCTGACGATTACGGTGCCTTTTTTCAGGTCCGCGGGCCTGCCGGCAGGCACCAGCATTACCAAATACGACGGCGACGGTGGACTTGCCGAGCAATCTGTTCCTATTGGGTGATCCAGTACCCTCGGCTCGTACGTTCTACCCCGCAGTGCAAGAAGTAAGCGTTATCATAGAATCATCAGCGTAGGCACTCGCCCGCGCGGGTCTTCCGTTCCACTTTTCCACAATGAGTAGTTTCAAACACCGCCAACAGGCGTTACTGGACGCCCTAGCCACACGTATCGTCGTTCTCGACGGAGCCATGGGCACCATGATCCAGCAGTACAACCCCACGATTGAAGACTGGGGCGGGAACGCTTTCGAGAACTGCTCGGAAAACATGCTGTACACGCGGCCCGAATGGATCACGGAGATCCACCGTAAATACTATGCGGCGGGCGCGGACATGGTGGAAACCAACTCGTTTGGCGGCCACACCATCACGCTTGGCGAGTTTGGCATTGCGGACAAGATCCACGAAGTGAATGTCCTCGCGTCGCAACTGGCGCGCAAGGCTGCGGATGAATTTTCCACACCCGGACGCCCGCGCTTCGTTGCAGGATCCATTGGACCCACCACCCGCGCGATCTCCATCACCCGCAACACGACATTCAAAGACCTAGTGGATGGCTTCTATCTGCAGGCAAAAGGCCTGATCGAGGGCGGCGCGGATCTGTTGCTCGTCGAAACCTGTCAGGATACGCGCAACATCAAAGCGGCTCTCATCGGCATTCAGCGGCTGAATCGCGAAATCGGTGAAGACATCCCCGTGATCGTTTCCGGAACCATCGAACCGATGGGCACCATGCTCGGTGGCCAGACTGCGGACGCGCTGCTGAGTTCCGTCACCCACATGAACCTGCTGGCTTTTGGCCTGAACTGCGCTACGGGACCCGAGTTCATGACGGATCACATCCGCACCATCCACGAGCTATCCAATACTCGCGTCTCCTGCTATCCAAACGCGGGCCTGCCGAACGTCGAAGGCAAGTACGATCTCACGCCGGACATGCTCGCGGCACAGCTTGAAAAGTTCGTCGACCACGGATGGCTCAACCTCATTGGAGGCTGCTGCGGTACCACGCCCGCACACATCAATGCGATCGCCAAGATGGTGGATGGCAAGAAGCCACGTTCCATCGGTAACCGTCCGAAGCGCTCGTTTTATTCGGGCGTCGATCTCGTCGAGGCCGACGATTCGAACCGCCCGCTGATCGTCGGCGAACGCACCAACGTCATCGGCTCGCGCCTCTTCAAAGACATGGTCGCGCAAGAAAAGTGGGAAGAAGCCACCGACATCGCCAAGCGCCAGGTACGCAATGGCGCGCACATCATCGACGTCTGTCTGCAATCGACCGATCGCGAAGAGATCAAGGACATCCCGATCTTCTATGAGCTTCTGATTCAGAAGTGCCATGCGCCAATCATGATCGACACCACCGATCCCAAGGCGGTGGAACTCGCGCTCACCTACTGCCAGGGCAAAGCGATCATCAACTCCATCAATCTCGAAGACGGCGAAGAGAAATTCGAAGTGATGTGCCCGATCGTGAAAGCTTACGGCGCGGCACTCATCATCGGAACCATCGACGAAGACAAGCTACAAGCGCAGGCCTTCACGCGCGAACGCAAGCTCGAAGTCGCGCAGCGCTCGGTGGAAATCGCGACCACCGAATACGGCATCCCGCAAGAGGACATCATCATCGATCCTCTGGTCTTCCCCTGCGCCACCGGCGACGAAAACTACATCGGCGGCGCAGTGGAAACCATCGAAGCGCTACGTCTCATCAAAGCGCAGATCCCCTATGTAAAGACGGTATTGGGCGTTTCGAACATCTCGTTCGGCTTGCCCGCATCGGCGCGCGAAGTGGTCAATTCGGTCTTCTTGTACCACTGCACCAAGGCAGGACTCGACCTCGCCATCGTCAACTCAGAAAAGCTCGAGCGCTTCGCATCGATCCCTGCGCAGGAACGCAAGTTGGCCGAAGATCTGCTGTTCAACACGCCTCACAAGCCTGGTATCCCGGCGGATTGGCGCGAGCAGAGCAAAGAACAGAAAGCCGCCGTCAATCAGTTCCACATCGCTGCCATTGCCGAATACTTCCGCCGCGCGGGCAAGAAAGAAAAGAAGGTCGCGGCGTCACTGCCGTTGGACGAGCGACTCTCCAACTACATCATCGAAGGCAGTAAAGACGGCCTTGTCGCCGATCTCGAACTGAAGCGCGCCGAACCTGCCGCGCCCCTCGACATCATCAACGGACCGCTCATGTCCGGCATGGCCACCGTCGGCCGGATGTTCAACAACAACGAACTCATTGTCGCCGAAGTGCTGCAATCCGCCGAAGCGATGAAGGCTGCGGTCGCCCACTTGCAGCAGTTTATGGAAAAGGCCGACACCGCAGCCCGTGGCAAGGTGCTGCTCGCCACCGTGAAGGGCGACGTCCACGACATCGGCAAGAACCTGGTGGAAATCATTCTCGCCAACAACGGCTACGATGTCGTGAACCTCGGCATCAAGGTTCCGCCAGAAGACCTGATCAAGGGCTTCCGTGAACACAAGCCCGATGCCATCGGACTTTCCGGCCTGCTGGTGAAATCCGCGCAGCAGATGGTGATCACCGGCGGCGACTTGCAGGATGCGGGCATCGATGTCCCGCTGCTGGTCGGCGGCGCGGCGCTGAGCGAGCGCTATACGTATACCAAGATCGGGCCTTCTTACAAAGCCCCCACGTTCTACGCCAAAGATGCGATGACTGGTCTGCGGCTGATGAACGAAATCATGGATCCGGCCTTGCGCAAGCAGATTCTGCGCGACCACATCTTCACCGAAACAGTCGCTGGCTTCGAGGGCCCTGCAGTGGAAGCGGTGCCTGTATCGACCACGCGCTGCAGCAAGGTGCGTTTGGATGTCCCTGTGCCTCCGGCCCCCTACACGGATCGCCGCGTACGCGATGTCCCGCAGCTCGACGAGCTCTGGTCGTACATCAATCCGTTCATGCTCTACGGACGCCACATGGGCTTCAAAGGCAACTTCGACAAAGCTCTCGCGGATCGCGATCCCAAGGCGCTCGAACTCTATAACGCCATTGAAGACGTCAAGGTGGAAGCGCGCAAGTTCATGTGTGTTCGCGCGGTCTGGCAGTTCTTTGGCGCGGAACGCGATGGCAACGCGATCCATCTCAGCGTCGACGCCAAGCGTGTCCACACATTCCAATTTGGACGCCAACCCAAAGCCGATGGACTCTGCCTTTCCGATTACATTCTCGACGGTGGCGATCACCTCGCGATGTTCGTGGTGACGGCCGGTGAAGGCGTCCGCGCGCGCAGTGAAGAAGCGAAGAACAAGGGCGAGTTCTTAAAGGCGCACGCCTTGCAGGCGCTGGCGATCGAGAGTGCGGAAGGCGCCGCTGAATGGCTGCATCGCCGCATCCGCGAGGATTTCGGCTATCCCGATGCGCCCACCATGACCATGCAGGAACGCTTCACCTCGCGCTACCGCGGTAAGCGCTATAGCTTTGGTTATCCCGCCTGTCCGAACCTCGACGATCAGGTTGGTCTGTTCGCGCTGCTGAAGCCCGAAGAGATCGGCGTGCAGTTGACTGAGGGCATGATGATGGATCCTGAAGCGTCAGTGAGCGCGCTCGTGTTCCACCATCCGGATGCTGCGTATTTCACGGCTGCGGATGCGGTCGATCAGCCAGTGCAGTGAGACTGGTTTCCATTCTAGAAGCCGGTAGGCGGGATCTTCTCGAAGCCGCCTCCGGCATCTCTACTTCATCAGCCGGTCAACGAACCCGCCTTGGCGCGTGGACTCCGCTTGAAGTCATCGAACATGTCGTGATTGTTGAAGATCGTTATCTGACCTGACTCGCGGATGCGTCTTCGGATGCTCCACCGCGGGATGCGGACAACGAGATGCGGCTGGAGTCGCTTTACTCAGCGGGTGTGAACCATCCTTTCTTTGGACGCATCAACGCTGCCGAGCTCATGCATCTCATTGATGGTCACGCGCGAAGACACGCCGAACAGGTCCAGGAAATCGTCGACTTTCTGAACAAAAAGAATCTTTAGTTTTCTTCGATCCGCGATGATCGCGATGGCTGGATTCGTGCGCAAACCCTAGTGAAAACACTTAAGGAGGGCACAATCGATGCCATCGCCGTACACACAATATTCACCCCACAAGCTCATTCTCGACCAAATGGGAACCTTCACTGTTCGACCTGGAGACTGCGTCAGCAAATACCATTGGGCCGTGTTTGGTAGCTGGGGTGCCGACGCGTCCTGGCGCAAGTACTTTCAACAGGTCCTGCCGGGACCCAACAATACCTACATCCTGAAGCCATTGCGCGATCCCAATTGTATCGATGTCGGTTGGCGAATGACGTATGTTCCCGACTTCAAACCTCCGAAGCAGGCGCCTGGAGGCGGCGGCCAAATTGGGATCAATCCACCAGAGCCGGGTGGCGGCGGCGGTGCCGGGCCATGGGCACCACCGGTGGCAATCAGCTATCAGTTCTTCGAAGCGCCAACACCGATTCGTGTGGTTGGCCCCCTACAGTTTCGTTTCGTGGTCTCTGGAACCGGCGCGATCAAGGGTCCCGATGCCATTGTGAACTACCAAAATCTGGAAAAGCTCAAGATCAAGATCCCGATCGATCTCGCCGACTCCTGGAAAACGGCGATTGAAGTCTCCCTCAGCACCAAGGCCCTGCTCAGAGTGGAAGAAGTGGTTGAGTACGGCGAGAAGAAGGATTGGGCCAGCGCGATGGCTGAAATGATCCGGTTTCAATCGATGGGCAAGGCGCATCCCATTTGCGTAGGGCTGACGCGAACGCATGGCTGAGGCATTGAGCCTTCTCTGACCCCCGTCACGCTTCCGACCGAGTTCGAGTATCAGGGGGACTTCCTATTCGACGGGTCTCTGGTCAAGTATTCCGGGAAGTTCGCGATTACGCTCAAGCTGGGTCTTTCGCCCGCGGGCTGGCGGTATCTGGTGGATGAAGTCGGGATGCCTGCGGTTCGGGCTCTGACACAGGCAATCTCGTCAGAGTTGGCGGCCTCGCTCGCTACCAATGGCATCATTCTCATCCTCGCCGTCGGGGCGACGATCCTCACGGAGCAGTTGTTCGAGTGGTTGATCGGGAACGCCCATGTGACTGGAGACAAGAAGCAGGCCGCGTTTGAATACGGGCAAGCGTATGCACACGCGGTCTTTGAGAAAACCCCGTTCCGGTATTCGGGTACCAGTAACAAAGAGATGTTGGAACTCTTCACAAGCGTGGCTGAGGCTGCAATGTTGGATGTGGCTGCCGACATGCGGGGACCCGAGGTTGGCCTGTCATTTCCCGATCTTGCAACACCGGTGTACACAGTTGGAGCAGGCATCCAGTCAAGCTATTGGAATGGCGCCAGATAGGCTCTCGATACCTATAAGGGGTATCTGGTCGCGGCAGCTGACGGGAGTGCCGAGAACGCCAGAAGGCGAATCGAAATCGTAGCGGAGGAGAAGGCCCGAAGACGGTTCGGTATTTAACGTCGTAGTGTAACGTTGAGGGATGCCCGCCAAGCGGCCCCCCGTAGCCAATCAAGTCAAGCGCCCTCTCAAAACCCTCGAGCGAGTCATCTCCAAAGCGGGCATCGGATCCAGGACCGAAGCCCGCTCCTGGATCGCCGCCGGGCGCATCCGCGTCAACGGCAGAACGGTGATCGATCCCGATCAATGGGTGGATCTCGAGCGCGACCGCGTCTTCTGCGATGACAAGCCCGTCAGCCTCGACGAAAAGCGCAAAATCTATCTCGTTCTCTACAAACCCAAAGGCTACATCACCACCTACAACGACCCCGACGGACGCCCCACAGTCTACGATCTGATGCCGGACATGAAAGAATTCATCGTCCCCGTCGGACGCTTGGATCTCGACACCAGCGGCTTGTTGCTGATGACCAACGACACGCAGTTCGCCGAGCGCCTCACGAACCCGGATTTCAAGGTTCCGAAGACCTATCTCATCAAGGCCAGCACGCGATTGAGCATCGAGCAGATGGACCTTCTCCGCAAGGGCGTCGAACTCAGCGACGGACCCACACGCCCCGCCATCGTCAATCACCTTCGCGATTCGGGCAAGTACACGCATATCGAGATGACCATCACCGAAGGGCGCAACCGGCAGGTGCGCCGGATGCTCGAGGCGGTGGAAAGTAAGGTGCTGAAACTGGTGCGGGTGAGTATCGGCCCGCTGGCGATTCAGGGTTTGGAAATCGGGAAGTGGCGGGAACTGGAAGCATCCGAAGTACAGTCACTCGTGGCTGCGGGCGCGGCGAAAAAGGCCTGAGAAAGTTGGTCCGCGGGATGCCGCCCCCATCATGCGCGGTGGCTGCAGATGCTCCCACTCCAGCGGCCAGTCACCGGATTCCGCCGCTGTTCCCGAACCAACCATCTGTCGTTCCAGCACCACAATCGCCGTGTGGCTCCCCTTCTGGCCTAAATCCAGCCCTGAATAATGCTCTTTCTCCACCGTGGTATTGAACCGTGGTCGGCGCGAACTGACTATGGTGAACGTCGAAGTCCTTTTTTTGTTGAGCGCGGCTAAACTCCGCTATTTGAATCTCTGTCTTATCCGGCAGGCAGAGATATGAACAAACATCCAAAGTCCCCCGGTCGTCCGCAAAGATCAATTGCCCTGGCACTTCGACATGCCTTGCCATGGTTGCTTGTGCTTTCTTGAATGGAACAATCCGCCTTTGGCCAAGCTCGCGCTGTTGCTTGGGCCTATGTGAGTGGCGGGGCTGCGGATCCGGCCTATCAATACAATTCCCTGAGTGGGTCCATCACGGTGGCGTCTCCGTCGACCGGTGTGTACCTAGTGACGCTTCCGAACATGAGTGAGGTATACGGGATCACGCATGTGGTGGCCTACTTTGGAAACCACTATTGCAACTACGGCGGATTCGATGTGCCCGGAACAGCCAGGCGAGTCACAGTGAATTGCTTCAGCCCGGCGGGCGCGCCGCAGAATGGCGGGTTTAACATCCTTTACTACACAGAATCCCGCGCGAACACCCAATGGAGCGGGGGCTATCTGTTTGCGCACCAACCCTCGGCGTCCGCGCCGTACAACCCCTCCCCCGGTTCCACCTGGAACTCCCGGGGAAGCGTGAACTTGGTGCAGCGGCTCAACGTGGGCAGCTACCTCGCCGCTTTTCCCGGCCTCGGCCCAACGCCGAATCTTGGCAGCGTCATGGTCACAACGGTCCTCGGAAACGCCCGCTGCAGGGCCGAGGCGACCGGGTTGTGGGTTTCGGACGCGCTGATCCATGTCAACTGCACCAATCCGGCAGGAGCCCTTGTCGATAGTTATTTCAATCTCAGTTACTCGACCGATACCGCCTTTGGAGCGAACCAGGGCGAAGACCAACGCCGTGGAGCCTTCGCCCGCGCCCACGATGCCAGCGCCGCAGCTTACACGCCCGATCTGCTCTATCAATACAACAGCGCCGGCGGACCCATCCGCGCGCGCAGGCTGGGGGCGACTCTATGCGCTGGACATTCCCGGGCTGATTCCTTCCAATTCTTCAACGGTTCAGGTTGGCATCTATGGCAAGGCGGGCTATTGCAATAGCGGCGGATGGGGCGGGGGCCCCAATAGCGGCGCGTCGATCACTGTCGCGTGTTACACCCTAGCGGGCGTTGCGCAAGATGCGCAGTACACGCTGACCTATCTCACCAACCAACCCATCACCGCGGAACTCCCCGCGAGTTCGGGCCCGGCGCGGGCAAAGGCTTGGGTTCAATCCAACGATCTCGCGGGAAATCCGAATCCCGACTGGCTTTTTCAATACAATTCCGCAGGCGGTTCGAACTCCGTGACGAAAATCGGCACCGGGCAGTATCGCGTGGACCTGCCGTCCCTCGGGACCGCCGGAGGAATCGTCCACGTGAATGCGTTCAATGGTGTCGCCGATTGCAAAGTCCACTCCTGGGGGCCAAACGGCACCACCCAGGAAGCCTACGTCGTTTGCTTCAACAACGCCGGCAATCCCGAGGACAGCCGGTTCAATCTCCTTTTCTACAAGGAAAACCGCGCGGGCCTGCAGGAAAACGCCGGATACTCGCGGTCGCAGATAGCGAACAGCTCCGCTGGCGTTGTGCAGCCGGCTGCGGCCTATACTTGGAACGGAAGGGGCGGAGCCGCGCGGATCACGCGCACCTCTACCGGGCGATACACAATCGATTTTCCTTTCGTGCAGGCATCCGTGAAAAACGGGGGATCGGGGATGGTGACCTCGTATGGCGCCTCATCCATACGCTGCAAGAGCCGCGGTTGGGGTGGTTCAGCGATCGCGGTTGGGTGCCATACGATCGACGGAACGCCTGTGGACGCTGAGTTCGGCGTGAGCTACTACATGGATGTTTCCTTCGGTGCGGCCAACGTTCTCGCGGGGGATCCCGGCGCCTACGCGCTGCCGACGGACATCGCCGCGACGGGTCCGTATGCGCCGGACGCGTTCTATCGCACGAACTCCTCGAATGGCCCGGTGACGGCCACGGGCCCCGGAACGAGAGGGTATGGCATTTTCTTCGCAGGTCTCAAAGCCTACGGCAGGAGCATGGCAATTGTCACGGCCCACGGAGACTCCGATGCGCATTGCAGGACCAATGGCTGGGGATTCCTCATCGCCGAACCGACGACCACAGCCATCACTGTTGACTGCTACAACGGCGCTGGCGCGCGTGTTGATACGATCTATGCGATCACCTACCTCACCGACGCCAATACGCCGAGCATTGTCAATGCCAGCGGTGGGACACCCCAATCCACGCGTGTCTCGACTCCCTTTGCCACTCCCCTGAGAGTACAAGTCTACTCGGGGAATCTTCCGTTACAGGGCGTAACGGTGAACTTCTCGGTGCCCGCCAGTGGCGCGACCGCCACCTTGTCGAGCGCGTCCGGCGTCACCAACGCGGCCGGAATCGCCCAAATCACGGCTTCCGCAAGCTCCACCGCCGGAACCTACAACGTCAACGCAAGCGTCGTCGGGGGTGGGTCCGCATTCTTCACACTCACCAACCAGCCTGGTCCCGCGGCACCACAAATCCACTTTATTTTGCCTGGTACGATTTCCACGGTACCCCGCAGCGGAATCGTCATCGTCGGCTCCGGATTCGACCCCGCGACGGTGCAGGTCGAACTTTCCGGTGGCATCACCATCCCGAACGCCATGCTGCTAAACAAGTCCGCCACGGCCGTTCATCTCGTTGTCAGTCTGGGGACTGGGACCTATGCTGTTACCGTCCGTAACGGACCGGGAGGCGTTCCATCCAACAACGCGACTCTCACGGTGGTTCCGCCCGCGGGCCCAGGATCCCATTTCGTTCCGATCACGCCATGCCGCGCGGTGGACACAAGGAATACTGGTATCTTGAACGGGTCATCCACACGAGACTTCACCTTTGGCAGTTGCGGGGTTCCGGGCAACGCCACGGCGGTCGCACTGAACGTGACTCTGATTCCGAATCGCGCCTTCGGATATCTTTCCATCTGGCCGGCCGGACAACCTCAGCCCACGGTCTCCACAATGAACTCACTCGATGGACGCGTCAAGGCGAACACCGCGATTGTCGGGATGGGGACGGGCAACGCCGTGAGCGTTTTTGTGACCGACCCGGCGCATATCGCTCTCGATGTCAACGGCTACTTTGTCGCGGTGGGAACTCCCGGTGCGCTTGCGTTTTATCCACTGACACCTTGCCGCGTGCTTGATACCCGCGATGCGGGCGCGGGAGGCATGGTTGCCCGTCTTTCGACCCGGCGGGTGCCTGGCGGTGGAAGCTGCCTGCCTGCCGCGGCACAGGCTTACTCCCTGAATGTCACCGCCGTATCGCCCGCGCCTCTTGGATACCTCACCTTGTGGCCCGACGGTTCCCCTATGCCGGTGGTCTCGACGTTGAACAACCTAACCGGAACGGTGGTCGCAAACGCCGCGATTCTTCGAGCGGGTACCGGAGGTGCGTTCCAGGCGTTTGTCACCGATCAAACCCACATCATCGTCGAACTGAACGGCTACTTCGCGCCTCCGGGCTTGCCTGGCGCGCTGGCGTTCCATCCGACACCTCCCTGCAGGATCTTCGATACGCGCAACGCGAACGGACTGTTCGGAGGTCCGCGGCTGAATCCCAACTCGACCCGGGAATTTACCGTGCCATCCAGCCCGTGTGCTGTTCCAGGCACCGAGCAAGCGTATGTGACGAACGCAACCGTGCTTCCCGCCGGGGTCTTTGGATTCCTCGCCATGTGGCCTGGCGGTCGACCTCAGCCAACGGTATCCACGCTCAACGCTGTGGACGGTGCCTTGACCTCCAATGCCGCGATCGTGCCGGCCGGACCCGGCGGTGTGATCCGCGTCTACACTTCAGACGCTACGGAAATGTTTTTGGATATCAGCGGATACTTCGCTCCGTAGAATGGTCGTCAGGCCTCGTTCGCGTCGACAAAGGCGAGCGGCGCGGCCGCGGCGCTCGGGTTCGGATCTGCACCGCGCAAGGCGAGTCCACTGGCCACCGACGTGAACTCGTCCCCGTCCGCCAGTTTGGACTCACCGAACTTCGAGGCGAAGATGGCACGCACGGCGGGCACAAACGAAGATCCGCCGGTGAGGAACACTCGATCGACCTCCGAAGCGTTCACGCCAGCGGACGTTAGCAGGCGGTCGACACTCGCGGTAATCGCGCGCAGATGTGCCGCGATCCATTGTTCAAAGAGTCTCCGCTTGACTTTTTCCACGATGTCGACATCGCCGTCGACAAAGCGGAACGTGCTCTGGGTCTCGCGTGACAAGTTGATTTTGGTTTCCTGCACGGCCTTGTGCAAGTGATAACCGAGATCGTTCTCGATGAGGAAAATCAAAGCTGCAATGCGCTCGGATTCGATCGCCATCGTCTTCACCGAAGTCAGCATCTGCAACGTATCCGAAGCTTTCAGAAACGATAGATGATGCCATCGCTCAAGCTTCGCATACACCCACGTCGGCACTGGCAACAGCTTGTCCATGGATCGGTACTCCGTGCCTTCGCCGAGGCGCGGGGAAACGAGATGGCGGATGATGCTGGCGTCGAATGAGTCGCCTGCGAGTCCCACACCTTCGTTGCCCAGAATGCGCTTCTGCTTGGCGTCGATCTGTAGCAACGAGAAAGCGCTGGTACCGCCTCCGAAATCACCGATGAGGACCAGTTCCGAATGGTCGGTGAGACGGCTCGCGTAGTGATATGCCGCGCCAACCGGCTCGTATTCGAAACGTACATTTTCGAGGCCTGCGATGCCGAAAGCCTTGCGGATACGATCGATTGCGAAGGTCTCATCGGCCTCACTGTTTGCGCCCGCGAAACGTACAGGGCGTCCAACGGTGACCGGCAAACCGCGAATCGGTCCGAACTGTTCTTCGGCCTCTTCCAAGAGGCGCTTCACAATCAGCGCGACCAGATCTTCGAACGAGTACATGCGTCCGAAAACGTTGGTGGCGCTAAACACGCGGCTGGTCGCGAAGCTCTTGATGGACTGAATAAGACGGCCCTTGTTTTCCGATTCCAGATACTGCTCGATGGCCAGCGGACCGGCAAACGCATGAGCTTGTTTCTTGCCCGGCGGACCCTTTGCCGGCGGCTCGAAGTAGAGTACAGAACGGTAAGCGGCGGTGGTCGATTCACCCGAAGAACGAAAGCGGGCGATGCGAAGCGACTGCGCCGCATCGTCATAAAGAGCAAGGCTGCTGTTGGTGGTGCCGAAATCAAAACCTATCGAACGTGTTTTCATGTTGAGTCGCCGAGGCGCGAGCGCGTTCGGCTGGCGTTACTTCTTCTGCTGCTGTGGCGGCTGTGGCGGTGTGGGTTCCAACAAACCGATGCGCACCTGCGCGGTCAAGCCTGGCTTGATGTTCGCTTCCGGCGCAACGAAATCCACCAGCACCTGCGTGCCTTTGATTTCACGCACAAACCCTGGGATTTCATCGCTGGACTCGGCCACGCGAACGCCTGCAATCTGCCCTGGCTTGATCCTCGGCAACACAGTGGGATCGGGATCGAGCACCACTTGCAGTGCCGTGAGATTGGTGGCAAGCACAAAGAAATCGCTCACGCCGGGGGAAATCTGCTCGCCGGGCGCGCCTTTGCGTGAAATGACGAGCCCGTCGGATGGCGATTTCAGTTCTCCCTGTCCGGATTCCTGCCGTGCGTTTTCCAGATCGTCATTGCGGCCTTCGAGTAGTTTTTTAGCGGCATCGAGATCGCGGTTCAGCGACATCACCCGGTCGTCCGCGACCTTGGCGGCTTCGTTGGAATTGTCGTATTCGCCCCTCATCTGCTTGTATTCGCGCTCGGCTTTCTCATAGGCCAATCGTGGCGTCGCACCTTCGCGCAACAGCATCTGCTGCCGCTGAAAGGTGCGATCGATCCGATCGAATTCAGCCTTCACACGGGATGCTTCGGCCCCGGCACGCGAAGATTCGAGGCGCGCCGCGATGATCGATCCTTCGAGCGTGGTGATGCGTGCCTTCAGCTTTTCCACTTCCGCCGTTGCGGATTCAAGCACCGAATCCAGCTTGCCATTGCGGATGCGCGCGATGAGTTGGCCTTCGTAAACCTCACCACCGGCCTCAACAAAGAGTTCGTCGATAATGCCTTCAATCGGTGCCGCTACAGGGATCAGTTCCTGCGGCTGAATCTGGCCCGAGAGTTGAATATCGTTGCCGGTGATTTGTGTCTGTTGGGGCTGCGGCTTTGGATCTTTCGGGGCCTGCAACTGTCCTCGCCACCAGGCGACCACGCCAGTGCCACCGGCCAGAAAGATCGCGATGCCTCCGATGAGCATCCATTTGCCCCGCATACTATCGATGATCGCACTTCCCCAAGCGCGATAGCGCGAGGACGCGATAGAATCGTGCGGATATGAAAAAACTTCTCGCATCGACAGTGCTGCTCGCCGTTTCGGCCACACAAGGCGCAGAGCTTTCCACTCGCAAGACACTGAATCTGGCCACGGCCAAGCAGATCGCTGCGGTCGCCGAAGCTGAGGCGGTCAAGAACAACTGGACCGTCGTCATCACGATTCTGGACGAGGGCGGGAATGCGCTTTACATGCAGCGGATGGACAACACGCAGATCGGCAGCATCGAAGTATCGCGCGCCAAAGCCTATAGCGCCGTCGGATTCAAGCGTCCCACCAAAGTATTCGAAGACACCGTCGTTGGAGGTCGCCAGACGATCTTGAAACTGCCCGGCGCGCTGCCTGTGGAAGGCGGGCTGCCTCTGATGATCGGCGATCGCTGCCTGGGAGCGATTGGGATCAGTGGCGTCACGTCCATGCAGGACGGTCAGATCGCCAAGGCCGGTGCGGACGAGTTCGCGAAGATTGTGGCGGCTTCGAAGTAGTCAGTTGAGATCTTGAATTGTTTTCTCTGGAGCCCAAAACGCAGTGCCGTGGCGGGCTCCGGCAGGAAACTGTAGCTTATCGGTGAGGTCTTCCCACTGGCGAAGATCCTTCGAACGAATCACGCCGTAGCGCTTGTCGCGATACTTATCGAAGTAAACGTACCAAGCCTCACCGATGCGCACTGGCGCCGCTCCTTCTGCCCATTGCTTGCCGGAAATCGATTCGGTGGGCTTGGTCCAAGGGCCCGTGAGTGAATCGGCAAAGGTCATGAAAAGATACTTGGCCTCGGGCTTGAGCGTCTCATTCTTCGCCACCATCGCCCAGCGTTTGCCGGCGCGAAAAACGGCACCGTCGATCACTTGAAATCCCGGATCGTAGAAGAGTCGCGGTTCGCTGAGCGTGGTGAAATCACGCGTTTGAACCGCGTACAGACGGTGATTGTATTCGTTATTGCCGGTTCCCGCCGTCTCTGGAAACTTGCCTTTGATTGTGGAAGCCCACACGATGACAAACTCCCTCGCGGTCTTATCGTAGAAGATCTCAGGCGCCCAGCAGTTGATCGTGTCCTCACTCCCAACAGAGATCGCTTTCTGCTCAGACCAGTTTCTGAGATCGCGCGATGACGCATAGCCGAGGGTCTTGCCACGCCAGGAAGTGGTCCAAACCATATGAAAAACGCCGTCGGGTCCGCGCACGATCGATGGATCGCGCATCAGCTGGTTCTCTCCGACCTTTGGATGCAGGAGCGGCTTGTTGTCGTTAAGTACGCGCCATTGCAGGCCGTCGGCGCTAGCGGCGGCCAAATACAGTCCGTCTTCGCCGTTGTTACGGAAGAACGAGAAGAGCAGCGTGTCGGCTGCAAACGTGCTTCCGCACAAGAGCGCGAAGATTGCGAAGCGCATTAGTAGCCTTTTAGCTTGTCGACGACATTCACCAGCGGCGAGCCTTCTGAGTAACGGCGAACGTTGTCGGCAAAGACATCGATGAGCCGCACTTGCCGATTCGTGCTCCACCCGGAAGTGTGCGCGGTCATGACGACGTTGTTGCAGTCGAAGATTGGATGCGTGGACGGCGGTGGCTCTTGCGGAAAGACATCGAGTCCAGCACCGGCGATCCAGCCTTCTTTGAGCGCTTTCACAAGCGCCATGTCGTCGAAGAGATCGCCGCGCGACATCGCAAGAAAATAGGCGGATTTCTTCATTGACCGGAAGATCGGCTCGTTGAACATGCGGCGCGTCGTCGGCGTTGAAGGCGCGGCACAGACAAGCACGTCCACTTGCGGAACCATCTTCGGAAAGTAAGCTGCCTCGTGCAGCTCAACATAGTGGGGGCTGGGCAACGGCTTTGCATCCGTCGCAACGATCTTCATATCGAAGCCGAAGTAGGCGCGGCGAGCGATCATCGATCCGATGCCGCCAAAGCCGACGATGCCCATGGTGAGTCCCGTGAGTTCCTGATGATGGTTGGAACGCGACGATCCAACGGGCACCATCTGCCGTTTCGCAAAGGCCGGATGGTAGTACTGCGTGATGCCGCGAGAGAGGCTCAGCAACAGCGCCATGGCGGTTTCCGAGATGCCGTGCGCAAATGTGCGGGCGTAGTTGGTGACCACTGCCGGATGCGCTTTCATCGCGTCATCCATCCCTTCGACGCCAGCGGATCCCCATTGCACCCACTTCAATTTGGGCGCGAAATCGAGATCCGGGCCGGCAAGGTTGCCATAGACGACTTCGGCGTCGCGCAACTTTGCGCGATACTCTTCGCGCGTGGTGCAGATCTGGATGTCCACCTTGGCAGCCGTGACGGCCTTCTGAATCTTCTCGATCTCATTCGGCTCGAACTTGTACATGGTCACGACCTTGATCGGATCGTTTTGCATGCGGGTGCCGATTGCAGCCTGCTGTGTTTGCTGCTGTTGGGCACTTGCGACCTGCAGAGCTGAGGCGGCGGCGACAAAGGCGCGACGGGAAAAAGCCTGTTTCGACATCACTCGATCTTATCCCTCTTGCGCCGGGCGAGCAAACGCGCCATCCTGAACCAATGATGAAGCGCCTGATCCTAGTGGCTGGTTTCCTCGCGTCCGCCTCGTTTGCCGAACGCCTCACGATCGAGAAGATGGGACAAATCGTCCGCCTCTCCGATCCGCAAATTTCACCCGATAGCAAGAGCGTCACCGCGATGGTGTCGCGCGCAAACTTCGAAGAGAACCGCTACGATGCGCAGCTCGTTCTGATCGACGTGGCGACGAAGGCGCAACGTGTGCTGATTCGCGATCGCCGCGGAGTTTCGTCGGCGCGCTGGTCGCCCAATGGCAAGCGCCTCGCATTCCTCGCCAGTGTTGACGGGCGTTCGCAGGTGTTCGCGCTCCCGATGGATGGCGGCGGTGAGGCTGTGCAACTTACGGCAGCGCCTAAGGCTGTTCAGCAGTTCGCGTGGGCCCCCGATGGCGCGCGCATCGCCTATGTCACTGAAGATGAGCCAGCGAAAGTCACTGGCCCTGAACGTCACAACAAGGCGTTTGAAGTGGGCCACAACGACTTTCTGGTGACCACCGCGCAGATGCCATCGCACTTGTGGATCACTCCCACCGACGGCGTCGGCCGCGCCAAACGCCTCACCTCCGGCCCGTGGACGCTGCCGAAGAGCATGCCGCCGAGTTCGCCATCGTCGCCGGTAAACTGGTCACCGGATGGCAAGTTTCTCGTGTTCGTGAAGGTGGCAACGCCATATACGGGTGACGCGGATCAGAGCAGCATCCAAGTGATCGATGTCGAAAGCGGCGCGATGCGTGTACTCAGCGGGCGCGCGAAGAGCGAATCGCAGCCCGTGATTTCGCCCGATGGCAAATGGGTCAGCTACTGGTATCCACGGGAAGGGAATTCGAAAAACGTCAATGAAATCAATGTTGCGGCGTTTGCTGGCGGCGAAGGTCGCAGCGTCACCTCGGCAATCGATCGCAATGTGATGCGCGCCATTTGGACCTCTGACAGCAAGTCCCTTATCGTAAGCGCCAACGACGGAACGGGAGTCAGCATCTGGAACCAACCCGTGGATGGCGCGGCGAAAAAGTACGACCTTGGCAAAATCGTTCCCACCGCACCCTTCTGGCTGGACGCTTCCCTCGCAGCCGATGGAACGCTCGTGTTCAGTGCCAGCACCCCCACGCGGCCCGCCGAAATCTATCTCTCTCGCGGCACCGCCAAACCTGAGCGCTTGACCGATTTCAACGGCACCTTCGAAGCTCTCGAACTCGGCAAGACAGAGAGCATTCAGTGGACCGGTGCAGACGGCTTCAAACAGGATGGCGTCGTCACGTATCCGCCCGGATTCGTTGCTTCGAAGAAGTATCCGCTCGTGCTCTACATCCACGGCGGACCCCGTTCCGCTTCGAAAGAAATATTCGGACGCGCACAGTTGCTGGCCTCGCGCGGGTGGGTGATCTTTGAGCCGAACTATCGTGGCAGTGACAACCTCGGCAATGCTTTTCAGGCGGCGATTTGGAACGATGCGGGTGCGGGCCCGGGACGCGATGTGATGTCGGGCGTTGAGGTTCTGAAAAAGCGTGGCTGGGTGGACGAGACGCGCATGGCACCCACAGGTTGGTCGTATGGCGGCTACATGACCACTTGGCTTCTGGGCAACTATCCAGACGTCTGGCGCACCGCCGTAGCCGGCGCGGCGGTGACTGCATGGATGGATCAATACAATCTCGGCGACGCCAATGTGCGCCGCGGTTCGTCGATCGGTGGCTCGCCGTGGACGGATCCGAAGCGCATGCAGGCCGCGCTCGAACAGTCGCCGATTCACTATGCGACGCGCATCAAAGCGCCGACGCTGATCCTCTCGAACACGGGCGATTATCGCGTGCCGATCACACAGTCGTATGAGCTTTACCACGCGCTGCGGGACCGTGGGATTGCGACGCAATTCATCGCGTATCCTCTACCCGGGCACAGCCCCGCCGATCCGGTGCATGCACGCGATGTGGATCGCCGCTGGATCGCCTGGCTCGAGAAATACTTCGGAACCGAAGGCGGCGCAGCGACGGAGTAGTTACTTCTTTAAGCTTTGACGCGCGGCGACAACGCGGTCGGTGATCATTGTATACAACCGATCGCGCACGCCGTTGTCGGGAAACTGAAAGGCGTACTTCGAGCCTTTGAAGGGCCGCACGGACAGTTCTTTGCGCTTCTTCGAAATCTCGCGGATTTCAGTGTACTTCCAATTGCGCGACTGGCGCGCATCGGAAAGCGACTCGAAGGCGAGGCCATCTTCTTTGATCATCAGCTTGCCTTGTTGATCGCCATTGCGGACGTCGTAAACCTGTGGCTCGACGGCCTGCTGCGCCATCGCCAGGCCCGATACCAACAGCAGCATCACAAACCGGCGTCCCATCGAAACGGTTTTCATTCTATTGCTCCTCCACCAACACACAGGATGCACGAACGTTCGCATGAGTTGCGGACTTTCGTATTAAGGTCTGTTCTTCTGGATGCTACGGACGGGCCATTCTTCGAAAACCAATTCGGACAAACACTGGTTCGCGAGACTTCGCGGGAGAATTATCCGGCCGCCATGCGGATCCGCGGAACGGAAGTTATCCCGTTTCGCCGGATAATCGATTATTCTGCATAACGCCGCCAACTTCGTGTTTGCCTACCGCTTGTTTCTCCGTCGGACGGACGCCCGATGGCGGATTCGTTCACCGCAAACACGTCGTCCACTGCCTCCGTTCGATCTACGCCAGCCGAAGGTCACCTGCCATCAAAGTTGGATCCCACTTTACTAGAGGCCAATCTCTGATTGGCGATAGAGAATGAATAATACAAATCTCTATCAACAAACTACTGTTTGTGTTACGATGAGGTCTATGGACGCCCCGCGCCCCAGTCTTCCCTACCTCAAAGCTCTCGAGGCGGAAAGCATTCACATCTTCCGCGAAGTCGCCAGCGAATTCCAGCGCCCGGTGATGCTCTATTCCATCGGCAAAGATTCCGCAGTGATGCTCCGCCTCGCCCAAAAAGCCTTTTACCCCGGTCCGATTCCTTTCCCGTTGCTGCACATCGACACCGGATACAAGTTCCCTGAAATGATTGAGTTCCGTGATCGTTACACGGCCGAGTTGGGTGTCCGGCTGGTCGTCCACCGCAATGAGGAAGCGATCGCCGGCGGTGCGCATCCCAGCAAGATCGGAACCCAGCGCTGCTGCGGACTTCTGAAAACCCAAGCGCTTCTGGATGGGCTCAAAGCTGGCCGCTACGACGCCGCATTCGGCGGTGCACGCCGCGATGAAGAGAAATCCCGGGCTAAGGAACGCATCTATTCCTTCCGTGATAGCCACGGCCAGTGGGAACCCCGGGCTCAGCGTCCCGAACTTTGGAACATTTACAACAGCCGCATCGAGCCCGGTGAGAGTATCCGCGTCTTTCCGCTCTCGAACTGGACGGAAATCGACATCTGGCAGTACATCCATCTGGAAAACATCCCCATCGTTCCGCTGTATTACGCCAAGCCCCGTTCGGTGATCCAGATCGGCTCATCCATTACGCTGGCGGAAGCCGCGCCGAACATGGAACCAACCGGCTTGCTCAGCGTGAGAATGCGCTCGCTCGGTTGCGGACCCTGCACCGGCGCGATCCAATCCGAAGCCGACAGCATCCCCAAAATCATCGACGAATTACGTGGATTCCGCCGCAGCGAACGCGAAAATCGCGTCATCGATCACGACCAGGAAGGCTCGATGGAAATCAAGAAACGCGAGGGTTATTTCTAAATGACACCCGCCGCTGAACAGGTAAATATCGAGCAATTTCTCGAAATCGAACAGCAAAAGACGCTCTTGCGCATTCTGACGTGCGGCAGTGTCGACGATGGCAAGTCCACACTGATCGGCCGCCTGCTGCATGACTCGCGCAACATCTACGAAGATCAATTGCAATCCATCGCCAAGAGCGGCTTGAACCGTTCCACCGCACTCATAGATCTTTCGCTGCTCACAGATGGCTTGCGTGCTGAGCGCGAGCAGGGCATCACGATCGACGTCGCCTACCGTTACTTCACCACTGCACTGCGCAAGTTCATTCTCGCCGATACGCCGGGACACGAACAGTTCACCCGCAACATGGCCACAGGCGCTTCCACCGCCGATGTCGCCATCATTCTGATCGATGCGCGCTACGGTGTGCTGCCGCAGTCACGCCGCCATGCTTATATCTGCTCGCTGCTGGGAATTCGCACCGCAGTTGTCGCCATCAACAAGATGGATCTCGTCGGCTTCGACAAACAGGTCTACGACAACATCTACAACGAATTCGCTCCGCTGCTCGCCAATCTCGGATACACGAACCCCTATTTTCTCGCGGCCAGTGCGCTCGATGGCGACAACATTGTCGATCGTTCCACGCGCATCCCCTGGTTCAGCGGACCCGCGCTACTTGAATACCTCGAAACCGTCGAGCCACTCTCGCACGCAAAAACTGCAGCGGACTTCCGCTTCGCCGTGCAACATGTGATTCGTCCGAACCTCGATTTCCGCGGCTATGCCGGCATCGTGGCTTCTGGCGTCGTCCGCCCGGGCGATGAGGTCCGCGTGTGGCCCGGACGCAAGACCTCTCGCGTTTCGCGCATTGTCACTTACGATGGCGATCTCGATGTTGCGCAGGCTGGCCAATCGGTCACGCTCACCCTCGAAGACGAGATCGATATCGCGCGCGGCGAACTGTTTACCCATGTGCAATCCGCCCCGCAGCATGCCAAGCGCTTCGCAGCAGACATCGTATGGATGCAGGATGCGCCACTGCGGCTCGACCGCCCTTGGCTGATCAAGCATACGACCCGTCAGATCCGCGCCCGCGCAGTCCGCGTGCGTCATCGCGTCAACATCGACGACTAC
>CAZCPL010000067.1:7452-24730 GCA_964500255.1 uncultured Solibacteraceae bacterium | reverse complement strand
CTCGAAGCGCGCAAGAAAGCTACCGAAGAAGTCACCAAGTGGCGCACGTCCGTTTCGATGGACAAGTTCAAAGCCTTCCGCAGGATGTACGAAGATGCGGGCGTGAAGATCTACGCGTTCAAGCTGCCGCCAACGATGGAGATGTCGGATGCCGAGTACGAATACATCTGGAACGTCGCCGAGACAGTTGGAGCAAATCACATCACGATGGAGTTGCCGACCGATTGGGCGCTGACGCAACGAGTAGGCGAATACGCGGCGAAGCGGAAACTGGCGATTGCGTTTCACACACACGGGCAAGGGGCGGATACACAGTTCGACAAAGCGCTGGCAATCTCGAAATACACGGCGATCAACTTCGATGTGGGCCATTTCTGGGGCGTGAATGGATTATCGCCTGTTCCGGTGATTGAGAGATATCACGACCGGATTTCGAGTTTGCATCTGAAAGACCGGAAGGGTCCGAAGGCGGCGAGTGAGACCCGCGGGCCTGGGGGCGGTGGTCCGAACGTGTCTTGGGGCGATGGCGAGACGCCGCTGAAGGAGATCCTGCAGTTGCTCAAGCAAAAGAAATACAAGATTCCGGCGAGTATCGAGTACGAGTACGATACGCCGCAGGGCTCTGACGAGTTGACCGAGATCAAGAAGTGCGTGGACTTCTGCAAGAAGGCTTTGGCGTAGTTTTCGATCTATTCTTCGCTCCCTCTGGCTCGTTGCTGGAGGGGGCTTTTCTTGTTTACGGATTCTTCCTGGCTATTTTCTCATGAATGGCGGTAATTTCCTGGATGGCTGCTGAGCCATACCACGGATGGAGTTCCATGACGAGGCTTCCCGCTTTGATGGCGGGATCGGAATCGGTGAGCGCTTCCGCCTCGGCAACGGTGGCAACGTTGAAGATGTAGATGCCTCGCAGTTCGCCGGTGTCGAGAAAAGGTCCCGCGAGGACGAGTTTGCCTTCTTTCGCCATGCGGTTGATGTTGGCCATATGGCCTTCTTGCAGCTTGCGGGCTTCCGCAGGATCGGAGGGACGGTTGGGTCCGCGTTTGAGGAAGGCCATGACGTACTTGTGCATTCCCATGTCGTCGGCTTTGAGCTTGGAGGCGAGTGCCGCGTCGTAGTTGGCGGGAGGCGCTTTTTGGGGTTCTTGGGCATCGGCTGCTCGCTGTTGGGACAGGAGCAGGATGACGGAAAGGACGATGATCCGCATGATCGTCATCATAGCGGTTCTACACGGCCCAAGCGATCCGTCGCTTCTGTTGGCGGAGTTGCAGATTCTCACCGGCCAGACCGATCCGCGCGCTCGTCCCTAGGTCCAGTTTCTGTATACGATCGAACGGAAACTCCATTTCACCAAACGCATGAAACGCGCCCGCAGCTATGCGCTGTAGTGCTATCGCGGCCCAGCAGGAAGGTGTTCTTCGATGTAGCGGGCGATCAGACTATATACATGCAAGGTCGTCCCCTTCCCTTCTGCGATCGCGTGCGTCCGATTCGGATACTCCATGAAATCGAAGGACTTCCCCAATTCGATCAGTCGATTCACCAGTTTCTCGGCGCCTTGAAAGTGTACGTTGTCATCGCCCGAGCCATGCACGATCAGCAACTTGCCGCGGAGCCCTTCGGCAAAATTGATCGGCGAACCACTGCGATATCCTTCGGCATTTTCGTCCGGCAAGCCCATGTAGCGTTCCTGATAGATGGTGTCGTAAAGCCTTTGATCTGGCACAGGAGCCACGGATACGCCGACACGAAACAGATCCGGCGAACGGAATAGTAAGTTCAAAGTATTGGATCCGCCTCCACTCCAACCCCAGACGCCGACGCGCGACACATCCACATACGATCGCTGCCGCGCTAGAGCCACAACTGCTGCGGCTTGCTCCTGCGCCGACAGCACGCCCACCGCGCCATACACCGCTTTGCGCCAGGCGCGGCCTTTGGGCGATGGTGTGCCACGATTGTCGAAGCTGGCCACGAGATAGCCGTCTTCCGCCAGAGCGCGATGAAAAAGCCCGGTGGTTCCAGACCATGAGTCGACTACCGTGACACCGGCGGGCTCGCCATAAACATACACGAGCAGTGGATACTTCTTGGTGGGATCGAAGTTGCGTGGCTTCAACAGCCATCCGTCGACGGTCACGTCGTTGTCGAGCTTCAACTGCAAAAACTCCGCCGGGGGATCCACAGACGAAGCGGCATTCGCCCGCAAAACGGCGTTGTCTTCGAGTGTACGGATCGTCTTGTGGTCCGGCAGGCTCACCAACTCGATCACCGGCGGACTGTCAAAGCGCGAGTAAGTATGAAACGCCCACTGGCAGTTGGGCGAGATGTTGTAGGAATGGGTTCCGGGCTGCGTTGCAGGACTCAAGCGAACTGCGGGTCCGGCGCGATCGACAGGCGAGCGATAGAGATAGCGCTGTGTGGCGTTGGCGGGCGAGGCGGTGTAGTAGATCCATCGGCTTTGGGGATCGACGGCCTGCATGGCCACCACATCGGACGAATCGGAAGTGATGAGCGTGGCCGCACCGCCTTGTGTGGAAACCGAGTAGGCATGACGCCAGCCGTCGCGCTCACTGAGCCAGAGAAAGTTCTTGCCTTGATGAAGCCATTCGAATCCACCGCCGAGTTCCCTGCTCTCGTGCACATCCACCCAGGCGGAATCCCGATCTTCAAAGACCTGCTTGGCCTCACCGTTGCTTGGATCCCCGATGAAAACCGTCGCGGTGTTCTGCAGACGGTTGAGTTGCCCGATGGCCAGGCCGGTGCCGTTCTCGAGCCATTCCAGATGAAAGATGTAGTGATTACGCGAGTCGCCGGGTACGGACATCCACCGGGTCGGCGATGCGCCGTTCACGTCGATCACGCCAACGCGCACGGCGGAGTTCCTGGTGCCGGTTTTGGGATACGGGATGTTGGTGATCTTCGGATAGAGCGTGTCGGTATTGTTGACTAGTGCGAATCGCTCGACGCCCGTAACGTCGAACTGCCAGAAGGCGAGGCTGCGGCCATCGGGCGACCAGCGAAAGCCGTCGCGCACGTTGAGTTCCTCTTCATAGACCCAATCGGAGGCGCCGTTGACAAGCGTCTCGGATCCATCTTTGGTCAGCGCGCGGATCGCGCCGGTTGCGATCTCTTCCACATAGAGATTGTTGGCGCGGACGTAGGCAACGTGGGAGCCATCGGGCGAGAATTTCGCGAAACTCAGAGAGGAAGCAGGCGCGTCGGGACCTCCAATTTTCTTGAGGGCTTTCGAGGTTCGGTCGAGGACCCAATAATCTCCGCGGGAATTCGTACGCCAGACCTTGCGGGATTCGGTGTAGATCAACAGACGGTTGGCGTCGTTACTCCAGCGATAGTCGTCAATGTCGAGCGACTGCGTGGCTTTGGCGGGCGTCAGCACGGAATGCGAAACCAGAACAGATCGCTTGCCGGTTGCGGTGTCGTATTCAACGATGTCCTTCGCTTTGTCGATGGAACCCGGAGCGTTCTCGAGGGTGGTGAAGGCCGAGCCGCCACGGATCCAACGGGCCGGTCCGAAGGGCTTGGCGGCGAAGGCGGGGGAATCGTAAATGCGCTTCAGTCGCTGGTTCAACTCTTCGGAAGCGGCGGCCCGTTGTAATGGAAAGGCACCAAGCAGCAAGACGACGATGAGAAGGAAAGCTGTCCGCCAAGGCATATGAGTCATCATAACGCCCCGGCAATGGGGGGCGAAAGTCCAACGGATGTGGCCCTTTCCCCAGACGGTCTGGGGAGGAGCCAGGGCCAAAATCGACAGAAGTCGTGGCGTGAGTGACCGCCTTGTTGCGGTCGCTTTGGTCCTTGGACGTGAGCTTGGCGTTGCCGGGATCGAGCCAGACGGCTTTGTCGTCTCGTTTCTACAGGCAGTCTATTCCCGCTTCGGACGCTTTCCGCGCCAAGCCAACGCAACCGTCACTTACCCTCGCGCGGCGGCCCGCTTTCTCGAGGACGTTATCCGCTTGGGTCTCGATACCGAGCCTGCTGGCTTCAGCGAGCCCTGTATCGACTTCCAGCTTCAGTTCCTGGACCGGAGGCATGGGCATCGAACTAAACCGAAAAAACAGAAGAGAACGGAAACGTTCCTCAGCGTCCAGGTGCAATGCATCCAATTGTTCCTGGCGGATTACGATCGGTGACATGACTATTTCAATCTATCTCCGCACTCTTGCTGTGTCAATGGCAATTTCCGAATCGTGTATCAATCCCTGATTGTCGGGTCTGTGCGGTCTGTGCCCACGCTCCAACTTCAGAATTGTTCCGAAAAACATTTTGTCCGTTGGCCAACGAGAGGAGATCGAACAGCGGTTTGCGGGCCGTCTTTACGCGATCCAAGTGGCAGCCGCCATGCCGTCATTGGCGGATCGAATGCGTTGGCGGGCATGCATGTATTCGAGATGGGCGAGGATTTCCGAAACGGCGAACTGATAGTGGAACGGGGCGAGCTTTCGTTGCCACACTTCACCGACGATTTCGTGCGCGGTGACAGGACGCTGAGCGGCGAGTCCGCGGATCTGTTCACAGCGCTCCTGGTGATGATCCGCAGTGGCCTTGAGCCAGCCGCGATGCTCTTCGAAGGGCTTGCCATGCGATGGAATCACATTCGTCACCGGCAGCGGATCGACCTTCAGCAGAGAGTGCAGATAGTGTCCGAGCATATCCTCGCCGGGAAGCCAGCCGATGTTCGGAGTGATGCCGGGAAGCATGTGATCGCCAGCAAGAAAGAAGCCATTGGAACGGTCGAGAAAGCAGACGTGGCCGGGCGAGTGTCCTGGGGTGTGGATGACGTCGAAGCCTTCGAACGCATCCCCATAAAGGATGTCCGGAACGAGGGGCTGCGATCGTTCGCGCAGGGTAGTGAATGCCTCGTTGACGTCGTTTTGCAGTGCGAGCGGAGTTCCCGCGCGGGCAAGCATCGCCTCGAACCAGGGCGGGCGTCCGGCATCGGAAATCGCATTGAGGTGTTCGGCTTCGTCCGAGCGTAGAGCGATACGGGCCTTGCCTTGCGAGAGGTTCACGATGCGATGAGCGTTGCCCACATGATCGGGATGCATGTGGGTGAGCGCGACAATGCCGATGTCGGCCCATTCGATCTTGAGATGCCGCAGGGAAGCTTCGAGTGTGTCGAAACAATCGTCGGCATGATATCCGGTGTCGAAGAGCACATAGCCATCGCTAGGAGTCCGCAAGAGATGGACATTGACTTCGCGCAACTCGAACGGCAGCGGCAACTTGATTTGCGTGAGAGTGGGAGTGAGTTCGAGAATGCGCAGGTTCACGAGCCGTGCGCCGCCGCGTGATAGGAACTGCGCACGAGGGGTCCGGATTCAACGTGTTTGAATCCCAACTCGACACCGATGCGCTTCAGATCTTGAAACTCACTGACGGGCACGTAGCGGTGGATCGGCAGGTGCATGGGCGACGGGCGCAGGTATTGGCCGAGCGTGAGGATGTCGACCTTGTGCTCGCGCATGGCGCGCATGGTTTCCACCACTTCATCGTTGGTTTCGCCGAGGCCGAGCATGAGTCCGCTCTTGGTGGGCATGGCGGGATTGACCTGCTTGACATACTCGAGCATCTCGAGTGAGCGTTCGAAGCGGGCACCGAGGCGTACTTGCCGGTAGAGGCGAGGGACGGTCTCGGTGTTGTGGTTGAGAACTTCCGGGGCGGCATTCACGACGATTGCCATGGCCTCGCGAGAACCTTGAAAATCGGGCACCAGGACTTCGACACCACATCCGGGGGCTGCTTCGTGAATGGCGCGAATGGTCATCGCGAAGAGTTCCGCGCCGCCGTGTTTGCGATCGTCGCGATTGACGCTGGTGATGACGGCGAATTTGAGTCCGAGGATTTTGACGGCTTCGGCGACGCGGCGTGGTTCGTCCATGTCGATCTCGAGGGGAACGCCTTTTTGCACGGCGCAAAATCCGCAGCGGCGGGTGCAGACGTTACCGAGAATCATAAAGGTGGCGGTGCGATGGTTCCAGCATTCACCGATGTTGGGGCAGGCTGCGGATTCGCAGACGGTGTGAAGATTGAGATCCGCGACCAGAGCCTTGAGGTTGTGGTAGTTTTCGCCAACGGGGGCGGGGGCTTTGAGCCACGCGGGGCGTGTCTGCGATTTGGTTTCCAACTGAACAAGCACGGTAACCTCAATGGTAAGCCAATTTTCAGGTCAATCGATTGGGATGAGGATGGAGAACGTGCTGCCCTTGCCGGGCTCGCTGCGTACTTCCACCGAACCGCCGTGTTCTTCGGCGACGTGCTTGACGATGGTGAGTCCGAGGCCCGTGCCCGCCACGGCTTCGCCTTCGGGCTGTGGTGCGCGATAGAACTTCTCGAAGACGCGATCGAGTTCTTCAGGCGGCAGGCCAAAACCGAAGTCCCTGACTTGGATGACCGCATGGCGGCGCCGCTGTGTCACCTTTAACTCGATTTGGCGCGACGAGCCTGAATACTTCATTGCGTTGGTGAGCAGATTGAGAATGGCCCGCATCAGCGCATCGGAATCGGCCTGCACCTCGGGAATCGAGTCTTCCATTTTGAGTTCGAGCGTAAAGCCCTGCTGCGCCAATGGCTTTTCGAGTGCGCGCACAGCGGATCGCACGACTTCTGCCAAGGACGTTGGACGCAAGCGATAGAGTCTGCGTTTGCCCTGTTCGATCTTTGCGAAATCGAGGACGTTGTCGACCAGGCGTCCAAGGCGTTCGCCTTCGGCGAGAATCGTATCCGCATACTCGCGCCGGGTCTTTTCGTCGGTCATACGGCCCATCGAAAGCGTTTCGGCATACATACGGATTGCGGCGAGCGGCGTGCGCAGTTCGTGCGAGACACCGGCAATGAATTGCGATCTCTCTTCCGCCGCGCGTACTTCGCGATTCACGTCGCGCCACAGCAGATATCCGCCGAACAGCGACACGCCCAAAACGAGCGTCAACGCGCTCGCGTAGAACCACCAGAGAAGAGTCCATTTTTGCGCGAGTGCGCGGTCGGTATCGGAAAAGAGCTGCAGACTCAGGTCTGGAAAGTCAGGTGAGAGCGGATTGCCCGCGTCTTTCTGGCGCACCAGGATCCGCCCGGGCAGTGACAGTGTGTAAGGCTTCAACCGCACGCAAAGCGCTTCTTCTTTGGTGCGGCGTACGAGCCATGCCTCAATGCCTTCTGCCTCATCGCCAATCACCCGCCATTCAGGACCTGCCTTGAAGGCCAACGCTTGGCGCACAGATTCGGCATAGCGTTGATTGATGTCGATTCGTTCTTCGAGAAGGCGTGCCTGATCCTGACTCGGCGCATGACGCGCCAGTTGCCGCGCAATCTGCCGGAACACGTTGTTCACGCCGGGCGCGTGGGGTGTCTTCGATCCAAGCTCAGAGGTTAACAGCGCAGTGACTTCCTGCTGCATGATTCCGGACTGTGCCAGCGCCAACGCGGCTTGCCAGCGGAAAGCGATGCCGTTCTCATCCATCAACTGCGGCTGGCTCTTCAACAATTGCCCATAGATTTCGAAGGCCTGCGACGAGCGTCCCGCATCGGCGAAAGCCTTCGCCTGACGTACTCGAACCAACGCACGCTGCGCAGGGTGATGCGCCAATCGCGCCGCTTCTTCGAATAATCCGGATTCCAACCGCATACGAAAGTCCGGTTCAAAGAGCAGGCGGCGCGCGGCAAAAGCCGTTTCCCACGGGGATCTTGCACCGCGAAAGGCGAGCGGCTGCGCGTCGTCGAGGGCGGTGTTCCACCAACTTGAGTCGTCCGGCAGATCTGCGATTCGATCCAGGATCATGCCTCGCGCCTGGTTGGCGAATTCGCGTTGATCGTTGACGATGCGCTCTCCGGCGAGGTTTCGTTCCTGCGAAAGCATCCGCCAGCCGAGCACGACGAGAATCGCACAAGGCAGGAGCACGACAAGGGCGAAGAGCAGAAACTGACGGCGATGGCGCATCGGCTATTTCTTGGGTTTGAGCCAAGGTCGCGGCACTGTGAGAGTCATCCTCTCGTCGCGGCTCCGATAGGCCGAGCCCAGTGCGCGGACGTTGGGAAACGTGGCAATGACGCCCACGAAAGCGGAATCGCTTTGCAGAATGCGGCGCTGCTCGGAGGAAGGTTTCACTGTAAGGTTGTAAGTCCCTAAGATAGCAACGCTGCGCGGATTGACGTTAACCTGAAGGTGCCCCCTTTGCCAGACGATCCTTCAGCAGCCAATCAGAACCCCTTGCGCGTTCCCGGATTTCGAGCTTTCTGGCTCGCATCCTTCGCGTCGAATGTCGGCTCGTGGATGCATAGCGTCGCGGCAGCGTGGTTGATGACGTCGTTGACGCCGAGTCCGCTGATGGCCGCGCTGGTGCAGTCCGCGGGCACTTTGCCACTGTTCCTCTTCTGCCTGCCGGCCGGTGCGTTTGCCGATCTGCTGGATCGTCGCAGGTTGCTGCTGGTCACGCAGGCCGCGATGTTGGTCGTGGCTTTCGCGATCGGCGCGTTGACGCTGAGTGGATCCACTGGCCCGTGGACATTGCTCGCACTGACGTTCGCGATGGGCTGCGCAGCAGCGTGGAATGCGCCGGCGTGGTCGGCGAGTATCCCCGACCTTATCGCGCGCGAGCAGTTGCACGGCGCGTTGACATTGAATTCCGTACAGTTCAATGCGGCAAGAGCGGTAGGTCCTGCAGTCGGTGGAATGCTATTGATTGCGGCGTCGCCGGGTGTGGTGTTTCTCATCAACTCTGTCTCGTTTCTCGCGGTGATTGGAGTGATTCGCCATTGGAAAGGCACACCGCATAAAGATGTTTTCGAGCAGCGGCTTATGCCGTTCATCGCGGAAGGTGTGAGCTTTGTTCGCAACGATCGCGCGATGCGCGCGGTGGTGCGGCGCACGTCCACGTTCACTCTATTCGCAAGTTCGATGTGGGCGATCATGCCATCTGTGGCGAGGCAGCTTTTGCACACCACCAGCGCAGGATTCGGCTTGATGTTAGGCGCACTGGGAGTGGGCGCAGTGGTGGCGGGAATCCTGCTGGCCCGCGGACGCGAAGCCTATCGCGAGGGCCTGCTGGTGGCGGCGGGCACGCTTGGATTCGCGGCCTCACTGCTTGGATTGTCATTCTGCACCAGCCTATCCTCGATCGCGTATGCGCTCTTGCTGATCGGAGGCGTGGCTTGGATGGTGGTGATGTCGACGCTCAACATCGCGGCGCAAAAGGCCCTCCCCGACTGGGTCCGCGCCCGCGGACTTTCCATCCACATCCTCGTCTTCAACGGAGCGATGGCCTTCGGCGGTTGGATTTGGGGACAAGTCGCCGAACGCTACGGCTTGACCGAAGCGCTGTGGGCATCCGGCGCGGGACTCATCCTGCTACTTCCGTTCTCGCTCCGCGGCTACACTGGGATCAAATGATCACTCTGCTTGCGCTGGCCCTGCTCTCTCAGGAGTCTGCGAACGACCATCTGCGTCGTGGAATGGACCGCTTCACCGCCGGCAAGGTTGAGGAATCCATTTCCGATTTCGATCGCGTTATCGCGCTGGAGCCATCGGCGCGTCCTCAATTGTGGCAGCGCGGCATTGCGCTTTACTACGTGGGTCGCTACGCGGATTGCAAGGCGCAGTTCGAGAGCCATCAGACATTGAATACCGAGGATGTCGAGAATGCGGCGTGGCATTATCTCTGCACGGCACGCGCGGAATCTCCGGCGGCGGCGCGCAAACAGCTGATCACCATCCGCAGCGATGGCCGGCGTCCGATGATGAAGGTCCACGAACTGTTCGCAGGCAAGGCGATGGTGCAGGATGTGTTGCGCGACGCAGGCCAGTCGGATGCCACCGCGCAGTTCTTCGCAGCCTTGTATATCGGGCTCTACTACGAGGCGCTTGGCGATCCGGCGAAGGCGGAACCGTGGCTGAAGAAGGCCAACGATTCCTCGAAGGATCAGGATTACATGGGTGCGGTGGCACGTGTGCACTGGACGCGTTTGAAAACGCGGAAGTAGCATGCACGGCAAGCATGGGTTGCTTTGGACGAGATCCTCGCGGTGGTCCGAAGGATGCGGTGGTCCGAAGGATGCGGTGGTCCGAAGGATGCGGCGTGAAGAAGCCGCGCGGCGGTTTAGGTTTCTCGAAGAACGCTGGCGGCAGGAGGGACCTGTCTGTGAAGTTTGCGCGTTTCCGCTCAAGGACGCCGCTTGAGCTCTTCAATCACCGCGTCGACGCCCTTGTGCCCATACAACCGCACCAGCCGCGTCTCCTCCGGTGAAGGAGCCACAATGCCGCGCAAGCCCGGCTGTTCCATCGCCTCACGGCTGGGAACCCACACGGTTTCGTCGCCAAATTCCACATGTTGCACGAAGCCGGACATCGAGCCGATTTCCGTGCCGTTCCTGAACCGCACCAGCGTATCCTGCGTGATTTGCGTCCGCTGGCCCGGCGCAAGTTTCGATTCGGACGACACGCCACCGGCCAGGAATTCCTTGCCCTTGCCATCGCGAATGATCCAGCCCATCTCGATGTGGTTGACGACTTTTCCCGAGCGATTGCGCAGGTCGAACCACGGCGCACGGGCCTCGCTGCCGGAAACACTCGCGTTGCCCGCAAGCGGTTCCACCGGCGAATCCGGAACCTTCAAAAACGCGAACTGCAGCTTTTTTTCGATCTCCGCATTGGTGACGCGTCCGCCACGCACCATCTGCAGGCCAACCTGCTGCCGATCGGTCTGGCGCTGCGTTGCCGCCGCCATTTCCAGCTTCAAGCCGTCTGCACCTGCGCGTTCCAAAACATTGCGAAAGTGCTGGCGATCACGGCGGGCTTCGAGTTCCCAAATGGTGAGTGACCGCTTGGATTTTAGCTTATTCGGACCATAAAACGACAGGTCATCGAACAGCACCCCATCCAAACGCACATCCACCAGCGGACCCGAGCCCTGCTGGAACGGTCGCAGCAGACTCACATCCACTTTGACTTGAAAGGTATCGCCAGGGCCTACGTCGAGCGTCGGCAATGACACGGAACCCTTGCCCCCTGGCATGACGTCCTGCTGCGCAGCCACGACCAGAGTGATGCCACGGATGCGACGCTTGTCGATGTTTTTCAGCACGAGCGAAGCGTGCACGTCGATCACCAACGCACCGGCGCGCGGTTGCGCCGTGGATCCCTTCCAACTTTGCGAGGTCGACACGACCGGCGAGTTCGCGTCAAAGTCAATCCGCCCGTTGAAGTCGGACGAAGCTCCGCCCGGCCCCTGCGCGAAAGCAGACGCTACGGCCAAAAACGCCCACAACTTATTCGGCGTAAACATTCGTCACCGTCACCTGTCCGGACTCTTCATCCACATACTGCGCACGCATCGATCCATCCAGATTCGCGGAAAACTGTTCGGGTAAATGTCCCGATACCAGCAGCTTGACCGAAGTCCGGGATCCTTTGCGCATCTCCACACCATTTGCGGAACTCTCCAGCACCATGCCAAGGGCTTCCGGCGTCCCGGTTCGTCCATGCACCGCCGCATCCCAAACCCGCGAGAAAATCCGAGTCTGTTCCGGAGGCATCGTCGAGAACCAGACGGTGACCACCACGGCCATCGCCGCGGCAATGCCCGCCGCCGGCTTCCAGAACCAGTTCGGTCTCACCGCACCGATCGGTTTCGCGCGAGCCCGAGGTTTCACTTCGGTTGTTGACTTGACAGAGCGGATACATTCCGAAGCCGATAGCCCCAACCGGATATTCGCCGCCATTTCCTCAGCCAACGCATCCCAGTACGCAGGCAACGGCATCGCTTCGGCACTTTTCCTGCGAAACGCAATATCCTCACGGAACGATTGCGCGAGCTTCGCGCAATGTTCGCAAGTCCGGACATGCCATGCCGCCGCCGCCCGATCCCGCCAGTCGAGATCGCCGGTTGCGTAGAGAGCCAATACCGTGTCGGAAAGATGCTGTTTCATACTAACCGCGCCTGCCTCGGCGTTCCAGATAGCGCCGGAATTTGATTCGTGCATTGGCGATATGCGACCGCACGGTCGCCTTCGAGCAATCCATTTGCTCCGCCACTTCTTCCGCCGAGTAGTCTTCTACGTCGCGCAGCAGCAAAGCCATGCGCTCGCGCTCGGTCAGGGTATCGAGGCCCCGTTCCAGATACTCGCGCTGCTCGTTGCGCAGCGTTTCTTTCTCGGGAGTATGCGTATTTGCAACGAGCGGTTCAGGAACATCGGCGAGATCCGAAAAGCTCACCCGGCCTTGCCGCCTCAGAAAATCGATCGCCGTGTTGGAGGCGATGCGCGACAGCCAGTGCGCCGCCTTGGCCTCATCCTTGAGTTGCTCGCCGCGCTGCAAGGCTTTGATAAAGGCTTCTTGCGTCAAGTCTTGCGCGTCTTCGACATTGCCCACGACACGGTAAATCTGCAGGAAGATGCGCCGCATGTTTTCCTGGACGAACTTCGCCTGGTGCTCCGCATCGGCTTGCTGCCTTGCGGATACGGGTTCGTTTTCCGAATTGGTGGCCCGTCCCGACATGGGATTCTGATGGTCCTGCCGACGCGATTCGAGAGTGAGGCCGCTCCACTTCAAACAGGTATGACGCGGATCCCCTCAAGAGCGTGCAGACGTTTTCATAATAGCCGATACCGAAGTAAACTGGAATGGTGACTGCGCCACGCCCCGAAGCCCCTTCCACCAACACCAAGCCGCTCAATCGACGGAACTTCCTGCTCGGTTCCGCCATCGCGACCGCCGCGGCGACCACCGCGCTGGGACAAGACAAGAAATCCGCCGCATCTGCGGGACCCAAGCCAAATGTCCTGCTCATCATCGCCGACGATCTCGCCGCCTGGATGTTGGGCTGCTACGGCAACAAGGAGATCAAGACCCCCAACATCGACAATCTCGCTCGTCGCGGAGCCCGCTTCCAGCACGGTTTTGTCGCGACGCCGATCTGCTCGCCCAGCCGCGCCACACTGTTCACTGGTCGCACGCCGATGCAGCACGGCATCCACGACTTTCTTACCCCGAATCCAATTGAGAATCCCCCCCAGGGCCAGAAGGATGTCCCCGCGTCGATGGCCAACGAGGTCATGCTTACGGACGTCGCCTCCTCTCAGGGCTACGACTGTGGCTACGTCGGCAAGTGGCACATCAATCACGACGATGCCAAGCCGGGCCACGGAATTCGCTGGTGGTACACCATGATCGGTGGATCGCGAGCCTACACCGATCCGGAAATGAGCCTCAACGGCCAGATGGTGAAAGAAGTGGGTTACCTCGGCGAGTTGATGACCAAGCGCGCGGTCGAGTATCTCGACCAGCAGAGCGCTGGGGGCAAGCCCTTTTTTCTGACGGTCAGCTATCTGAATCCCCACACTCCCTATGACGGACATCCGCAGAAGTACTACGACATGTACGCCAACACTGCCTTTGACTCCATTGGCTGGGAACCACCTGCCCCCAACGCTCTGCGAGAGAAGAATCTGCTCAAGGACACCGTCGCCAACATCCGCCGGTGCGCCGCCGCCACCACAGCACTGGACGATCAGATGCCAGCATTGCTCAACAAGCTGAAGCAGAAGAATTTGTATGACAATACAGTGGTCCTGCTGGTGGGAGATAACGGATTCCTGTTAGGCCGTCACGGCTTGTGGAGCAAGGGACTTGCCTCCGATCCGCCGAATATGTACGAGGAAGTGGTCAATGTTCCGATGATCATGACGTGGCCGGGACGCATTCCTGTGGAATCGGCCCGCCCGGAACTGGTCAGCTTCTACGATGTCATGCCGACCTTCTGCGAACTGTTCGGTGCCGCCGCCCCCCAGCGTAACCTCTGTGGACGGAGCTTCTTACCGCTCGTCGCCCGGCAGGCGGGAGTAAAGCCTCCCACTTGGAGGAGTACGGTGTTTGCCCACCTGCGAAACACGGACATGGCGCGGGACAACCGCTTCAAACTAGTGATTCGGAACAATGGTGCGGGTCCGAATGAATTGTTCGACCTGCGCACGGATCCGAGGGAGAAGCTGAATCAATACAGTAATCCGCAGTTCCTCACAGCGAGAGATAGGCTCGCTGGCGAACTGAAGCAATGGAAGGCGGGTTACGCTTCGTAAGCGTAGCCCGCCACTAAAGAATTCCCCTTAGAAATTCATAAAGAGCGAGTCCTATCTAGCCGATGAAGAAGACAGAGCTGAAAAGCGCAAATGCACACCCAGGCAAAATTCTTCATTGCTGCCGTCTGTTTCGTTGGCTTCGCCAGCGCGGGCGGCGGGTTGTGGAGATGGCAGTCTAACGAACCGGTGCGGTTCATCAGTTACCTCGTCTTGGCGATGCTATCTGCCCGGTTCAGTATTGCCCTGCCCTCTATTCCGGGAACACTCTCGGCGGCATTTGTCTTTCAATTTCTCAGCATCATCGAGTTGTCCCTTTCCGAAGCTCTTGTCGTCAGTTGGCTGGCAGTGGTGGCGCAAAACACGACGCTGAAGCATCGTCCGACATTGGCGCAGGGCGCCTTCAACGTTGCGACGGTTTCGTTGTCGGTGCAAAGCGCAAGTTTTATCTACCACATCATGTGGAACACGCTCGGAGACTGGGGTCTGTTGGTTGGGCTGATGTGTGCCTCGATGGTTGCCTATGGCGTAAACACCTTTGCGGTTGCCACGGTCATCTCGCTCATCAACCGCCTCGATCCGTGGAAGACCTGGACGGACAACTATCTCTGGTCGTTTCCTTACTATCTCGCGGGCGCGGCACTTGCAGGCCTGATGGGCGTAGCGTCCGCCACTCTCGGCTGGCAGACTTCGCTCATGATTCTTCCGGTGGTCTACCTTTTCTATCGTTCGTATTCGACCTATGTGGGCCGCCTTGAGGATTCGAGAAACCATGCGGAAGAGGTTTCGGCCCTGCACTTGCGCACGATCGAGTCACTGGCGCTCGCCATCGAAGCCAAAGACGACACCACCCACGCCCACCTTCGCCGCGTGCAGACCTACGCGCTTGCCCTTGGCGATGACTTAAAGCTCAATCCGATGCAGCTTGAGGCTCTTCGCGCGGCCGCGATCCTGCACGACATCGGCAAACTCGCCGTTCCCGAACATATCATCTGTAAGCCCGGAAAACTCACCCCTGACGAGTTTGAGAAAATGAAGATCCACCCGATTGTGGGCGCGGAAATCCTTGAGCACGTCAAGTTTCCCTATCCGGTGTCTCCGATCGTCCGGTCCCATCACGAGAAGTGGAACGGCGCTGGATACCCGGACGGGCTCAAGGGTGAAGAGATCCCGATTGGCGCCCGCATTCTTGCCGCGGTGGACTGCCTGGACGCTCTCGCCTCCGACCGCCAATACCGAAAAGCGCTACCCATCGAAGAGGCCATGGCTGTCGTCATTGCCGAATCTGGCAAGAGCTTCGATCCACAAATCGTCGACCTCCTGGGAAAGCGCTTCGTAGAGCTAGAAAAGGCCGCAGTGGCTGCTTGTGCCGATGTTGTGAAGCTTTCGACGAACATCAAAGTGGAACGTGGCGAGGCCCCGGCAGCCGGGTTCGAAGCCAGTGCCCCTGTCCGGCTTCCCAACGTCCCTGTCGCGGTGGGAGAACAGACCTTCCTCGCTTCGATTGCATCCGCGCGTTGCGAAGTCCAGACTTTGTTCGACCTCGCCAGTGAACTCGGTGACTCCCTGAGCTTGGCCGAAACGCTCGCCCTGGTAACCAGCCGCTTGAAAGCCCTGATCCCCCACGAGTCAGCCGTGCTGTGGGTTCGCAATGGACAGGAACTGGAAGCCTACTACGTGGAGGGCGCCAACCGTACGCTCTTTGAAAGCCTTCGGATTCCGCTTGGAGAGGGGTTGGCTGGCTGGGTTGCGCAAAATACCAAGCCTATTCTCAATGGCAATCCAGCCGTCGAGCCCGGATACCTGAACGATCCCAGCAAGTTCACCACACTTCGCAGCGCGCTCGCGGTGCCGCTCACCGGGGTCACCGATTTCGTTGGAGTCATCGCTTTTTATCGCGCCGATCGCGACGCGTTCTCCAAAGATCACCAGCGCATCCTGATGGGGGTCGCCTCCAAGCTCGCCACTTCGATTGAGAATTCGCTGGCGCATCAAGCCCTCGCACAGACGCAAACTCACGATCTATTGACCGGGCTTCCGAACCTCACGCACCTGCTCGAACGGTTCGACGCGGAACTCGAACGCAGCCGCCGCTCGGGCACCGCACTTGCCGTGGTAATCTGCGACGTCAACGGCCTCAGAGCATTTAACAGCCGCTATGGCTATGAGTTGGGAGACCGCCTGCTCAAAGAACTGGCCTCTGGGTTGCGGGGAATGTTCCGCGAATACGATCTGGTCGCGCGTATCGGCGGCGATGAATTCGCTATCGTGATCCCGGAAATCGCCCCGGAAACGGCGACCGCTCGCATCCGCGAAATTCACACCGTTGCCGAGCGTGCCGGGGAGGTTTTGGCGGATGAATCACGCGAACTTCTCTCCATTTCCATCGGTGAGGCATTTTATCCCAAAGACGGCGATTCGGTGGAAGAACTGCTTTGCCGGGCCGACCGAAGAATGTCTTTGGCAAAGAAGGATCGTGGCGCGAAACGAATTCCGACCGCGCCCCCCAGACGCCCGGCGGCAATCGCCGCGGAATCGCACCAGCAGCAACCCGTTTCCGTCGCCAGCTAGAGCCGAAAAGTAGTAGCCGACAGAAAGCACCGATGCCGCAGCGGTCTATTCAGGCCCTGCCAGGTACCGAAACGGCCAAAGAAGCGATTTTGGGAACCATCGCTGTGGCCTCCCTTGCCCCGCGCGGGTTCCTGAAAGGCAAGGCGAACCGCTAGCGGGGCAACTTCTCCAACTTCCGGATGAGATCGACAAGCTTCGGTGCAGCCTCCCGTTTTCCGCCATACCGCAAAGCCAGATACGCCTCTGTGAAATCCGCCACCGCGTCCGCCACAGCCCCGCTCGGAACCATCAGCGCAAACTCCGCCGGCGTCAACCAATTGGGCTTCTCGATGGCTCTTGCATGCAGAATCTCCAGCATCCGCTCGTACAACACGGTTGCCTCACCCACTCCCGCGGTCGCCGTCCGGATCCGTCTCAACTTCCATCGACTGCGAGCTTGCCGCCACAATCCCGGGCCGAACAGTCCCAACAACACCGCCGTGACCGCCAGCACAGCCAGCGGAATCGCCTGCTGCTTCAGCCGGACTAGAAACTCGTCCTGAAACCACGACGCGCCGGACGCCAAACCATCCAGCCACTTGACGCCGGTTCCGCGACTCGTCCGCTGCAACTGCGAAGCCAA
>CAZCPL010000067.1:0-7442 GCA_964500255.1 uncultured Solibacteraceae bacterium | reverse complement strand
CATCACCCAATCGCCCCAGAACACCTCCATCGTGTCCCAAAACCGGTGGACTCTCGCCATCAACCCAGGTGACCGCGCGTTTGGATCCGCCGGCGTCGGGTCAAAAACCACCCACCCGCGATCTGGCAAATACGCCTCCACCCAACTATGGGCATCCGAAGCGCGGATCACCAGCCAGCCGTTGATCGGATCCTCATCGTTGCCCTGAAATCCGGTGACCACACGCGAAGGAATTCCCCGCAGCCGCAGGAGCACCGCCATCGCAGACGCGAAGTACTCGCAATGCCCTTTCTTGCGGTCGAAAAGAAAGTGCGCCACCGGATCCGACGGCTCCGACGACGGCATCTGCAATGTGTATCGGAAATCATGCTGCAAGCGATACTCGATCGATCGCGCTTCTTCCTCAAGCGTCATCCCGTGACTGGCCATCGCTGCAGCGAGCTTGGGCATTCGCGGATCCACCGGTTGCGGCAATCTCAAATACTCCGCGCGATCCTCTGCACTCAACGGATCCATCGACGAACGGTCGAAGACAATTGTGTCCTGATAGCTGTACCCTACATAGCGGAACCCTCCCGAGGGCCGCATGGGCGCGCGATATCCACCCGTACTGGAACGGATGATCCTGGGTGTATCGATCGCTAAAAACTCTGGCTTGCCCGCAAAGAAGATCACATCCGACGCGATCTCTTTCACCCGGACTTCATAGTGGAAACGGCGGGTATTGACGGGCCGTCGGCGAATCAGGCTCACCAACCGGCTGTCCACATCGATGGACTCGTCATTCTTGAACCGCGCGTTATACCAGCGCTTGCCATCGAACGATTGCAGCGCCGACCCGCGCCACTTCAAATCGCGCGGTTTAAAATCGCTGAGCATCTTCACATACAGAAGCGGCTCGCTACTCATCTTGATCTCACCGATCTGTCCCAGCGTGACTTCGTTCGAAAATCCAGGAAGGTGATATCGCGATGGCGTCAGGTGTTGAAATGCGGCGCGCGCGGTTCGCGGCAACAAGAAAAACAAGCAGGCGCCGACCAGAAAAATGATCGTCGACACAAACGCTGTAAACGCCACCAGCCGCCCTGAAATTCCGCGTGCTCCACTCTCGGCGACAACCCCGTTCAACGACGCGCGCCGGATCTCGCTGGTAGAAAGCGTGATGAGTCCAAAAAGCACAAACGCCAACAGAAAAATCAAGAAGTTCAGTTGGGCCGTCAGAATGCAGGCACCGAGAATTTCCAGGAGAGCGAGCAACTGCACGTACAAGTAGTCCCGCGGAGTGTTCGCTGTCAGAATTCGCAATACCGAAAGAAAAAACACCAGGTGAATCGTTGCTGCGATAAATTCTCGCGAGACCAGAAAATAATCCAGCGGATAGATCACAATATACGTAAGGGTCGCCCACAAGGCGGCCTTTTCCGGGATCTCGAACTCGATCAACCCGGAGACCATCGATCCGCGCAACAGCAGCGCCAACCCCGTCAACACCAACGTTGGCAGGTCAAGCAACCCCGACGCCGCGACCGCAAGGTAGCCGCTGGTGACGAGTCCGAGAATCGAAAATTGGAAGAGCCGTTCCATCGTCAACTGCTTTCATTGTAAGGGTCCCGCGTGTTATCCAATTTGGTTGGGACCATTCCTGGCCATCGTCGCGGCCCTCGCGTTCGCGGGCAAGGCGATCTTCATCAAGCTTGTCTATGCGGCATCGCCAAAGATGGATGCCGTCACTCTGCTCGCCTTGCGCATGCTCTTCGCTCTGCCGTTTTTCGCCTTGCTCTACTGGATCGGTTCACGGCGCGAAGGTGCCAATCCCATCTCGCGACGCGATCTCACTTTACTCGCACTGCTCGGCTTCCTCGGCTACTATCTGGCGAGTTTTCTCGACTTTTGGGGGTTGCAGTACATCACCGCGGCCCTCGAACGATTGATCCTTTTCACTTACCCAGCTTGGATCCTGCTCTTTGCCGCGATGTTTCTCGGGCAACCGCTGCGTCCGCGGCACATGCTTGCCTTGGCGTTGAGCGCCATGGGACTGGCAGTCTCCTTTGCAGCCGACGTCCAGTATTCGGCAAACCTCTGGAAAGGCAGCCTGCTGGTATTGGGCAGTTCGTTGGTGTATTCGATTTTCCTCATCGGCAGCGGTCGCATCGTGGGCCGTGTCGGATCGCTCCGCTTCAGCGCCCTCGCCGTGACATTCTCATCCGCTTTTGTTTTCGCGCATTTCCTGTTCACACACCCGCTGGCAGCCTTGCGTCAGCCCTCCCACATACTCTGGCTTTCGTTCTTTATAGGTCTGATTGCGACAGCAATGCCAATCTGGTGCACCCTGGAAGCGATCCGCCTTATCGGGCCGGGACGCGTGGGAATCATTGGGACAGTAGGTCCCGTAGCCACCATCTTTCTTGGGCATTGGACCGTCAATGAACCCATCACCGCCATGCAATTGATCGGAGCCGCGCTGGTCCTGGCCGGGGTGACGATCGTCTCAGGAGGCAGCCAAAAGCAGAAAGCTTAAGGCTGGAATTTATATCCAACCCCATGCACTGTGAGAAAATGCCTGGGATTCGCTGCGTCCGGTTCCAGTTTCGCCCGCAAACTCGCAATGTGGTTATCCACCGTCCGCGTGCTCGGATACGCATCGTACCCCCAAACTTCGTTGAGCAACTCATCCCGGCCGATGACCACTCCAGGTCGAGAAGCCAAGAACCGAACAATTCCAAACTCTTTTCGCGTTAACTCCACAGACTGGCCGTCCTTTGAAGCCTCATATTTCTGAAAATCCAGCGCCGCCCCACTGAATTGCAAGTGATCGAACGCCGGAGCCACAGCCATCACCACGGGGTGAGCACGCCGCAACAGCGCTCGCACCCGCGCCATTAACTCGCGGATCGAGAACGGCTTGGTGACATAGTCGTCCGCGCCCAGATCCAAACCTAACACCCGATCGGTCTCTTCGCTCCGCGCGGTCAGAATCAGGATCGGTGTATTCACGCCCGACATCCGCAGCTTGCGGCACACCTCGTATCCGCTCATTCGCGGCAACATCAGATCGAGAATCATCAGATCCGGCTTTGTTTCGATTGCCAGCCTATACCCCGACTCTCCATCCGACGCCGTCAATACTTCGAAGCCCTCAAGGCGCAAGTTGTCCTGCAATCCTCGCAGAATCGCGGGTTCGTCTTCCACCACCAGAATCTTTGACACAACCGGTTGCATCCTCAGCCAGCTTAGCAACAGCAACAGTACAATAGAAGGAATGTCCCTTGAAGAACTCGAACGAGTGTACATTCCGCTCCGGCAGCAAGCAGACGCTGTGCGGAGCTATCTTTGACACCTCCAAGAAGAAAGCAGAATTAGCCAAGATCGAAGAGATCATTTCCGACCCCGCCTTCTGGAACGACCAGGAACGCTCTCAGAAACTCATGCAGGATCGCAAACGGCTCGAAGAGTCCGTTTCGAGCGAAGCTCGCGTGGCAAGCATGACGGAAGACCTCGACACCATGTTCGAACTTGCCCGCGAGGGTGAGACCGTCCTGCCGGATATCGAGCGCGATCTGAAGTCGTTTGAAAGGCATGTGGGCAAGCTCGAAACGGGCATGCTGCTCTCGGGAGAGCACGATTCCAAAGGCGCTATCCTGACCATACATCCAGGTGCCGGTGGAACCGAAAGTCAGGACTGGGCCGAGATGCTCATGCGCATGTATCTGCGTTGGAGCGAGCGCTCGGGCTGCAAGGCCGAGATTACCGATCAAACCGCCGGCGATGGCGCGGGCATCAAGTCCGCGACCCTCGAAATCGAGGGCGACAACGCCTTCGGAATGTTGTCTTCGGAAATCGGCGTGCACCGGCTCGTGCGTATCTCCCCGTTCGATTCCGCGGCACGACGACACACGTCGTTCGCATCGGTGTTCGTGATCCCGATGATCGACGACGATGTCAAGATCGAGCTCAAGCCCGAAGACATTCGGGTGGACGTTTTCCGCGCGTCCGGTGCGGGCGGACAGCACGTCAACCGCACGGAATCGGCGGTGCGCATGACGCACATCCCAACCAACCTGGTGGTACAGTGCCAAAACGAGCGTTCTCAGCATAAAAATCGCGCTAGTGCGATGAAACAAATGCGCGCCAAATTGTTCGAGTACGAAATGAACAAGCGGCGCGAACTGGATCGCAAACTTGAGGACACCAAACTCGAAATCAACTTTGGATCGCAGATTCGATCCTATGTCCTGGCCCCCTATCGCATGATCAAAGACCATCGCACCAAGCTTTCCATTGGCGATGTCGATCGAGTTCTTGACGGCGACATGGAAGCCATTCAGCACTCTTGGCTCGTCTGGCGCAAAACCGGCAAGACAGTCGGCGATGGCAAGGAGGACCTGCCCGAGTGAGTTTCACCCTGCAAGACGCCGCCCTGCTTTTGCAACAGGGCGGCGTTGTCGCATTCCCCACCGAGACAGTCTACGGACTCGGCGCCAACGCTCTCAACGCTCAAGCCGTTCGGCGTGTCTATGAACTCAAAGGGCGCCCGGCAACGAGTCCGCTGATCGTGCATGTGAGCAGCATCGAGATGGCGCGTGAGCTCTCTTCCGCGTGGCCTGCGAAGGCCGAGGAACTGGCTTTGCAGCATTGGCCCGGACCTCTGACTCTCGTTGTTCCCAAAGCCCCACGCATCCCCGACGAAGTGACAGCCGGACTCTCAACTGTAGGCTTGCGGATGCCTCGTCATCCCACTGCGCTCGACCTGATCCGAACCGCGGGACTGCCTCTCGCAGCGCCGAGCGCCAACAAATTCACTGAGCTTTCGCCGACCACTGCGGCGCATGTCCGCGCGGCCTTCGGTGATGCTGTACCCGTGCTCGATGGCGGCCCGTGCGCCGTCGGACTCGAATCCACCGTGGTCGCCGTCGACGCCGATGGATCCGTGCGACTGCTGCGTCCCGGAATGCTGACGCTCGATGAAGCCGTCACGGGCGCAGCCAAGGAACACGAATCACCAGGGATGCACCATAAGCATTACAGTCCGCGAACCGCTCGGGTAATGCTCGTGGCAAGCCTCCAGGATGCGCCGCCAGAGGCAGTGTTGCTGAAGCTTCCTGAAGATCCCGAAGCCTATGCGGCGCAGCTCTACAGCAAGCTGCACGATCTGGATGCACAAGGCGTGAAGCTCATTGCGATCGAGATTCCGCACGATCCTGATTCGCGTTGGGACGCCGTGCGAGACCGCCTGCGCCGCGCAGCAAGCCTCCAGCTCTAGCCAACTGCCCAGCCCCATCGCACAATCACAAGAAGCTCCCCAAGAACGAATAGCGCCCCAAAAATCGTCTTGTTGTGACGCGCAAGCCACAAGGGCAGATAGATGTCGAAGTTATCGCGACGGTCATCGGTGTAGCGGGCGGCCCAGTCCGTCATCGGACATCGAAAGCGGTTCAATCCGAGCACAACGCACTCAACGAGAACCAGGCCCGACAAGATTGCCGCCCATCGAAACTTCCCATACATCGCGGCAAATGGAATGGCCACGATGCAGCCGGCAAAGAATAGCCAAACCAGCGTATGCAGAGCCTTGATGGCAATCAACATCTATCGCCGCCGCTGTTGTGGAACCTTGACCAACGCCCATCCAACCGCGGCGAATCCAAGCAACGAGGTCCATCCGCCAAGCGATTCGAACCACGCGTAAGGGGCGCGTTCCGGCAACTGTAGCGCCGCAACGGCCAGCAAAATCCCCACAATAGCCTCGCCTGCGATCAAGCCCGAGGCCACCAGCGTCCCCTTCTCTTCCACCTTCAGATCCCCTTGCGACAAGCGATCTGAAAGCCATTTGCAGACCCCCCCAGCAAAAATGGCCGCGGATGTTTCAAACGGAAGATACATGCCGACGGCAATCAGCATCGGCGCGCGCGCTCCGCACAACAGCAGCGCGATGCCGAAGGCGATGCCCGACAACAGCAAGCCCCAAGCCATCTGTCCGCCCACGATACCCTTTGCCAACTGCGCCATCAGCGCGGCCTGCGGTGCCGGAAGCGTGCGTCCACCGATGCCTCCATTGGCTGCTTCCGCCTCATGCAATGCGATGATCGGGCCCATCAGAAAGAATGCCAGCAGCACTACCGCGATGATCTCCACCACCTGCATCTTCCAAGGTGTGCCTCCGAGCAAGTGCCCGGCCTTGAGGTCTTGGATCAGCGATCCCGACACCGAACCCGCAACGCAAACCACGGCGGCAACACCCAACACCGCGGCCACGCCGGGTGCGCCTTTCACGCCAAACGCCACCAGCAGTAGCGCCGACAACAAGAGCGCGGTCAACGTGAGTCCGCTGAGCGGCTGGTTCGAACTGCCGACCAATCCCACGAGGTATCCACCGATTGCAGACAGGAGAAATCCCAGCACAGCCATGATCAACGCCGCGCCGATCGCGATCGACCAACTATCGGTGAACGCCTGATAGATGAATGCCGTCGGAATCAACAACGCGAAGATCGACGCGAAGACCCAGCGCGTCGGGATATCGCCAGTGTCTTCGGCAACGCCGCGTAACTGAAACGCGCCGCGAAGAGATTCCATCAACGATGACCGCATGGTCCACATCGTGTTCGCGGAACTCACCAACATCGTTCCAATCGCAATCGGGCGCACGACACTCTTCCACAACACCGCCGCTACGGCCGCTGGTTCCGGAGATCCGCCAATGCGCGTCGCCAGATCCGGATCGAACAATTGCAGCGCGGGAATCAGCATCCACCAAGCGATCAGACCTCCCGCAAAATTGATCGCCGCCAGTTCAGGACCAATGATGTAGCCTACGCCAATCAACGCAGGCGATAGTGCAGGCGATGACCAGGCCAAACCGCCTGTACGCGGCGTCGTCCCCAAGCCCGGAATTAGCGAAGAAGGAAAGGCCGCGAAACCCTCAATGTACTCTTTGAACACCTGCAAACCCACACGCGAAGACTTCAACAACTGAATCAGCCCGCCAAACGCCATGGCACCGAAGATCGTTCGCGGCGCATCGGAAGAACCTTCGCTTGCGCGCACAATTTCGACGCTCGCCACCGCCTCTGGAAATGGCAGATCGGAATCGACACACAATGGCTTGCGCAACAGGATGATGAAGAAGACGCCGATGAGTCCGCCGACGAGCAAGATCATGGATGCCTGCCAGTAATGGTCGCGCAGATCGGTCCACAAGCGCCGCCCATCGAGATCCACCAACAAAAACGCGGGGATGGTGAAGATGGCACCGGCTACGAGCGCTTCGCCAACCGACGCTGCCGTCCGCGTGATGTTCTGTTCGAGGATGCCGCCCTTAAATCGTGGCAGCCGGAACAGCGCCATCGCGATCACAGCCGCGGGAATCGTAGCGGCGACCGTTTGTCCCGCCCGCATCCCGAGATAGGCGTTGGCCGCGCCGAATACCAGCGCGAGAAACAACC
>CAZCPL010000066.1:7621-25217 GCA_964500255.1 uncultured Solibacteraceae bacterium | reverse complement strand
TGGACAGACCTGTGTTCCGTCCGTTCGTGACCGAGAACGAAAACCTCGGCAACTAATCCCCGTGAGAGGTCGCTCTGCGATCCTCTTTCTTCCTTCACTTCCCGCTAGCGGGTTGTGGGACACTTAACAAAGACCGGGTGGAAGAAAATCCACCCGGTTTTGTGTTTTTAAGCCTGCGATGGCGAGAAACGAATGAGTAGCCCAAACGATCACGCACGGGTCCCCGTCTCCAGTGAGAACAAAGCAGTTCATCGCCCCCAAAAAACGCGTGTTTCCGATTCTTTCAATGAACTTTATCTGGCCCGCCGTCGCGGACTGCTGCCACACGCCAGAGCACCGCATGTTTCCAGGGCCGGATTAGAGGCGTTTGGCTCGCCCGTTCGCGGGTCCCAATCGGCGAAGTCTGGAATGTGCGCATAAAGTCGCGCGCCCGGGTTGATTCGGATCCCAGCGAACCGTTCGACCCCATGGGCGCAACATCGATTCTCGAACGGCTGGTGCGTCGCCAGCCCGCTGTGTTCTAAACTGAAGAGGAACGCAACGCTCCTGTGGGGACGTAGCTCAGCTGGATAGAGCAGCCGCCTCCTAAGCGGCAGGTCGGCCGTTCAAATCGGCTCGTCCCTACCACACCGCCTTCTCTAGCGCCCCAGCTGGGACGCCAGATAGTTGACCATCGATTTCGATTCGGCATCGGTTGCAGCGGCCCCGCGGGCGATCATGTTCTCCACGATCGTTGTCCATTCCGCGCGATTCATGCGCTGGCTCGTCACCACCTCAATCGAATGGCAGCCCGTGCCGCAGGATTTCTCGATTAACTTCCGCGCGTCGCCAGCCAGCAGCGCAACCGGAGCATTCCCTCCGACCTTAGGTTGCCCGCGCCGCGCTTTCGCCGCATCCGCCACCGCTTTAGAAACCGCTGCGGGCAAGGGCTTGCGCGGGACATCCGGCAGCGCGAACGCAACCAAAGTATTGCTCGATGCACCGCCTAAAAAGCCGCCTCCGCCCGCAGCCATGATCGCGACATATTGACGTCCATCGCGGCCCATGTAGGTGATAGGGCTGGTGTGTCCACTGGCCTCCATCTGAGTTTCCCAAAGCAGTTGTCCGGTGGCCGAAGCATACGCGCGGAACATCGCGTCATTGGTCGCGCCGATAAAGACGAGTCCGCCGGCCGTGGCAATGCTGCCGCCAATGTTGAGCGTGCCCGTATCGCGGACGCCAATCTTCTCAAGAGCTGGTATGCGTCCCAGCGGCGAGCGCCACGCAATGTCGCCTGTAACAAGATCGACGGCCAACATTTCGCCGAATGGCGGATTCTGGCAGGGGATGCGTGTTTCGCGGTTCCAAAACCGCGCATAAGGACCATAAGCCGACGTCCGAACCCATTCCCTGCCCCGCTTTTCCATGTGTCCCCACTGGCCGACGTGCATCACGTTCACAAACAACAATTGCTTCACCGGATCAATCGAAACGCCGCCCCAATTGCCTCCGCCCAGCGTACTGGGAAAGAACAGCGCGTTGCCTTCGAGCGGCATCGGTGTGTACATTCCGCTTTCGCCGATCTTCATCTGATTTGTGTCGAACAGATCTTTGCAAAAGCGTGCGTGCTCTTCCGAGCGGTTGTATAGCTCGTCCAGCGTGAACGTCGTGCGCGAAAGCGGTGGAGGCTTCAATGGAAATGGCTGCGTCTTCGAAGCGAACTCGCCTGGCACCAGCGCCGCTGGAACCGGGCGCTCTTCCATGCCGTAGACCGGTTCGCCGGTGACGCGGTGGAAGACGAACAGCAAACTCATCTTGGTGATTTGCGCGACCGCCGGAATCAGTTGCCCCTTGACACGTATATCGAAGAGGGCAGGCGGAGCGGCGGGATCGTAATCCCAAAGATCGTGATGCACAAGCTGTCGATGCCACTTCTTTTCACCGGTGCGAGCATCCAAAGCGACAAGCGAATTGCCGTAGAGATTGTCGCCCGTGCGGTCCGCTCCATAGAAGTCGTTTGTGGGGGATCCAAGCGGCGCATAAACGATCCCGCGTTCCGTATCGACGGTGAAAAAGCCCCAAACATTGGTGCCGGAACGGTTCTTCCACGCGCCTTCCGGCCACGTGTCCGCGCCGGATTCACCGGGACGCGGCACTGTATGGAACGTCCAGAGCAGTGCGCCGGTCTTCGCATCCCAGCCGCGGATGTCTCCATAAGCGCCGATCGTTGGCGCGCCCTCGCCGTTGCTGCTGCCCGTGATAACAACATCGCCGAAAACCGCAGGCGGGGATTGCAGCGTGAAGCGAGCGTCAATGAGATCGCCAAGAACGCCTTTCTTCAGATCGACGCGCCCTTCATTGCCGAAGCCCGGCGCAGGCCTGCCTGTGGTGACGTCCAGAGCCAGCAGATTCGCGCCGTTGCCCGTGAAGAGGCGTGGGTGCAAGCCTTTCGCGCCGGGCCAGTAGGCGAGTCCGCGGAGTGCGATTTGAGGGGCGGCGTACTTCCAAAGCAATTCGCCGGATTCGGGGACGAGTGCATAGACGCCATCGGGAGCGTTGACGTACATCGTGCCGTTCACGACAACGGGCACGGCTTCCGACCCTGCTTTGCCCGTACGGAACGTCCACGCGGGTTGAAGTTTCACGACGTTGCCCGTGTGGATCTGCTTGGCCGTGGAATAGCGCATCGCGCCGGGGTCGTTTCCGAAAGAGGGCCAATCGGATTGGGCACCGGCCGCAATCATTCCGACGACCGAGAGGAGCGGTACGCGCATTGACCCCGATCTTATCAGGGCGCGCGACGCGACGAAGATGCTCATTGCATACGCTGCACAGTGATGAAAGCCAAAGGCATGAAGCACCGCGTCAAACCAGGAAGCCCCGGCACGTTCACGCAGGCGATCTCAACACGCACGCCAAACAGAGGACGGACCCAAAAGCACCCCCCGGCGACCGTCAAAGCCCAAGCGGTCCCAACAGGCGCAGCGATAGCAAAGGCATGAAGCACCGCGTCAAACGAAGAAGCCCGCGCTTCGCTGAAGCGAGACCAACAACCACGCCAACCGCAAGCGAACCACAACACGCACAGCAATGGCAAGCCAAAGGCATGAAGCACCATATCAACCAGGAAGCCACGGCACGTCACGCAGGCGATCTCAACAAACAGAGAGCGGACCCGAACCAGGAAGCCCCACTTGTCCCGCAGTCGATCTTCAACAGGCACAGCTATGGCATACTGCAAACGTGAGAAGAATCTGTTCAGTTCTGGCTCTTGCGTCGATCTCTTTGTTCGGCCAAGCCGACGAAATCACCGGCGCGCGGATCCGTGCCCACGTGAAGTTTCTAGCAAGCGATCTGCTCGAAGGCCGCGGACCCGGCACCCGCGGAGGCGACCTCGCCACCGAATACCTCGCCTCGCAATTCGCCTTGCTCGGATTGAAGCCCGGCGGCGACAATGGCACGTACTTCCAGCGCGTCCCGCTCATCGGTGCGGAACCTAAACCCTCATCGACATTGAGCGCGACAGTCAACGGCAAGACCGTCGACTTCAAGTGGATGGACGACTTCACCGGTGTCACCCGCGAGCAGCAAGAGATGTCCACGTTCGACGCCGAGGCCGTCTTCGTCGGTCACGGCATCACCGCGCCGGAATACAACTGGGACGATTACAAAGGCGTCGACGTCAAGGGAAAAGTCGTTGTGCTCTTCACCAACGAACCCCCATCCGAAGACCCCGGATTTTTCAAGGGCAAAGCGCTCACCTACTACGGCCGCTGGACCTACAAGTACGAACAAGCCCTCGCCAAAGGCGCGATCGCCTGCCTGATCATTCATACGACACCCAGTGCCGGATACGGCTGGCAGGTCGTGCAGGGATTCGGCCGTGAGGATTCGCAAGTGGAACTCGACCGCGGCCAGGCAGGCCTCGCCTTTGCAGGCTGGCTCAATAAGAAATCCGCCGACCGGATTGCCGCGACACTCGGCAAATCCGTCGATGAATTGCTAAAAATGGCCGATACTCCTGGCTTTAAAGCACAAGGGCTGCCGGTCAGATTCAAAGGCGCGATTCCCATGAAGATCCGCAAGATGGAAACCCGCAACGTGGTGGCGTGGATCGAAGGCGTGGATCCAAAAGGCAAGTCTGAAGCGGTGCTATACAGCGCCCATTGGGATCACCTGGGCATCGGCCCTGCTGTAAACGGCGACACCGTTTATAACGGCGCGGTGGACAACGCGACAGGCTGCGCAATGTTGATCGAAATGGCTCGCGCCTGGGTGTCCCTGCCGCGCAAACCTCGCCGAAGTGCCGTTTTTACTGCCGTTACAGCGGAAGAAGCCGGTCTGCGCGGTGCGGATTACTACGCCAGGAAGCCCTTGTTCCCGGCTGGCAAGACGGTGGTCAATCTGAACTTCGATAGCTTCTTTCCCTTCGGCAAAACCAAAGACATCGGTCTCAACGGCGCGGAACGCACCACGCTGTGGCCAACCGTGCTGGAAATTACCCGCCGGTTCCAGTTGGCGATTGAGCCGGATCGCAGGCCCGAACAAGGCCTCTACTACCGGTCCGATCACTTCAGTTTCGCAAAGGCCGGCATCCCCGCGTTTTCCATTCACGGGGGAAATCAGGTCGTGGGCAAGCCCGACGACTTCGCGGATACTGTCTTTTTCGAGTACAATTCCAAGAATTATCACCAGCCTTCGGATCAATACAACGAAGATTGGGACATGGGCGGCATGGAACAGATGGCGCGCTTTGGATACACCCTCGGCCTGACCATCGCCAACCAGGCGGTCATGTCGACATGGAACCCCGGCGACGAGTTCCTGCCCGCCCGCAAACGCAGCCTCGTGCCCTAATGGTGGAACCTCGCTGGCCAGGCTTCGCTGCGGTCGTGAGTGTCGTTCTGCTGCACCTTCTGCTGCCGCAGTCGATGGCGGCGGAACAGTATGGCTGGTTTGTCGTTGGGATCACGGGCGCGCTGGCAATGGCTGCGTTGCTCGTTCCCAAATGGCATGTGGCATTGGGATACGGAACCTCAGCCGTTGCTACATTCGTGCTTGGATATGCACTGTTTCAGTTGGTCGCCGGCATGGTGCTTGGTCAACCGCTCCCACCCCGCCAACTCCTGGGTGGTGCACTGCTGATCTGGTCGATGAACGTCCTCGTCTTTGCCGCCTGGTATTGGCGGATAGACGCCGGTGGCCCGCACGCACGGTCGCGACACTCGTCTTATCGCGATGGCGCGTTCCTCTTTCCGCAACTCACAATGCCGCATCGGCATGGCGAGTGGCGCCCGCGGTTTGTGGATTATCTGTTCATGGCCTTCAATGCGAGCACGGCATTTTCTCCAACGGATTCGCCAGTGCTCTCGCGGTGGGCCAAGATGTTGATGATGCTCCAGTCGAGCATCTCACTCACCACTCTGGCAATCGTTGCGGCGCGGGCAGTGAATGTTCTCGGCAGTAATGGCTAGTCGCCGCTGCTGCTTTGGATCTGCACCAAAGGTTGCGGACGCCCCGCGCCAGCAGCCTGCAGATCGATCGCTTTGATCGTTTGCGGTGCGCGGAAGAAATCGAAATACGACACATAATGCACACAAGAGATCGTGCAATACGGTGCGCAGGACTTCTCCGTCAAATACTCGCGGCGGATGTCTTCCACCGTGTATTCAAGCAGTGGCGTCCCAGGATAACCGCGCTGCTGTGAGCAGTAATGCACCAGGCCGTCCTCGCAAATGTAAACATAGCGGGCGCCGGCGCGGCACCGCCAATCGGTCGAACGGCCTTCTGCGATCGCGTCCTGAAAGTAGTCGTGCAGCCGAGCGAAATGCCGCTTTTTGCCTTCGCTGAACTTGCGGTAGATTTCGCGTTCTTTCTCACCCAAGGGACGCAACTGGCCGTCGCTATCGTGGATGATGCCAAGAGTCGATGAGAACCCCAGATCGATTGCCCGCTTGCTTACCACCAGAGCGTCTTCCGGGTTCCGGATGCCGCCACCGACAACCGAGTTGATGTTGACGTGAAAGTCCGCATGCTCGGCCAGCATCTGCAGCTTTTTGTCCAAAACTTTGAGCGACTTCTTCGACACATCGTCCGGCATCACGTTGTCGATGGAGATCTGCATGTGATCGAGACCCGCGCGATTGAGGCGCTCGATCCGATCGGGCATCAACAGATAGCCGTTGGTGATCATGCAGGCCAAAACGCCACGCTTGTGCATCGCATGGATGATGTCGTCAAGGTCGGGATGCAGCAGCGGCTCGCCGCCGCTAAGGGTCACAATCGTCGTTCCCAGATCCGCCAGCTTATTGATCCGCTGGATCATTACATCGGTTGGTACCGGCTTCGAGTAGTCATCGTACTCATTGCAGTACGTGCACGCCAGATTGCACTTGCGGGTCGGGATGATATGGGCCATAATCGGGTGGTCCTTGTGGACCGCCCCATAGGCAAGTAACTGCAACTCTCTCAATCTACGGGAGACAGCGGCAGTTTTCCGGCCCCAACGAATCGAACGAATGGACATGGCGGAGTTCTAACTTTCGTATTATCCCATAGGGCGTTCCACCTTAGGAAAACCTCTCACCCGATGGCAAACAGCCGCATTGAATGGCTTGTTTAGTAGGTTGAAGCGCACCCCTCTTGGGTAGAACGGAGGCCCAACCATGAACCCTTCCGATTTTTATGTTCCAAGCAATGGACATCGAAACGAAAAAGCCAGCCCCGCAGGACTGGCTTTCCCGTTCGTTCGATGGCGGGCTTAGCGCATAGATCTGGCCGCCCGGGCCGTAAAGGAACAAGTCGGCGACAGCAATCGTGGTACCGAAGTCACCGCGAAAGGTGCCAGATTCGTCGCTCCCGAAGGGCCGTAGTCCATGTAAATCTCAATCGTGGCCGATGTGGCTCCGATGTTGACAATACCCTGCTTGAAATCGAAGAGATTGGTGGTGCCGACCACATCGCATCCGACGGTCACACCCGGGGCCATTTCGGCTGCCCAAGGGGATCGTTCACGGTGAAAGTGGCAGCAAAAGCTCCGGCGGCAAGCGCGAGGAGCGGAATGAGCAAACGCATAGACGGGTCCAACTTCCTCTAAGGAATCTTGCCCTAGTCCAATAGTACTCTTAGCGACTGTACAACATATTGGATCGGTACTGTTTGGATCGGAACCTCTGGCTAGAGCACAAAAAAAGGCCGATCGCTCCGCCCTTTGTGATCAGCCAGGTCACTACTAGAAGCCTCGTTGCGGTCGATACCCCGGGCGGGCCGAGATTCGCAGCTTCTTTCCGACATCCGTGACAATCTCGACGGCAACCTTGCGGAACCCCTCATTCGGATTCGTCTGCGGATAGTAAGTGATCGTGTACGAGTTGCCAAGATCCTCACGAATGGATTCGAAGGCTTCCACCTGCTTCTGCCAGGTTTTGGCGAAGTAGGACTTGCCTCCGGTCCTCTGCGAAATGCGGCGGAACACGCCCGCCGAGATTGGATCCTTGTTCACTTCGTTCGTGGAAATTACGTAAATCGGGATCCCCTCGTCTTCGGCCACCGCACGGACATCGTCCGGCGCAACCATGCTGGCATTGTCAGGGCCATTCGAGAAGACGATAACAACCTTGCGCCCTGGAACCTTGGCGGCATCGCGGAGGGTCAGCAACAGCGCGTTGTAAAGCGCCGAGTCGTCGCCGGCCACAGCTTTGCGAAGTCCGGCAATCGAGTCCGAACGTTCCTTGCTGAGCGGGGCGTCACGCTTCAGGTTCCGGCTGTAGGTGTAAAGCGCCACGGAATCCGCACGGTCGAGTCCGCGAACGAAATCCGCGATCGCATCCGAGGCGTAGACAAAACCACGATACATATAATTGCTGGTGTCGAAGAGTACAAATACATTCGTACCCACGAAGGAGTCGCCCGGTTTGCTATCGAGCGTACCTCCCGGATTCAGCGGCGTGACCGAGCCATCGGCATTTACCACCACCGGAGGCCGATTGCCCTCGGCAAAAGTATTGAGTTTTTGCAGAATGCCGTCTTCGAGAATCCGGATATCCTTGGGTTTGAGCCCGTTGACATAGCGGTTCTTGCTGTCGGTGACATTGAAGCTGTGCACCACCATGTCCACCTTGACTTTGAAGACGGGACGGTCTTGGGCATAGAGCCAGAGCATGCTGCCAGAGAGTGCCAGGAAACCAACCGGCACCGCAATGGTTCGAATGAACTTCTTGACGAATCGCACTCGTTCCTCCAGGGAATCTATCGAAATTTCTTACTAAAAACTTCCATCTTCGCGCTGCGTGAGCGGCAGGTTCTTCTTCGCGCGCGCTCGCACGTCGTCGCCAACGCTCCGTAGCGAACGCAACAAAGCCGGCCAGTCTTCGAGGTGAGTGGCGAAAATCCGCTCCACCGTTTGGCGCGTCCAATCTTTCACCGCGATGTTCAGTTGCCCAGGCGGCAACCCGACTTCATCGGCGAGCGCTGCATAGTAAAGCAGATTCGATTCCCAGGTCTCGGCCATAATCCGGCTTGAATATCCCATCAGCGTTGGGAAGCTGCGCAGATTGAGCAGTTCCGGCTTGTAAGAATTTCCCAGAGTTGGTTTTGGCGTTCCGAAAGCGCGGCCGATATTGGCGGCCGTGATCTCCGGATTTTCCTGCACGGCGCGCCGCAACGCCATCGCCATGGGATCGACGGTATCGTTACGCGACAGTTCGCCCGCGAGAACGTACAACTCGGCGGGAACGATCTGCTCCAGGGCTTCGTAAACGTGCCCTGCAGCGAGATGCTGTTCCACTTTTCGCACCCGGAACGGCGGAGCCTGACGGTCTAGAATCCCCAGCACTTGCGATCGGCGGGTTTCATCGAACGCGGCTTCCGCAACCGCAACTTCGCCATACTGCATTTGCATGGCGACAAAGTGCATCTGCGCCGGAGTGACGTTCCACCAGCGCGGCACCGTTGCGCTGACGATCATCTGTGGCACAAGATCGCCCCAAATCAGCGCCTGCTCGCGTGTCGGGATCAGAAAGTTCTGTTCCGCTTCGGCCAATGCGTACGGAACGTTGGTCAACGAACCCACCAGTCGACCGCCTGCGCTCGATGGCCAGCCGGAACCGAAAACCTCAGTCGGTTTCCAAGTCTGATTCGAACCTTGCAGACCGATGAAATCGTGGCTGCGGACAAATACCGGATTGGTCTGCAATACCTGCGCCGCGGGAGGCGCGTAATAGGCGTACAGATAACCCACCAGCGTGTCGCGTAGGATGCCCGCCAGATTGCCGCGAATATCCTTCAGCTTTTCCGGATCTTTGGCGGCCTTGTCAATCGCGGCTGCCAGGTTCAACTTGCGCTGGGTTTCAATGTGTTTTTCGGTCCAGTATCCGAACGCCAGATTGTTCTTTTCCTGGCTCGAAAGTGAAGCCTTTGGCAGATTCACTTCCGCGATGCGTGCCGCGAGCTTCTTGGCGAGAGCCATGTCCAACTGGCCGCCCTTGGCAACAGCCTGCAGGTTGTCATCCAACTCAAAAATGTTCTGCAGCGAGATGAGTCGCTGGCTTTCGAAAACCCGGATCAGGTCTCGCTGCAAAAGCGTGTGGGTTTCGTCGGTGGATCCTTTCACGCCTACCAGCAGATCGAGCATCCGCTCCTGATAGTTGAGATTCTTGTTCGAACTTGAGGCTTCGATGAGATCGGTGAGACCGGTGCGCGCAGCGTCAAACACTTCGCGCGAGTTCTTGATTCTTCCAAAGCCTTCGAGAATGCCAACGAGTACCTTTTCGGCATCCTTCACGCCGCCCTGCCGGTGGAAGATTTGCCACAAACCAATCAGCGACTGCAGAGAACCCGCAGTGTCGGACTTCAACGGCAGATCTTTCATCTGCCCGACGCCGCGCGCCGTATCGAGGAAAGTGAGAATCGTCTTGTCGCTCAACTCACTCGCTTCGGTGAAGAGCGGGTACTGCGAATAAAAATTACGATACTCCCGGGCCAGGCGGTCCACCGTTGCCGGTTCAAGAGGCTTCTCCCGATTGCGATCGATATCCGTCATCGCCATAAAAATCTTGAGGGGCTCGTTTTCCACAGACTTACGGGAAAGTCCGAAGAGGGCTTCGAGAACATCGTCGGGATCTTTCCAGTTGTTCGCGGCCTTGGTCAGCTTTCCATCGTACTTTCCATGAGGATGATTGACAAAAAGGTTCTTCCAGACTTCCAAGCTACCCGGAATGTGCGGCTTGCCGTTGGGTTCCATGCGGAGTCTTGTGGTGAGCAGCATGAGGTCGGTGTTGGCGCGGAATACGGGGCGCGCAGGACCAGGGCTGGTCACTTTGCCACGCACGGCGCTAAAGAATCGCTTCATCCGATCGGGATCGGTCAGGTAGTCCCGTGTGGGTCCGTTGATGCGCGCCAGGGCGTCGAAATAACTGCAGAGCCAGCCGTCGTCCTTGGAAATCATGCGGTCGAAAAACTGCGCCCCCTGATCTGGATTCACCCCAACAAGGTCGATCCAGCCCTTCACCGGGCCAGGCACAACAGCTTTGCCGTTGCGGATCTGGAACATGCTTCCGAAGAAGTCGAGCACATGCGCATAGGCTTTTAAACGCGAGGCGGCAGTGTTCTTGCGAAGCTCCTCGGCGGTTTGCGGATCGAGTTTGGAAAGTCCGAGATACATGCGGCAGAGGGCCGGATCGGACAGGAACATGTCGATGAAGTCGCCCTGCTTCTCTTTGACCGTTCCAAGCCAGTAGTCGGGTCCGTAAAGCACAGGCACGGCAGTCGGCTTGAAATCGTAGATAAAGGGCCGGTTGGTACGCAGTGCCTGTTCAAGGTTGGCAATCGGAAATCCGGAATCGATGGTGATGAAAGCCTTGGTCGCGTTCACCGTTTCGAGAACGACTTCCGCACCGCAGCCTCCCCGCATACGGTAGCCGATGATCTTGAGAATCTCGGCGGTCTGCGCGGATTCGCACTGTTCGATCTTAATCACCTTGTCCGCGCCGGAAAGCTTTTCCAGTTCGCGAGCTTGAACCAGATAGCGGACCACCAGCTTTAGATACTCGGTCTGATCGAGCGCTTCATTGTTGTTCGCTGCCTGGTATCCGTTGGTGACGACGTTGCGCGCCATGGCGGGCAGTAAGTCTTCCGGGTGGACATCGGGCGAAAGCGCAGCCATACGGGCGAAGGATCGGAGCGGCCCCGGAATGAATGCCACGTCCTTTGAGGCCAACGCGGTCGTTCTCGCACCGGGAGTCGGCCCGGCAGCGAGTGACTTCAGCGCGCGAACTCGGCGAGCAACGGCACCTTTCTCAGCCTGAGAGGCGTTGGCTTTCTCCAGAGCAGTGGCGAAAGTTCCGTAAGTCTCAAGCGTGAGTGGACTGCGTTGTCTTTCGAGCAGTTCGGCGTAGGCTTTGAGGTAAGCCGTATTGCCTGGCGTTGTCAGCAGAACGTTCCGCAAAAGGTCGCGAGCGCCCACCCCGTCGCCTTTCAACTCCATCTGCCAAGCCTGTGTAATCACGTCTTGAGCGAACAAGCACGCGGCTCCGGCAAGGAGCACCAGACACATCGAACGAGCGGGAATTTTCATCCTGCCTCCCATCGACCTATGAAAACGTATCTTCCGCCTCACACCAAGTGGCGGATCCTGAAGTGGTTTCCATACTTTACCAGAGGTGGAGGACGGTCGCCACCGGGGGGGCGGCGGCGGTTGCGTACTAACGGCCCTGCGTCACCCGCCAAACGCCCTGATCCAGCCGCAGTTTGAACCCGGATCTCTCGCGGTTAGTTCCTTTGGGATCGGCGCGCTCAAGGACAACTTCCGCAACATCGCCCCGCATGGATAGCGAAGCGGTCGGCAGAAGCAGCGCGTCCGCCGCCATTTTCTTCATCATCGGCATCATCTGGGCTTTCTCGGGCGACTTCATTCGCTGATCGAAGAGCGCCCGCTCGTCTTCAACGATGTTGGCGCGGATCTGCGCTTCGTTGCCTAAACTCATCGCTGTGAGAAATCGCTTGGCGGCGAGCGTAGCCGGATGCCGCAGCGCCGCAGTGCCGGTGATTGCCGGTGACTTGGGTATCAGCTTCTCGAGCGGTACGGCAAAGGTCACGTCAACTTTGAGTGCAGGCCAGTCAGCCATCTTGGCCTCGCCATTCGTCCACATGCGGCCCGCAAAAAACCCGTTGGAAGAAGGCTTCGCCTCAAACTTGGTCACCGTATCGGTGCCGGAGAATGAGTAAGAATACGATTTGTCCCGGGCGTAGAGTGTGCCGTTTTCCCAGGTGTTTTCGGGCGTGGCCACGGTGACCACCAGCCCTGGCATACCGTCTTTCCTCATTCGTTCCGGCGCCTCATCGTTCGCGGTTTTGCAGGATTTGGCGGCGGCGGCACTTGGCGTTGAGAGTGCGACAACGACTTGGATTCTGATCTTCTTGTCGTCGAACGGGTCGTCTTCCTCATAAGCGCAGACATACTGCACCGGTGTGGCTTTGCCATCGAGTGCGACGGATCCCTGCCACGTAGGCGATGTTGGATTGGCTTGTGCCGCCAGAAGTGAAATGAGAACGGAAAGCGGTGTCATCTACCAACACAAGCGAAAAAGAGAGGGAAACTCATTCAGGGTCGCGCCGCTATGCCGCGAAGTATCCGCCGCGCCGCTATGGCGCGAAGAATCCACTGATGTCCAGCAGCATGTGTGTCGCATTCGAGGTGTAAATCTGAATCACACCACTCGAACTAGTGGGTACAACTGCAGCGTTCGATGTCAAAGCACCATCCACCGCGTTCAGTGTCGACACCGTCGGCTGCGTCTGCCCACCCTGCCACATGGTCAGAAATCCGAAGATTCCCGAAGGTAAAACCGTGGCGTTCGTCACGTACGCCTGCGCCGTGGTCGGAATCCCGCAGGCGCTGGACGGAACCGTGAACGATCGCGTCGCGTTGGCGGCCATCGCGGGGCCTCCGAAAGAACCATCGGCATTGCGCGTATCGAAGATGCGGCACGGTGTCGAAGGATAGAACGCGAGTGCGCCCGGCGAGCCCGGCGGCGCAAAGTATCCATTCAGATCGGCAACCAGATGCGAGGCGTCGGTCACGAAGGCGTTGAATGCACCGCCGCTTCCGCTGCGTAAAATCGCCGCGTTGGCAACCACCGTACCGGTGAGATTGTTCAACGTGGAAACCGTTGGCTGCGCGGATCCCTCGGGCCACAACGTAAGAAATCCCAACGGTGCAGGCGGAACCGAAGTGATATTCAATGAATAGGCTTGCGCGCTCGATGGCAGGCATCCGCCGGAGATCCGCCGCGTTGTCTGTGCGCCGACAATGCCGCCGGTGTTGCGGGTATCCACAATGCGACAGGGGTTGAGCGGATAGTAAGCCAAAGCTCCCGCGGTTCCTGCGGGAACAAAGTATCCATTCACATCGAGCAGAATGTGAGCCGAATCGGTGACGTAAACGCTGACGGCTCCACCTGCGCTGACGCCTACGATCGCGGCGTTTGCTTTGATGCGGCCGTCCAGCGAGTTCATCGTTGAAACCACCGGCTGCGATTGCCCGGCGGGCCAAATGGAGAGGAACCCGAACTGACCTGACGGCACCAGCGTCACGTTCAACGCGAGAGCCGTGGCGTTCGAAGGAATCGAGCAGTTGCCGAACGTAAAGTTGCGCGAGGAATCGCGCGCCATGATGCTGTTCGGCCTCGTGTCGACCGCGCGGCAGGGCGTGATCGGGACAAAATACGAGCCGCTGCTCACTGCGCTGGTGACAGTGAGGGTGACCGCGTTCGAGGCCGCGCCCCCTGCGCCATTCCGCGCGAGCACGCTATAGGATCCGGCCAAAAGGGTTGTGGCAAAGACCAATTGCGTGGCTGTTCTGGACACCGGAGCAATGACGTTGTTGCCGACTTCGACATGCGCGGTAGTCGCATTGAAGTTTGTGCCGGTGAGGATGAAGCTGTTGGATCCGGCGGTTGTGGGATTGGGCGTGACCGCGGAAATGGATGGCGCATTCGCCGTCAGAGTGACCGCGTTCGACGCCGCACCCCCCGTTCCATTCCGAACGATGACTCCATACGATCCCGGGGCCAGAAGCGTTGCGAAAACCAATTGCGTGGCGGTGCGCGACAGTGGCGCGATCGCCGTGCCGTTGACCTCAACCTGCGCGGTCGTCGTGTTGAAGTTGGTTCCGCTGATCGTGAACGTGTTGGCTCCGCTCGCCACCTGGTTGGGTGTGAGCGTAGCGATCGTTGGCGTGGAAGCGGGCGCGGACACCGTCAAGACCAGCGCATTGCTTGCAATACCCGTGCTGCCGTTGCGCACACTGACGTTGTAAGTGCCCGCGACTCGTGTAAGATTCAACTGCAGTTGGGTCGCCGTCTTGCTGGTCAGCGAGGTATCGGCAATGGTCGTAGATCCGACGATGACTTGGGCTGTCGCAGGATTGAAGCCCGATCCGTTCACCGTAAGCGAAAAGCTCTGGAACGAGAGAGCGGGATTTGGCGATGTCGACAGAGTGCTCAAGGCCGGAATGTCGATTGCGGGCGGATCGGTGACCGTAATCGTCAGTCCCGCATTGGTTGCGGTGTCGACTCGCAGCCGCAGCGTGGTCAACGGATCCGGCCAGGTTTCACCGACTCTCAAGAGTGAGTTCTCGACGTCGGTGCCGGGGTGGAAGTTCAGCAGGTTGGTGTAGCTTTCATCGAAGGCGAGGGCAGGGCTCTGGTAGCGGATCCAGGCCCCGTTGAAATCGCCGATCACCGAAGCCGTGGTGGCGTTGAACCCTGCGTTGCGGCGAAATTCGATCCACAAATCGGCGTTGTTCGAACGGCGGATGCGCAATGCTTGCGGCCCGGTGGTGGAGGATTCGAGCGGCGCAATCGTATAGGTTCCGGATGCGGTGACCGAGGTGACATTCGCAGCGCTGAACCAGCCCAACCGGGACTTGTGCGGCGCACCGTAATGACCGATGAGGGTGCCGCCATTGAAGGTAAAAGACAATCCCATCGCAGAGAAATAGTCGCCGTACTCGTCGAAAGTTGCGGCAGCGGGGTCTTCCAGTGCGAAGGTTGGGTACGTCATCGTGTTGGCGTGATCGAGGCCAAGGTTGTGTCCCAATTCATGAGCGGCCATGCTGACGCTGGCATCGTTTCGCGAAAGGTAGTCCGCGCGAAGCCAGGAAACTCCGCTGCTGAAGTTGCCTTTGGAAGGAGACGAGAGGCTGCGGCATCCTAATGAAGCCGTCCCAATCGAACAGGAGCTGTTGTTGGGCAGGATCATCACGATGTGGTGGTATTGGGTGAAATCAACGCTTGCATCGGCCGCGCGGATGGCCGCCGAAAGAATCGGTTCGAGTTGATCGCACGTGTAGTTTGCGTCCAGCGTAAAGGGTCCGAAGACGCTGCCTGCCGCGGTGACCCGTCCATACGAGACTTCGGACCAGTAGCTTTTGAGGGATTGACCAGGGCCGAAAAATGCACTGTTGAGCGTGGTCGAGGTGACTGCCGCGGGCAGGGCGGAATTGGGTGTCCGCAGCATCAGCACCGCGACGTTCCGGGTGCCCGAAGAGAACGCGGAACATTGCGATGACGAGAGCTCGGGCAGTTCTCGCCCTGCATCTGTGAATGCACTCACGGCGATCCGGGTTCCGGCACGGATGCCGGAAACGCGCAGTATGCGTCCGCAGCCCGCTGCGGTGGGCGAACGGTTTCCAAAGAAGAGATCCACAACACTGTCGGGTGTGCGGAGCGCCCACTGAGTTTTACTTCTGCGGTGCGCGAAGTCGTCTTCGACCGTCGCTTCAAGAATGCCTTCTGTTTCAGTGACAGTTTCGAAAAGGGCGAGTTCGATGGCTCGCCTGGGATCTTGTCCGATCAATTGATAAAGCAACGCAGCACGTCGTTTCACCTCGATTGTGGAAAGCTTTGCTTGCGAACCGGCGCCACGGTTCAGAGCCTCCAATTCGGTCGAAACGCTTTGGCCGATTGCCGTTAGCGCGACAAGTACAAACAACAAAACGATGCGTATGCCCACGCCCAAAGCCTAGCCAAGCTCGCGCGTGAGTGTCAATAGACCATGCGGCATACACCGCCGCCGTCTGGACGCCTGCGGTTCTGGACCTCGACAAAAAAATCGCGGACCGGCGATTCCGGGCGATATGTCAGAAGAGAGCCCGATGACACCCGTAACTGCCAACCATGCCCGTGAATCCGCCATGAAGGCGCTGGATCGCCTCCCCGCGCTCTCGCAAACCGTTGGCCAACTGCTTGGAACGCTCGCGCAGTCGATTCCCGATATCGGGCGGTTAGAACGCCTCATTAATAAAGATCCGGCTCTGGCGGGTTTACTGCTCAGCGTAGCCAACTCGGCGGCCTATGCGCGATACTCGTCCACATCGTCAACCATGGATGCGATCTCGAGGCTTGGCTACTCGAAGTTGAAGCGATTCGCGCTCTCGCAGGCCTTCGCGAAAATATTCCGTTTTGGACGTCCCGCCGCGGTCTGGTCCCCGACTCGTTTTCATCTACACTCATCTGCCGTTGGCATGGCCGCGGAACTGATCGCGGATGCGCTTCCAGTGGAAGGCGCGGAACACGCATTTCTCTGCGGGTTGATGCACGACGTAGGCAAGCTCCTGATTGCGGTGGCGTTTCCGGATCATTGGCAGCGCATCGACTCTTTCGCCGTCCATGGCGGCGCGCCAATGGAAAAAGAGCAGGAACTGCTGGGTGTCTGTCACCCTGAGCTTTCCGCTTTGGCGTCGGAGCGTTGGAAACTACCCCATCCTGTCTGTGACGCCATCCGCCGACACCATTCCCCAAGCGTCGAAAGCGCACAGTCCATACCCCTGAGCCGCCTTGTTCAAGCATCGGACGCCTTTGTGAATTCGCTTGGTATTTCTGTCTTGAACCTCAAACCTGAAGGCGACCCTTTGCTGCCTTCCTTCAACGGCCACTTTCTCGATCCGGAACGTTTCTCGAAAAATTTCCAGGCCGAATGGGAAACGATGAGCTCGCTTTGCTTTTAGGAAACCGTGCGGTGCAACAGATGTCCGAGGCGCGACATTAGGAGGGCAGCAGACATGGGTTCACCGTCGATGAACTTGGACAGCACTGGTGCAAGCGCCTCCGCGATAAACTAGAAAGACTAGGTGCCCCGCAAGATTCTGATTTCCGTCGGCGAATCCTCGGGCGACCTCGCTGCTTCCGGACTTGTGCAAGCCCTTCGACGCGTCTGGCCCGACGCTGACTACTTTGGCTGCGCCGGACCCCGGATGCGAGCCGAGGGCGTCCGCCCCGTCATGCGCATGGAAGCCCTGAATGTCGTCGGCCTCGTCGAAGTTGTCCCGCATCTGCCGCGTATTTATGGCGAATTCCGCAAGCTTCGCGATACGATCGCCGCCGAAAAACCCGACCTCGCCATCCTCACCGATAGTCCGGATTTCAACCTCCGCCTCGTGCCGCACCTCTACAAAGCCCGTGTCCCAATTGTTTACTTCATCGCGCCGCAAGCCTGGGCCTGGCGCAAAGGGCGCATCAAAACACTGCGGCGCATGGTGGATCGGTTGCTCTGCATCATTCCCTTCGAAGAGGAATTTTTCCGCAACAACGGTGTCAACGCCACCTATATCGGGCACACC
>CAZCPL010000066.1:0-7611 GCA_964500255.1 uncultured Solibacteraceae bacterium | reverse complement strand
GGCACACCCTCCCAGGACGGTTGACCATCAACGAGCCGCGCGAGCAGTTCCGCGCACGCTTCGGCGTGACAGAGAACACGCCCTTGATCGCGCTGTTGCCCGGCAGTCGCCCCGGCGAAGCAGGACGCCACATCGACGCGCTGGCGGGTGCCGTGAAGCTCATCCAAGCCAATCGCAAGGCTGTTTTTGTGGCTGGCGCGCCTCCAGGCTTCCGTGCCCGTGTCAGCCCGAACTTTTGGGAACGATTTCCCGCCGGGACCATCCAAGTCATAGAAGGCGAAACCTGGGATCTGCTCAACGCGGCCGATTTGGCGCTTGCCGCCAGCGGTACTGTAACGGTAGAGGCCGCGCTTCTTGGATGTCCAATGGTGACTTACTACAAAGTTACGGGTTTGAGTTGGCTGATGGGAAAGATGCTCGTCCGCGTACCGTATTATACGATGGTGAACCTGATTGCAGGCAAGCTTGCGGTTCCGGAACTGATGCAACAACAGCTCAATGCCAGAAACCTCGCGACAGAGGCGATGCGTCTATTGGATGACGCCCCGGCGCGCGAAGAGATGAAATCCGAATTGGCGCGCGTCAAAGCCAAGCTCATCACCGGCCAGGATCCGATGCGCAAGGCCGTCGAAATTATTCAGAGTCTGATGGAAAAGGAAGTTTCTGCTCATGCTTCGCCCGTTGCCGCAGTTTAAAAAAACCGCCGTTGTTGCAGGCTGCCTGCTGAGTCTTGCCGCCTTTGCGCAGGATCGCAAGCAGGGCCGGGTGCGGGTCGAACACTACACCATCGACGCCGAAATCAATCCCAAAGCGCAAACCATCACCGCCAACGTACAGGCGCGCATCGTGCCGCTCGAAGACAATCAAACGTCGGCCCTTTTTGAGATGCATAACTCGCTGAATATCACGCGCGTCGTGGATAGCGAGGGCCGGCAAATCGGAGTGTCTCGGTCGCAGGAGGATTTCACCGCCCGGCTGACATTTCCGTATCGCGCGGTCAAAGGTACGCCCATCACTCTGACGTTCACCTACGATGGCCGCCTCAACGGGCAGGAAGATTCGCCGGTTTACGGCATCAAATTCGCTTCCATCCAGCCCGATTATGCGTTTTTGATGTACCCGGCCCGTTGGTTCCCGGTGGCGGATTACAGCGCCAACCGCTTCACCGCCGATATGCGAATCACGGTTCCGAATGGATTCAAAGTCGTGGCTAGCGGACTCGAAAGCAAAGAAAAGGCACCTGCGCCTGACAAGATTCTCTATACGTTCCAGTACAAGAACGCATCGTTTCCTGGTTCGATCGCCGTCGTGCAGGGCGAAGGCCAACGCGTCTCTTCCGGCGGCGTGAACACAACGTTTCACCTGCGGACGGCCAAGGATGCCGCGCAGTCCTGGGGCGAGGAAATCGGCAAGGCGATGACCTTCTTCTCGAGCCTCTTCGGGCTCGCACCGCAATCGAACCTCGCGGTGATTGAGACGGAAGCCGGCACCCCGAACGGTTATAGCGCTCCTGGAATCCTGTTCTTCGCGCCGAAGGTGCTGGGCAAGGCCCCGAGTGCGAAGGTTGTCGCGAATCAGGTGGCGAGGCAGTGGTGGGAAGCGCTTGTGTCGCCGGTATCGCGTAATCACATGTGGCTGCAGAACGGCATGGCGCGCTATGCGGAACTGCTGTACATCGAGAATGCCGAAGGTCCCGGGGCCATTGAGAACGACGCGCGCGATCTGTTTGTGGAAGCGTTGACGGTGGATGATCCTCCGTTGATTCAATCGGCGCGGCTCGAGGATTACTCGCCGGAATATTGGGCGGCGACGGCTGGCAAAGGCGCGGTGACTCTGCACATGCTGCGCTATGTGATCGGCGAAGAAGCCTTTAAGAAGACGATTAAGGCGGTGCCGGAACGGTTCGCCTGGAAGTCGATTCATACGGATGATTTCCGCAAGGTTGCCGAGGAATTCGGCCAGATGGACCTGCGGGCATTCTTTATTCAATGGATCGAATCGAGCGGCGCGCCGGAGTTCAAGCTGGAATACACCGTGTTCCGCACGCAGAAGGGTTTCCGCGTGATGGGCAAGGTGGCGCAGGATCTCGACACCTTCCGCATGCCGGTTCTAGTGAGGATCGAGACGGAAGGAAATCCCGAAGAGAAGATGATCGATGTGGTGGGGACGTCTTCGGAATTCATCATCGAGACATTCGGCAAGCCGAAGAACATTATTCTCGATCCGTTGGGGCGGGTGCTGCGCTTCAGCAACAACATGCGTGTGGCGGTGGCGATCCGCAAGGGCGAACAGTTCGCGGAAATCGGCGAGTACGCGGAGGCCTTGAAGGAATATCAGAAGGCACTTGAAGTGGCCCGCAATTCATCGCTGGCCCACTATCGCGTGGGCGAACTGTTCTTTTTGCAGAGCAACTTTCAGACTGCCGCGAACTCTTTCCGCGAGTCTCTTTCAGGAGATCTGGAACCCAAGTGGACCGAGGTCTGGGCCCACATCAATCTCGGCAAGATCTTCGATGTCACTGGTCAGCGTGAGCGCGCGGTCAATGAGTACAAACTGGCATTGCGGACGAAGGACAACACCCAAGGCGCGCTCGAGGAAGCCGGCAAATACAGCCAAACTCCGTACGAACGCAAACGGCGCGAGAATTAAGCGGCGCGTTATTTTAAGCCTGTGTGATGGTTGCGGTAACCCCTTTGGCCTGGAACGCAGTTCGCACCTCAGCCACGCGATTCGAGTAAGCCGGGAATCCAATCGTGGAACCACAGCCCTGATGCTGGATCTCGGGATTGACCGGGAACGGAAGATCGGCCACGATTTCGAGGACTTCCTCGAGTTGGCGCGCCTCGGTAGCGATACGGACCAGAACCAGATCTCCTTCGGATCCCCGAAGCACCGGTTCATAATTCAAAAACGCGATACTCATCTTCAATGCACTCCTTTGCGGAAGCGCGAACGGTTCCGTCAACTGCAAGGCAAAAAAATACCCTTGCTGGCGAAGCGCCACAAGGGTCTACCTTTGTGAGAACCGTTCCGCCTTTAGCACTTTTTTACGTGGTTGCAAGTAGCTCGGATGCACCTCGGGGCGTTACCGCCCGAGCGATCCTAAATCACTCCACGTTCCACTCGCAGAATACCACCGCTTTCATCACAATTCAATAGAAACTTTCTCTCACAAGGAAACTTCGGTCGGCGTTGCCACCCCCGCCATCTCGAACTCGTCCAGCACCCGATTGATAGCGGCTTCATGCAGCGGCTTGCGTACCACGAATCCCTCGCCCGGGTTGAAGGTATGTCCGATCTCGGCTGTATCGGTGAGCAACACAAAGGCGTCGGTATGCGGCCGGACCTTCTCATAAAAGTTCACCCAGTTGAAGCCCGGCAGGCGCGATGAGGAGGTGGACGTCGCTGCAATCAGGTCACACTTCACCCTCTGCACCAGATCGATGGCTTCTTCCGCCGAGCCCAACGGAATCACGCGATGACCGCGCTGCGCCAACAGGGATACAAAGGCGCGTTGCGCTACAGGATCCGGCTCGAGAATCACCGCCGTAAGCTTTGCGGCGCTACGTTTGGCAATCGCGTGAGAGCCGCTGCGCGAGGTCATCTCGGCCCGCGGCAACTCGATCTCGATGCGGCCCGCGGTTCCATTGTTGGTCTGTTCGAACCGCACCTCGCCGCCATGGCTTTGGATGATGCCTCGCACCACGGCGAGCCCGCCTGCGCCACCGTCATCCTCACTGAGAAACGGATCGCCCGCGTCTTCGGGCGCGGGAAAGCCGATGTCGATCAGAACACGGCGTCCGAGCAGTGCTGTGCCTGTGGTAATGATTTTGCTGCCAGTTTCCGCCACTGCGCGCTCCGCATAGAGCAGGATATTGAGAAACACTTGTTCCAACTGGCCCTGTGCCCCGATCACATGCACGGCCTCACGGCTGGCCCGATCTTGCAGTTGGATGCCCGCTTCGCGCCACTCCCGCTCACGGAACTTGTACAATCCCGCAAGCAGCGAATTCAACTCCACAGGTGCGGCGACCGCGTCTTCATTGCGTCCGAAGGAGATCAGGCGGCTGACGATTTCAGCGGTTCGCTGCGCCTCAGCCGCCAGCATTTTGAGGTCGCGCTCTTCGGATTTGCCACGGAAGAGCAGCAATTGTGACATCGTCAGCACCGATTCGACAGGGCTGCGCAGATCGTTCACGACGCCAGCGATCAACTGGCCGGTTGCGGCAAGTTTCTCGCTCTTGAACAACTGCTCGCGAATCGAACGCTGTTCGAGAAGTCGCAACGACGCGGCCACCTGATTGGCCAGATGCTGCGCCGAAGCCTGTTCTTCATGATGGAAGTAACGGACGCCGCCATCGCAATGCAACTGGATCACGCCCACGATTTCATCCTGCGCCATCATCGGCAGATAGAGCACCGACCGGGGAGTTTCCGTTCCGATCGGATCGGATCGGAACAGTTCGCTGCGCCGCGTGTCGGGGATGCTCAAAATCGCGCGGTTGCGAAAACAGAGCGCCGCGCCGGCCTGCACGCCGTTTGCGGGCTTTTCGATATCGACCGCCACGGCCTTCCTGTTTGAGGCACGTGACCCTGCACGCACGAGTTCGAGCGTTTTGTTCTTGCGGTTGTAAAGATACACCGAGCATCCGGAAACACGCGCCGCCGGAGGCACCACCGTTTCCAGCTTCTTGAGCATTTCTGAAAGGGAGGTCGCCGCCAGAATCTCTTCGCCGACGCCATGCAAAGTCGTCATCGTGCTGCGAAAGCCCCGCGTGCGCTGATCGCGGATCCACCAAACGATGGCGATCAGGCCAATGCCCACCACCGCGCTGAGGAGCAAATAAGCGGGTATCATGCCTCCGCTTTCGAGCAACGTGATGGAATCCTGCCCGCGCACCGCCAAAGTAAAGAATCGATCGTAAGGCGGCAACGTCGCATCCTGCATCAGCAGCCCGGCAACCCGGATCCGGTCCCCGGCGCGCACCTGCGAAAGGCGGCGCTCGTCGTCTCGACGTTGCTTGAAAAGCGTGATCGGAACACTCGACTGGCCGTCGAAAAGCGTCATCGTTTCGGCGGAACCGTTCTCTCCGACAGCGGTGACCCGGCCTTCGAGCTCAATAGGCAACGCTAGATTGCGCATACCGGCCGCTTCCGCGATACTTAACTGCCGGATGCCAACCGGTTCGCCCCTGCCGGTCTTGCGAATCTCAACCAGCGCCAGCACCGGCATGCCGTTGCGGCGGCGGAGATGCCCGGTGGCTTCCACTGTGTCGCCGGGTGCGAGGCCCGCGAACTGAGCGGCACTACCTTCGGCAAAAAGCCCGAAATCCTCATCGTCCCGAAGTGCCAGCAACAGTTGGTCGACCGCGGGAAAGGGAGCTTCCGAGACTTGCGCCGCGACCTTGATCAGCCGCCCATCGTAGGCGGGGATAAAGTCTTTGCCCGCACGCGAGGACGCCTGTTCGAGCGTCAACCCGACGGCTGCCTGCTTGTCATCGCTGGGTGCCGCGCCCAGCAGTAGGGCACTGAGGGCGAAGGCTAGGGCCGTCGCCTTGGCGATGATGCGGTCGGATACTCGTGTCGCAGCCATTGGTGTAAGGCGGCATCCTGGAAATCGCGGACCATGAACTCCACACCCGCCAGTGCATGGGTATGCGTGGCGACGCCGATCACACGGGCCCCCGCAGCCAAAGCCGCTTCCACCCCCGTCGGCGAGTCTTCAAAGACGATGCAGTTCTGAGGCTCCACTCCCAGGAGTGTTGCCGCTCTTCTATATACATCGGGCCAAGGCTTCGGTCTCTGCACCTGCATTCCGTCGACGATTGCCTTAAAGTAGCCCTTGAGATTCCCCTTAGTTAATGTGAAATCCGCATTGGCAGGTTCGGCATTTGTCGCAAGACCAATAGGGTATTCGCTGTAGTCCGCTAAGAACTGTTCGATGCCGGGGACGAGGTGTTGGTCGAACACGGGATCCATCATTTCGCGGAACAGCGCCTCTTTGGCTGCGCCGTGTCGAAAGTTCTCTTCCGGCGTGATCGCCTCGCCCCAGAAGGCGCGGACGATCTCGTCATTGCGCTTGCCGTGCATCCGATCTTCGATGCCCTCCGATCCGAAGCCGTGTTGGCTGAGGTATTCGCGCCAGGCGATTGTGTGCATCGGCATGGAATCGAGGATCACGCCGTCGAGGTCGAAAAGGAGTCCCTTGTGCATCCCTGCTTCCATCATCGCAATCCTGGGGCGGTAACATTGTGGATTGACGATCCGGACGGCATTGCTGCAAGGCGTAAAGCTGCTCGAAGACGCCGGTGTGGAAGCACCGCGTTTGACGGCCGAGGTCCTGCTGGGAAAGGCGGCGGGTGGGCGTCCGAAAGAGTGGCTCTACGCCCATGCCAACGACGAACTGATCGAACTCTGGTGGATCCACTATGGGCGTTATCTGCATCGAAGGTTGGAAGGCATCCCGACGCAGTACATCACCGGGCGGCAGGAGTTTTATGGGCGCGAGTTCCGGGTGAGTCCTGCGGTGTTGATTCCTCGGCCTGAGACCGAGCATCTTGTTGAGGCCGCGCTGGCACGGTGGGTTCACGGCGCGCCGGTGACGGATATCGGCACCGGATCCGGCGCGATTGCGATCACGCTCGCTCTGGAGACGAAGGGGCGGGTATGTGCGGCGGATCTTTCGGCGGATGCGCTGCGGGTTGCGCGGGCGAACGCCGAGGCGCTGGGTGCCTCGGGTGTGGCGTTTGTGCAAGCGGATCTATTGTCGGCGTTTGCTTGCTTGCAGATGGTGGTTTCGAATCCGCCTTACATTGCGGAAGCCGAGCGGGCAACGTTGCAGCGTGAGGTACGCGAGCATGAGCCCCATCTGGCGCTGTTTAGCGGCGAAGATGGTCTTGGGCACTACCGGCGTCTGGTCGAGGATGCTGGACGCGTCCTGGTTGACGGAGGATGGCTGTTGCTGGAACTTGGCTGTGATTCCGCGGGGCGTGTCCTTGAGCTTTTCGGAGACGGCTGGTGTGAAGTCGAGTTCACCGCCGACCTTGCGGGTATCGATCGCGTGATCGCGGCAAGAAGAAGGAAGCGATGAAAGTCTATTGCGCTACGGGAAACCAGGGCAAGCTGCGGGAGTTCCGAGTGGCTGCCGAAATCGAGGGAATTGAGGTGGAGACAATCCCCGGGCTCGACTCGATTCTGCCCCCCGAAGAGACCGGCGAGACCTTTGAGGTGAATGCGGCGTTGAAGGCCATCTACTACTCGAAGTTCGCGGTTTCGGAACTGGTGTTTTGCGACGATTCCGGACTGGAAGTGGACGCTCTGGACCGTGCCCCCGGTGTGGTGTCCGCGCGCTATGCCGGCGAGCATGGCGGCGATGAAGCGAATAACGATCTGGTGTTGGCGAATCTGGGTTCGACAGTTGATCGGACGGCGCGATATGTTGCCGTGATCGCATTGGCAAAAGATGGGGAATTGCTGGCGAGCTTTCGGGGCGAGGTGGAAGGTTCGATCACGAATGTGCGGCGGGGCGCCAATGGGTTTGGATATGATCCGCTTTTTTTCTATCCACCGTTCGGCTGCACGTTTGGAGAGGCGTCTACCGGGCAAAAGCAC
>CAZCPL010000065.1:0-25245 GCA_964500255.1 uncultured Solibacteraceae bacterium | reverse complement strand
TGATTTCCTCCAGCGATTGGGACTGCGCCCCGAGAGCGGTCACGCAGACCGCCAAGATAGTTGCTTTTCGCATGTTATTGTCTCCGTGCCTGGGTGGTCCGATGCACGCGCGCCAGATCCCAGTACTAAGGTTACAGGTTTGGTACCCATTTGAGTAGCTGGCCGTGACGCCGTCAGCGTTCGTTTAGATTTCCGGCAGAACCCCCACTCCCGCGCGGCAGAGCCTTGGGTCGGCCTTGGGATCCGGCAGGATAGCTTGCGATCTGGGTAGGGGGGCCAGAGATCGGCCCATGCCCGGCGCTACGCGGTTGCATACTCAGTTACCCACATCGGGTTGTGGCCACCGTCACGAATGGCCAGTAACGCGCGCCCCGGATCACCCAAGTCGCTCCACCCGGCCTGCTTCAGCCGCAGCACCGCCAGTCTGCTGGTCTCCGTTGCTGACAACACATCAACCGAGAAGCTGACGGGAGGGACCCGCCCGTACAGAGAATGTTCGATGTGTGTCTCTTCTCCGGTCCACATCCGCGCCGAACCGAGCAGTTCAAGCAACTCTCCAACGTTGGCGCGGATTATCTGCAGGAACGCTGCGACAGTTCCTACCATCACGAAGGTGTTCCAAAGGCAACCTCGCTTGAACAGTTTTCGTGCCAGGTTCATGTCGGGCTTCTCCTCGAAGCCCCGTACTTGAAAGACTTCTCTACCTTCGCCGTCTAGAGGCGAACCCAGTTCAATCCATCCGTACTCGACTTCCGGATAGTCTGGCTTCGCGCCCAGCAGAACAACCACGTCAGGCCGCTGCGCAGCCGTCTCGAACGCGGACTGGAGGTCAGAGGCAAAAGACGGTTCGTCAGGGTAATGATGGTCGCAAGGGAGGATCGCCACCAAACCTTGCTCATCCAACTTGGCGATACTCAAAAGACTGTGCAAAATCGCTGGAGCCGTTCCTTTGTTCCCAGGCTGCACGACACACTGGGAGGGCAGCAGACCGGCTTGTCTTGAATACCAATCGGCGTGATCGCGCGCAAGAGAAACCAGGAGCCGCTTTGACGGAATGATCAACTCCGAGCGCTGGAGGGTTTGTTCCAGCAGCGTCTTTTCTCCAAAGAGCGGACAGAATTGTTTCGGTCGGTCGTCGCCGCAGATCAGCCGCGTTACCGGCCGGAGGCGAACCCCGTCGCCGCCAGCAAGCACCACGCCCCACCGGGTCCTTTCCTTCAAAGGACCCGCGGCGTCAGTGACTTGAGGCGATCTCGTAAGCATCTCCATTGAGGGTTGGGTCATCGGGAGCTCGGATCGGAGCTCCGATCGGCCAGTAGCTCTTGGGCCAAGGGCACGTTCTCCCTCATCTGGCCGAGACCCAATCCGAGTCGATCGGTTCCTCCATCCCGGGTTGGGGAAACACCTCGTTCGCCTCGAATTTCTGTTGGCAGCTCATACAACGGCGAGCCCAAGGCAGAGCGTTTAACCTCTTTGCCGGAATATCCCGGCCGCACTGCTCACAGATGCCGAAGTCTCCCCCGGCGAGACGGTCGACTGCCGCTCTGACCTCCCGCTGGATCCGGGTGCTGGTCCCAAGCAGGCGGACTGCGAGGTCACGTTGCTCAGCCAGGACAATCTTCTCGATTTCATCGGCCGGAGATTCGACGGCGAGCCGTTCCCTGACGTGGAGTCCTTCAGCCAGTTCTTTGGCTTTGGCCTCGATCACCTGCCGGTACTTCAAAGTTGCACTGCTCATCTTGTAAACTCCCCTGACGTGGAGCCGGGTTCTTGTGTCTTGCGGCCGACGAACCTGAGCCGGAAGCCCGTTCGACGTCTGACCGCCTCCTGAGCGCGGTCGGCAGCCCGTCCAACGGCAGCGCGCATGCTGCTATCTCGTTCCGTGATCACGATGGAATGGCCATGGATGGTGCGGACCGTGATCCGGCACTCCTGGTCGACCCCTCCTCGGGGACCATTCAGGTCATGGAGGCTGACAACGGCAGAGCGAAGTCTGCTGTCATGGCGCTTCAACGAAGACCGGAGGGTTCGCTCGATGAACTCGGTCAGTTCCTCGCTTGATTCCAGCCCGTGGCACTGCAATTGAATTTGCATTTGGTTCCTTTCACTTTGGCCGCCGGGTTATGGCCGGCGGCTCCATGGTTGTCTCGACGGCTCGTTCAGCGTTGGAGGCGCGTAGCTGTCTCCTGCAGCGACGCTGACCGCACGGCCAAGCCCTTGGCATGAGCTTGAAGGAGCGACCGATTCTTCTTCATGTCGTCCGCTTTCATCAATCCGTCTTTGGTGTTGTGAAAGATGCCGAGCAATTGGACTTGCGTTTTCAAGCGACTCCAATCCTCGTCACCTCGCACTGCGAAATCCGGATTCGCCTCAGTAATCTCGACAACGAGCCGCTGGAGTTTTTCGATATCCAACCCCATGGCGCCGATCCCGTCGCGGATGCCTTGTGCGTCCGGCTGCTTCACCTTGAGAAGGCGACCGATGTTTTCGCTTGCCTGCTTGACCAGGCCGGCGTGAGTCTTGATCTCGGCTACACGCGTATCTGCGAAAGCCGCGCCGGTGAAGGTGGCTACGCAGAAGGTGCCGATGAGCAGGTGTTTGATCTGTTGCATTGCTTATCTCCTGGTTTTGAGTATGAACGAACTTTCATATATCGACAACCAGGAAGATTCGAGCGTATAGCTCGGAATTGCCGAGCTATTCCAATGTCAATAAACGCGCCCCGGCGACCGTTCTCGCTCCCGCTAAGAGTTCTACTTGAAGAGATCCGTTCGGGCCGCCTCTGAAATGGCCACGACGGCTGGATGTTTGAGTTTGCGCTCGACCGAGATCGCATAGAAGCTCTCGGTTATCGATTCGGTTCGCCCAAATACGGCGACTTTGTGACTACTCAGAACGTTCTCTTCAATTGCCGTCGGAGCGGCGAAGACTCCTACTCCGGCATGCCCGAAGACTTTCAGAAGCGCACTGTCCTGGAATTCTCCGGTGACCCGCGGGTGAATTCGATTTGCCTGAAACCACTGATCCAATTGGCGGCGTAGCGCTGAATTATCCATTGGCAACAAGAAAGGGGCACCATCGAGCGAGGCCGGGAAATTCTTTCGATACTTGGCGGCTAGCGCCGGGATAGCGAAGAAAGAGACCCCGCAACTTCCCAACAAATGGCTAAAAGCTCGCACTCGGCTAGCGGGGCCGACGGGCGCGTCAGACAAGACGAGGTCGAGTGTGAAGGTGGAAAGGCTGGCCATTAGCCTATCCGGTTGGTCCTCATGGCAAACGATGTCAACAGGTTCAGCCAATGCAAGCGCCGGCGCCAGCAAGCGGTAAGCGATCAGTTTCGGGACTGCGTCGGATATGCCCACGACCAGGCGCATTGGCCGACCAACGGGGCGTCCTTTGAGGACATCCGTTAACTCGCGGCCCAACGAGAAGATTTCATTCGCGTAGCGGTAGACCAGTCGTCCGGTTTCGGTTGGTACGAGATTGCGGCCGGATCTCATGAACAGCTTTTCGCCCAGCATGGCTTCGAGGGCGCGGATTTGACCGGTTATCGTTGGTGGGGCCAGGAGCAAGAGCTTGCTCGCTTTTACGATGCTGCCCTCCCGGGCAACCATCCAAAAATAGAGGAGGTGGTGGTAATTGAGCCATTCCATGCCCTTGATGATACGTCGACTTTGACGAAGTATCGTCTCTACCGCTCCATTTGTCCGAAGTCATCACCTGACCTAGAAACGCGGAACCAGTGCTCGTGCGTTACGGAGTTAAGGCCAACATTAGGATTGCTCGCGCCCTCCTCCTCACCAGACCGTTGACCGTCAGTACCGCAACCAACTGCCGTTTATCAGGATTTCACGCCAAAGATCCGTGGGTGCGAGGAGGTGCTTGATCTTCGGCGCAAAGATGGGTCTTAGCAACATGGTGTCGTCATGCTTTCATCTGTGCTGAGCAGTAAACGCGCCGTTCGGAGTCAACGGCACTCATCCACCAGAGCTTTCCGCAGACGATATCGAGAACGGTCCAGTCTGTGTGCTGTCGGAAGGCATTCACATTGCAACCGTCAGTTCCGAAACTCCCGCCACGCTCTTCGGCGCCGCACATTTCGTCAACGCAGCCTGACACAAATCTGCCGGGGACCCTACGCTTCGGTTCGTCCTACTCGCTTTCCGGGCAAATCCGGGGAAAACGGCCAATTGTGTGTGGGATAGCGTTGATTTTTTCCATCTGAATCAGATTGTATCGAGCTACCTTTTCTGCTCCATTGGCTGCAAGCGTCACCGCAGTTGCGTGCAGGTCGCTCAGTTTTGAACAGGATGGGGCAGGCCGCTGTTTCCACAAAAGTGGCAATGCGGTGATCCCGCTCAGCTTCCCTTCGTGGCTGTTGTCAGTACGCATCATCTCGCGAACTTTGGGTTAGCCTGTCGTTCCTTGCCCGTCCTTTGCTCGTTGGATCTCACTGGAGATGGCAGAAGCGAGGAAGCCGGGTGGTGCTTCTGTTATAACCCTCCGAGGTCACTTGCGGCGGCGTGACAGGTGGCAAGCGGGTCGCCACCGCGCCTAGCCGAAAGAAGACTGGACTCAACACCGGATCGAACCAAACAGGAAGTACTTGCGACTGCGCTCCGGCAATACTGCTGACCTTCTGTATCGGCACAAACAACGAATCGGCTACGCTATGGATGCAATGTCTAGGGCTGCCTCGAGTATCCTTCCCAAGAAACTCCTGTCCGAAATTCGACACGAACAGCCGCACGGCTCCGTGTCGAACATCCTCGTCGATGTGGCGAAGCTCGACACGGCTGCGGTTTTGGTCAAGCTCACGACATCCGTAAAGGGTCTTAGCGGCGATGAGGCCCTTGCTCGACGCAGTCAGTTCGGCCCAAACGTTCTTGACAAAGACCAACGGAAGGGCCTCGGTACACTGTTTTGGCGCGCTTTCGCAAACCCCCTTGTGATCTTGCTGGCAGTCCTGGCGACCATTTCGTTCGCCACGGCAGACCCTCGAGCGGGCCTCATGATGGCCCTCATGATCGCACTGGGTGTGGGGCTGGAACTGATCCAACAAGCCAAGGCGGAGACCGCCGCAGCGAAGCTGAAGTCCATGATCTCAGTCACGGCCACGGCGATTCGCGATGGGACGGCCTGCGAGATCGCCGTCTCTGAACTGGTTCCCGGTGATGTGGTGGAGTTGGCGGCCGGCGACATGATCCCCGCTGATGTGCGGATCCTCTCGGCAAAAGATCTGTTCGTGGCACAAGGCTCCCTCACTGGAGAGAGCTACCCGATAGAGAAGTTCGAAGTCGAAAAGAATGGGACGGCTACCACGCCCATGGAGCTCAGCTGCATCGGCTTTCTTGGTACGAGTGTGGAAAGTGGTTCGGCGACGGCGGTTGTGATTACAACGGGTAAGGAGACATACCTCGGCGGCATCGCGCATTCAATAGCCGAGGAGCAGCCACCCACGGCGTTCGACAAAGGGATCCGTCAGTTTACCTGGCTGATGCTGCGATTCATTCTGGTCATGGTCCCGCTAGTTTTTGTCATCAATGGACTGACCAAGGGGAACTGGTTGGAAGCTTTCTTCTTCGCCGTCGCTGTCGCCGTGGGATTGACACCCGAGATGCTACCCATGGTTGTGACCGTTTGTCTTTCCAACGGCGCAATCGCGATGAGTCGCAAGAAGGTAATTGTCAAACGAATCAACGCGATTCAGAATCTTGGTGCGATGGATGTCCTTTGCACGGACAAGACCGGAACGTTGACGATGGATCAGGTAACCCTCGAAAGACACTGCGACGTGGCGCTGAAGGAAGACGATGCTGTCCAAGCCCTCGCCTACTTGAACAGTCATTTTCAAACCGGCCTGAAGAATATTTTGGATCGCGCCATCCTCGCGCACAGCGAGACTCATGCGGCCGCCAGCATCCTTAAGTACTCGAAGGTCGACGAAATCCCCTTCGATTTTCAGCGCCGGATCATGTCGGTTGTGGTCCGTACACCGGAGGGCGGGGATCGTATCATCAGCAAGGGAGCGCCGGAGGCAATTTTCGCGAGGTGTGAGAGCTTCGAGCTCGACGGAGCATTATTGCCGATGGATCATGCCCATATCGAGGCGTTGAAAAAGGAGTATGAACAGCTTTCCGCGGACGGCTTTCGGGTATTGGCGATTGCCATCAAAGACGTTCCACAGCGCGGTGTTGTCGGGGGCGACGCCACTCCCTATTCTTCTAAGGACGAGTCCGGGCTGATCTTGAATGGGTACGTTGCGTTTCTAGATCCGCCCAAAGAATCGGCGGCGGCGGCCATGAAGGCTCTACACGCGCATGGCATCACGGTCAAGGTCATCACGGGCGATAACGATCTGGTTGCGCGTAAGATCTGCAAACAGGTTGGTCTTCCCACCGAATTCGTGCTGCTTGGTGGCGACGTCGAGAAGATGACCGACGTGGAACTCGCCGATGTGGTGGAGCGGACTGTACTGTTTGCAAGAATTGCCCCCCCTGACAAGCAGCGAATCATCAAAGCCCTTCAGTCTCGCGGGCACATAGTCGGATTTATGGGCGACGGTATTAACGACGCTCCCGCTCTGCACGCGGCCGACGTTGGGATCAGCGTCGACACAGCGGTGGATGTCGCCAAAGAATCCGCGGACATGATTCTGCTCGAAAAATCACTGCTGGTTCTCGAAGCCGGAGTGGTCGAGGGGCGAAAGGTATTTGCAAATATCCTGAAGTATGTCCGCATGGGCGCCAGTAGTAACTTCGGAAATATGTTTAGCCTTTTGGGCGCCAGCGTTTTTATTCCATTTTTACCGATGGCTCCGATCCAGATTCTAGCTAACAATCTTCTATACGATATCGGTCAGAGTGTCATTACGACCGACGATGTGGACCCCGAGCAAGTGGAAAAGCCTCGGCCGTGGGATATAAAGCAGCTGACCCGCTTCATTGTTTTCATCGGACCCTGTTCATCGATTTTCGACTACACCACCTATTTTATGATGCTGTATGTCTTTAACTGCTGGGACACATCGACGCCCCAAGCCGCAGCGCACAGCGCGAGCCTATTCCAGACTGGATGGTTCGTGGAGAGCCTGCTCACGCAAACACTCATCATCCACATCATACGAACCAACCGAATCCCGTTCCTACAGAGCCGGGCATCCTGGCCGTTAATAGCGATGTCGGCTGGCATCATGGGGATCGGGGTAGCTATCCCCTTCACTTGGCTGGGTGATTATCTAGGCTTCACTTCGTTGCCGCCCCTCTATTGGCCACTGCTTGGACTTACGCTCGCGTGCTACGTCGTCCTAACCCAGACGGTGAAGTCCTGGTTGTTGCGCAAGGCATGGCTTTAACTTGGGTCAGTGCGCCGTCTCCCGTGAGCCCACCGGAACGACGTCGGCATCTTGATCACCGGAAGTACTGCACGGATCTTCTCCTCCGTATCGACTGCCGTAATCCGCCGGTATGCGGCCATCGTGACAACTCTCGAATCGCAAGGCTTAGCCGGTGCAACCGTCAATCTTGGGCTCATCGGTTACAGACGCCACCGGCGCATTCATCGAAAAGGGCCGTTCGGCTTGTCCGACGACGTCCCGACTGAAAAACCTGGAAGTACTTCTGGCTTTCGGATTTTACCACCACCGCGGCTCAGCTCAATGCCCGTATGACATTGTCGTCCGTCTCGCCGAACGACAACTATGCGTTCGCGACCGGCCAATCGCCTACGCCCAATGGCGGCTTTACCAAGCAAACCACTGCCTGGACCGTCTTCCAGGGCACCGACGCCGAAGCCGTCCCCATCGAAATCATCGGCGTCTAGAAGAACGCCTGGGGACCCGAACAGAACATCATCCTCGGCAAAATGGGAGGCAAAGCCCAGCACACCGACGTAGCCGGAGGCATGTCCGGCCGCCCTGTCTAGGAAAGCATGTTCCAGCAAATGGGCGTCCGTCCGGTCCAAGGCGAAGCCACCGGAGCCCTCATGTCGCCCAAACCTGTCGCCGTCGTACTTCCCCGTTCCTGCCCCGATTCTCATTCGAAAGAGAGCTTATCACCCGAACTCTTCGTGTCTTGCCAAACTAACGCGCCTTCGAAGCCGAATGCGGCCCTGCGCAACTGGCGCGAGATCTGCATATCCCCGAACCATCTTCAGCGCCCTTTCCTGGTATCCATCGTCCGGATCGAATAGAGGTGCTTGTCGGTTCGCAGAATCAGGCGATCCCCAACAATCGCGGGTGTGGCCAGCGCCATCTCTCCGAGGTCGTTCGATTCCAGCGCTTCATATTTGTCGCCCGCCCGGATCACGAACGTCCGGCCCTCTTCGTTGATGCAGAAGATCTTGCCGTTGTAACCCCACGGCGATGAGGTGAAATCGCCGCCTTCTCCCACTCTCGTTTTGTAAGTCTGAACACCGGTTCTTGCATCGAAGCGCGTCAGAATGCCGGTGTGCGTCAGCACATACACGCCGCCTTCATAGGCAAGTTGGGTGGGCAGATACGTACCGGCCTTGGGCTGAAGCCAGGCCACAAAGTCGTTGAGCTTCGCCCCATCGGGAGTCGTCAGATCGCCGTTTGCGCCAGGCTTGACTGCAGCTAAGGCCTTGCTGGATCCACCGTTGAGATACAAGAGTCCTTCGTGCGCGTAAGGGCTGGGGATGGGCATCGCTGACATGCCGCCGAGACGCCACAATTCCTTGCCTTCGAGATCGTAGCTGATGGCCACGCCAGGGCCAATGGTGACGATCTCGGTGCGCAAGGCGTGTTTCCAGATATAAGGGGTCGCCCAGCCTGTCTGCCGATCGGAACCCTGCAAGTGAATGGAGCGATTCGTGCGCCACACTTGCTTGCCGGTTTTCTTATCCACAGCCGCGATGAATTGTTCCTTCTCGTTGTCGTTGACATAGATAAGGAGGTCATTCACCAAAGTTGGCGAGGATGCCGTGCCGAAATCGTGAACCGTTGGAAAGCTTTCGTGTTCTGTGTTCCAGCCTTTGTTGCCGTCGAAATCGTAGGTGAAGAGTCCGAGGTTATTGATGTAGACATAGATGCGCTTGCCATCTGTGACAGGGGTCTCCGAGCAGAAGCTGTTCTTGCGATGACGCCCTCCTGGAGGCCGACCCGCATAAAACTCACGCTTCCATTTGATCTTGCCGGAATCGAGATCGATCGAGTAAAGAAAATAGTGGAGTGAGACTTCGTTTGGAAATTCGAAATCGCGCGCGTTGAGGCGATCCCTCAGTTCTTTGCCCTGCAAGCCCTGCTTCTTGAGTTCCGCCGTGTAGTCGTTGGAATATGTGGTTCCCTTCTGTGGCCGTTTCGCATCGCCGTCGGTGATGACGGAGGTGAGAAAGATGCTCTTTCCCGAGACGATCGGCGAAGACCACCCGAGCCCAGGAATCGCCGCGTTCCATTCGATGTTGGATGTCGTGGACCATCGTTCCGGAAGCTTGGCGTTGGTGGCGGAGGGGTTGGAGAAGGGTCCCCGGAAACTTGGCCAATCCGGATCAGCGGCCGCGATGGCGGCGCAACCGACCACCAGAAACAGGAATGCTCTCATGATTCCCTCTATTGGACTACAACTGAGCCAACGTTCGGCGGGGCGTCGCCCAATTCGGCTCGCTTCCTCATCCCACCGTTGCCGGACTCGCATCGATTGCGGATACTTCCACGCTCTCAACCCGCCCCGATCGATCCGCAAGGCAGCCTCCTTGCAGCGGGCAAACCCCGCCTCCGAAATCGGGCGGCCCGAGGCCTAATCCTCACAGAGCGATAATAGAGCGAGCAGGATCACAGTGAAAGCTCTTTCTCCCATCGTTCTCGCAGCCACCGCGCTCTTGACGCTCGCGCTCCCCATCGCCCAAGCGCAGCAGCAACAGCCACCCACCGCCGGTAAGGTCGACATCTTCAAAGAAGCCGACATCAAACCAGGCATGCAAGCCACTGCCTGGACCGTCTTCCAGGGCACCGACGCCGAAGCCGTCCCAATCGAAATCATCGGCATCTGGAAGAACGCCTGGGGACCCAAACAGAACATCATCCTCGGCAAAATGGGAGGCAAAGCCCAGCGCACCAACGTCGCCGGAGGCATGTCCGGCAGCCCTGTTTACATCGACGGCAAACTCGCCGGTGCCGTCGCCCTCCGCCTCTCCGTCTTCTCGCCCGATGCTATCTGCGGCATCACTCCCATCGAGAATATGCTGGAAATCAACGAGATCGACAAGTCCAAGCCTTCCGACTCAAAATCTCCCACAACACGCGCGGCTGCTCTACAACTTCCAGGCGACATGCTGCGCCAAGTCGTCTCCGCAGGCTCGGACGCAGGACTCCTACAACAGCAGCCGCTCATGGTCCCAATCGACACACCCCTCGTCCTGTCCGGCTTTGGCGAAAGCACTCTCCGCGAATTCGGAGGCATGTTCCAACAAATGGGCGTCCGTCCCGTCCAAGGTGGCGCCACCGGAACCCTCATGTCCCCCAAACCCGTCGCCGGCTGGCAGAACTCGCTCAAGCCCGGTGAATCCGTCGCAGGCATTCTCGTTTCCGGCGACATGAGCATGACCGGACTCGGCACCGTCTCGTACAACGACGGCAAGCGCATCCTCGCCTTCGGACATCCATTCTTCAATTTAGGACCCATCGACATGCCCATGAGTAAAGGCGAAATTCTCATGGTGCTTTCCAGTCAATTCCAGCCCAATAAATTCGGGAATGCCACGGAAATTGTCGGCGCACTCCGGCAAGATCGCCATTCCGGCATCATGGGCCTGCTCGGCGAAACCGCCGAAATGATCCCCGTCACGCTCAAGCTGCGCACTCATAATAAAACCATCCGTGAAAAAGAACTCCACTTCAACGTCTTCGTCCACCCCAAGTGGACCCCGTTCCTCATGATGTCCACGCTTTTCAACTCCATCGATCAGGTGAATGAGTTCGCCGACAACACCACTTACAGAGTCAGTGGCGATATCCGCCTTGCCAACGGCGCGCGCATCAGCGCCTTTACCATGCAAGCGCCGACGGACGCGCCGATCGCGCCACCCATGGTGCTCGCCGGCTGGTGGGGAGACAAGTTCAACAAGCTCTTCGGAAACGCCATCGATACGCCGCAACTGCAGTCGGTGAACCTCACCATCGACATGCTTCCCGAGCGCCGCAGCGCCGCGATTGAAAGCGCCTGGATCGCCTCTAGCGAAGTGGAAGCCGGAACGGAAGTCCCCGTGCGTGTTTTCCTCCGCCCATTCCGCGGCGCGCGTATTGAGAAGGATGTCAAGGTTCGCATCCCCGCGGGTCTCGCCAAAGGCGATCATCGCATCCTGCTGAGCGATGCCGATACGCTCAACCGCGTGCAAACTTTCGCCGCCAACAGCAATCGCTATCTCGACATCCAACAAACCGTCGCCATCATCAATCAGGAACGCCGCAACAATCGCCTCTACGTGTCACTCGTCGAACAGAAACCGACCGTCTATGCGGAAGACAAAACCCTGCCAGCGCTGCCGGCCTCGGTCTTGAATGTGATGCAATCCGCCAGAACCGGCAACCGCCTGCTCTTCAGCATTCCCGAGACCGCTCAAGAACAATCCTCAGTCGAACTCGACTACGCCGTCACCGGCAACTTCGCCCTCAAGGTCACGGTGAGGTAAATGCGGCCCGCGCTCGTTCTCCCAATCGCAAAATCAATGCAAACCACCTCAAAGCTCCTCGTTCTGCTCTGCGCAGCGACTCTTCTACCAGCAGTCGAAACCAAGTCCTGGTCCCAGGGCGAGATGGCGGACTTCGAAAAAGCGAAACTCACCAAGCTCTCTCTCCGCAGTGACGGGCACCTCAGCCTCGCTCCGCAAGTCAAGGAACTGCACGACGCTTCCACCCCCTATCTCTGGGCCTGCGCACAGGATTCCAAGGGCAACCTCTTCATCGGCGGAGGCTCGTCTACAGGCACCACAGAAAAGCTCACGAAAATCGATGCATCCGGCAAAGCCACCACCGTCGCTGAACTCGAAGGACTCGAGATCCACGCCCTCGCCATCGACCGCAGCGACAATATCTACGCGGCAACGGCACCGGACGGCAAAGTCTATCGAATCCGAGGTAACAGCAAGCCGGAAGTCTTCTACGATCCCAAAGCCAAATACATTTGGAGCCTCGTCTTCGCTACCAACGGCGACCTCTACGTCGCCACCGGAAATCAGGGAGAAATTCATAAGGTCACACCAGCCGGCGTTGGATCCGTCTTCTTCAAAGCCGATGAGACGCACATCCGCTCGCTCGCCATCGATCCAAGAACCGGCAATCTCATCGCTGGGACCGAACCCGGCGGACTTATCCTTCGCATCGGTGCCAACGGCGAAGGCTTCGTCCTGCATCAATCCCCTAAGCGTGAAGTCACCGCGGTTGCCATCACCAAAGACGGCGTGATCTGGGCCGCAGCCGCCGGAAACAAAGGCGGCGGGGCAGTTCCAATCGCTCTACCACCGCCCGCATCCGTCTCGCCAGTAGCCGCCGCTGCAGCCCAAGCCGCCAACGCCGCGCGAGCCGCAGCGCCCCTTGCCTTCTCTACGATCCCCGCCATCCTGGGCGGCACGGAACTCTATCGCATCCAGCCCGACGGATTCCCCCGCCGTGTCTGGCAGCATGCCAACGACATCGTCTACGCAATCGCCTTCGACGCCGCCGGACACCCCCTTCTCGGAGCCGGCAACAAAGGCTCCATCTACCGCATCGACTCCGACCATCGCCAAACGCTTCTCGTCAGCCTCGCGCCGACCCAGGTCACCAATCTTGTCCCCGGACGCGACGGCGCGCTCTACGCGGTTACCGGCAACATCGGAAAGCTCTTTCAAATCGGCCCCCAGATCGAAACCGAAGGTTCTGTTGAAAGCGAAGTGCTGGACGCCGCAGCGTTCACCTATTGGGGACGCCTCAGCTATCACGGCGCGACCCAAGGCGTAAAGCTCGAAACCCGCAGCGGCAACCTCAATGCGCCGCAGAAGAATTGGAGTGCATGGGCCAACGTGCCGCTCACGGAAAAGCGCGGACGCGTCAGTTCGCCTTCCGCCCGCTTTCTGCAGTACCGCGCCACGCTCTCGCAATCCGCCGACCTTGCCTGGATCGACATCGCCTATCAAGCCATAAACATCGCACCGGAAATCGAGCAAATCGAGATCACGCCGCCCAACTACCGTTTCCCCGCCCCGTTAGGGCTCCTCGGACTCTCATCGTCGAACACACTTTCTCTACCAGCCCTGGGACAGCGCCGCGCGGCATCCGTCAATCTCTCCGATCTCAACACCGGCGTCACCATGAACTACGCCAAAGGCCACATCGGCACCCGCTGGCTCTCACGCGACGACAACGGCGACACCCTCACGTTCAAGGTGGAGATCAAGGGCGTGAAAGAAACTGAGTGGAAATTGCTCAAGGACAAGCTCCGCGACAAGTTCCTGAGCTGGGATTCCGCGGGCTTCGCCGACGGCGAATACAAAGTCCGCATCAGCGTGCATGATGGCGCATCCAACACGCCCGGCGACACGCTGACCGCTGTCCTTGAATCCGACGAGTTTCTGATCGACAATTCCGGGCCTCAAATTGTCGGTCTGAGCGCCCAAACCAACGGCGCAAAGATCGATCTCGCCTTTACAGCAAGGGACGCCCAAAGCATCCTCACCAAGGCCGAGTACTCGATCAACGGCGGCGACTGGATCGTTGCCGAACCCACCACGCGACTCAGCGATTCCAGCGACCTCGCCTACAAACTCTCCATCGAAAAACCCTCGGCCGGAAACGAATTCACCATCGCCGTGCGGGTCACCGACGAGTTCGAAAATCAGTCCGTGGAAAAGGCGGTCAGCAAATGACCGTCAGGGAACGGATCCCCAACTCAGCCACTGTCCGCGCCGAGGCCATCGAGAAACGGAACAACAACCAGTTCGAAAGGCCGTCGCCAAGTGACCCTCTCCTGGCTGGATGACCGTCTCTGGTTTCCGGACCCGAAACGCGCTAGCCGCGAAGGATTCGTCGCGGTCGGAGGCGACATGACAGTCGAGCGCCTCTTGCTCGCCTACCGATCCGGCATCTTTCCCTGGACCGACGATCCCATCACCTGGTGGTCGCCCGACCCGCGCGGCATCTTCGAACTCGACAAGTTCCACATCTCGCGCAGCCTAGCCCATACGCTCAAGCGCCAAGTCTTTCAAGTCACTTTCGACCAAGCCTTCGACCAAGTCATTCGAGGCTGCTCAGAGGTCCCGCGGCAGGATCAAAACACCTGGATCTCGCCTTACTTCATCGAGGCCTACACCGAGATGCACCGCGCCGGCTGGGCACACAGCGTGGAAGTATGGCAAGACAGCGTTCTCGTCGGCGGACTTTACGGCGTTGGTATCGGAGGCTTCTTCGCGGGGGAAAGCATGTTCCACACTGCCTCCAACGCTTCGAAGGTCGCCGTCGCGCACCTCGTCGCCCGGATGAAAGAGCGCGGTATGGCGCTCTTCGATACGCAGATGATCACCCCGGCCACGGCCCAGTTAGGGGCTGTCGAGATTCCCCGAGTTGAGTATTTGAAGCGAGTCGAAGCCGCCGTCAAGCTCGACACCAAACTCGTCTAACCCGCCAAAGCAAAAGGGCGGAGCCGAAGCCCCGCCCGTTCGCAAATTCGAAACCGCAGTTATTCAGCCATCTTAACGCTGGCGACCGTGACGGTGTCGCCTGCCAGCGTGCCGTCAATCACGACCTTGTGACCGAGGTGGTCGGCGACTTTCGTCTTCGAAGCCGCATCGAGCTTGAGTACCTTATCCCCGACAACGAAGACCGCTTCACCGCCGCGGCCAACGCAAGCTTTCACACATGCCATGGACTTCTCGGAAGCGTCCGCATGCTTCGCGCCACATTTGGAATCAGAGATGGTTCCGGTCCAGCTTTCGGCCATCGCGGAGACCGCGAAGAGCGAAGCTGTGAGAGAGAGCAGAATAATTCGTTTCATATTGGATCGAACTCCTTGCCCTTGATCGTAGCCTATTCAATCGATGGGCACATGGTTGCGATGCTCATTCGCATTGCTCCGGTACTGTTCGGGACTCATGCCGGCGAACTCGCGGAAGTCGCGGATCAGATGCGATTGATCGTAATAGCCGCAGTCCAGTGCGATCGCAGTCCAGTCTGGGGACCGCTCGCGATGCACCGCGGCAGTCGCTCGCTGAAAGCGCTGGATCCGCCCAGGACCTTGGGTGCGAGTCCGGCTTGCTCTTTGAAAATCTGGATGAAACGCCGTGAACTATTCGCGGATTCTGCCGAAGTGCCGCAACCGCATACCGGGCCGCTGGGTGCATCGTTCGATGCGACCGCCACTGTTCGAGCAACAACTGTTCCGCTGTATCGAAAATCCGGTTCGCATCGCCATTGCAGGCAATCAGGCGCGACCGCAATTGTTCGCCTCGCCAAAGATCCGCAGGTTCGACATGAGCGTTGGCGAACTCATTCGCCGGAGGACGAAAGCAGGTAAACGCCGCGCCGGCTCTTTCTGTTCCTCGGAGTCGATCGCCATTGGCTCCGAATAGGCACCCACCAGCACTGCGCCGCGAACGGTTTGCGTGAGGCGAAGGCTGTCTCTGTCATAGACCCGGACAACGTCTTCGTGCAGGTTAACGACCAACGTCATCTCGCCGTTCGGCATGAGCCGTTCCATGGCGTGCGGCTTCTCGAAGTCACGCCAATGCCAGAACATTGACACGGCCTCGCGAAGGCTCCCACCCGGAACTCGAACGTCAAACTGCATCTATTTGTGGGTAGTGATCCACCACGTGTAGCCGAAGGGATCCTCGACGCCGCCCGTGCGGCCGTAGCTTTGATCGGACATCGGCATCACTTCTTTCGCACCGTGTTCAATGGCTCGAGCGAACCATGCATCGGCGTCATCGCAATAGACAAAGATCTGCATAGGCGAGCCACCGTAAGCCGCCGGAGCCTTCAAGAAAGCGTATTCCGGAACGGTGCTTGCCATCATGATCGGCGATTCGCCGATGCGAAGTTCGGCGTGCCGCAGGATGCCGTTGGCGTCTTTCCGAGCCGAGATCTCCATGGCGCCGAACGCCTTTTTGTAGTATTCGAATGCGGCGAGCGCATCGTCGAACATCATGTAGGGCGTGATGGTGGAAAAGCCTTCGCGTTTGGGCATGGGTCTATTTCGTCCGAATCTCTTCATCGGCCTCTTGGAAGAAACTGCCCAGCAGTTCCGTCGCCGTCGGAGCCTCCAATAGAAGGGCGCGGTTCTTCGGTTTCAGAAACCCTTCGCGCACGGATTGATCGAGCATCCGCAACAAAGGATCCCAAAAGCCGTTGACGTTGATGATTCCGATCGGCTTGGAGTGAATGTCAAGTTGTGCCCAGGTGAGGATTTCGAAGAGTTCGTCCAGCGTCCCATAGGCACCGGGCAACACCACAAAGCCATCGGAAAGCTCCGCCATCAGCGCTTTGCGTTCGAGCATGGTCTCGACAATGCGCAGATCGGTCAGCCCCGTGTGCGCGATCTCGCGGTCCACCATACTCGACGGAATCACCCCGATTACCTTGCGTCCGGCGGCCAGCATCGTATCGGCAACCAGCCCCATGAGGCCGCAATGCGCGCCGCCGTAGACAAGGTCCCAACCGCGGAGGGCCAACTCTTCGGCGAGCTCAATGGTGGCTTTCGAGTAGGCGGGGTCGAGTCCGGAACTCGATCCGCAGAACACACAAATGCGCGGCATGTCTTATATGCTAGCGGGGATGATCCTCACCACGCTGTTGTTGTCTCTTGCGGCCCAGGAGTACGTTCCGAAGCAGAGCGACCGCCCTGCCGCCATCGAAGGAGACGAGCCAGGCTTTCAATCGATCTTCGACGGCAAGAGCCTGAAGGGTTGGGAAGGAGATCCGAAATACTGGCGGGTCGAGAACGGTGCCATGGTTGGTGAGATCACTCCAGAAACGGTGATCAAGAGCAATACGTTCATCATCTGGCGAGGCGGCACGGTGAAAGACTTCGAACTCAAAGTCGACTATCGCATCACCGAGCGCGGTAACAGCGGCATCAACTATCGAAGCATTGTTGTGCCGGACACGGTCACACCAGCGAACCAGTTCGCGATGCGCGGCTATCAGTGCGACATCGACGGGCAGAATCGCTACACAGGCAATAACTATGAGGAAAAGGGACGACTCTTTCTGGCTGTTCGCGGACAGGTGACCCGCGTGTCAGGGTCCCGGGTTCCGGTGGCATTGTCGACCATCGGCGACGTCAAGGAACTCGGTGCCGCGGTGACGGCCGATTGGAACTCCGTTCACCTCATCGTGCGAGGCAATACGCTCATCCACACCATGAATGGCCGTGTGATGTCCATCACAATTGACGATGACGCCAAGGGGCGCGTGATGGAGGGGATGCTTGGTGTGCAGGTGCACGTGGGCCCGCCGATGAAGGTGGAGTACAAGAACTGGCGCTTGAAACCGCTTTAACGATGACGCGAGGTGGGAGTGATGGAAGTTGCGTACAAGCGCGATACAGACATCCCGGCCGCTACAGGATCGACTCGCCGAACTCGCTATAATCTGACGCATGGCTTTTCCTCGCGTTCTGGTGGTGGCGGTGCTCCTTTCGATGCAGTTGAGATTGATGGCGCAAAGCAAGCGCCCACTTTCACACAAGGACTACGACAGTTGGCGGACCATCTCTTCGCAGGTCCTCTCTCGCGATGGCAAGTGGCTCGCCTATGCGTACATGCCGCAAGAAGATGACGGGGAATTGATCGTCCGCAATGTAGCGACTGGCAAGGAATACCGGCAACCCGCGGGCGCGCTGCCTCCAGCGCCGGTGATCATCCCAGGCGAACAGAATCCTGAAGCCGAGCCGCCGCGGCGTAACTTGACTATTCGCTTCACGAGCGATGGAGCGTATGTCGTGTCGAACTTCTTTCCGAACAAGGCCGATAGCGAGAAGGCGCGCAAGGATCGCAAGCCTGAGCCTAAGGGTGGCGTGATCGTCGTCAAGGTTGACGATGGATCGGCGACGCGCGTGGCCGACGTGAAGTCATTTCAGGTTCCTGACAAGGGCGGGGCTTGGGTCTCATTGCACAAAGAAGGCGCGGTTACTGTCACCCCGGTGGAAGCGCCGAGTGCGAACAACGACTCTGACCAGCGGCGCGGTGGCGCTGCGGCGGGTCGCGGGAATGCGACGCCGCAATATGGATCGGATCTGATTTTGCGCAATCTCGTGGTCGGAGAGTCCTCTGACAAGACGTTCGCGAACGTCACCGAATCAACTTTTCTACGCGATGGCAAGCTGTTGGTGTACGCCCTTGGTTCGCGCAGAAGCGAAGAGAACGGCGTGTTCGCAGTAGCGCCTGGCGCGGATTCGATGACCAGGATCCTCGTAGGAAAGGGACGCTTCAGCAAGCTCGCATGGGATCGCGAGCAGACGCAACTCGCCTTTGTCTCGAACCTCAATGAAGCGAAGTACGCCGTCTTTCATTGGCCTCGCGGTTCGTCCGCGGAAGCTGCTGTCGTTGTCGCCAACCGCGTCGACGGCATGCCGGATGGGATGTCCATCGTCGAACGTGGCGCAGTAGCCTTTTCGCGCGACGGCAAGAAGTTGTATGTCCCGGTGGGGAAGCCGACCGTGACGGCTCCGCCTGCCGCTGCGCCAGATGAGAACAAGGTCCAGTTGGACATGTGGCATTGGCGCGATGACGTGGTGCAGCCGATGCAGAAGATCCGCGCGAACACAGAGCGCGCCCGCACGTATCGAGGCGTCTTCCACATCGCGGAACGCAAGTTTGTGCAGGCGGCGAATGAATCGATCCCCGATCTCACGCTGACCGATAGTGGCACGTTGGCGATCGGCGGCGACAACCGGGCCTATCGACGCATGACCGATTATGACGGCAGCTATAGCGACTACTATCTGATCGACACCTCGACGGGCGCGCGCCAAATGATCGCCAAACAGGTGCGTGGCGGCGGCTTTGGCGGTGGCTTGATGCAGTGGTCCCCTGACGGCAAGTTCGCGCTGTTCTATTCGGCCGGTAACTGGCATATCGTCAACGCGGCGGATGCGACGACGCGCAACGTCACGCAAGGGCTTGGTGTATCGTTTGCCGACGAGGAAGACGACACGCCGGACCCGGCCAATTCGTATGCTGGCGCTGGTTGGGTAAAGGATTCGCAGTCGGTGATGCTTTACGACCGTTACGATATCTGGCAAGTCTTTGCCGACGCCTCGCAGGCTTCACGCAACCTGACCAACGGACGCGGGCGCCGTGAGAAACTGCAGTTCCGGGTACAGCGCGTGGATGCTGTCGACGAAGAGGATACCGATCGAGGGCTCGACCTAAACGCACCGTTGACGCTGCGCGCGGTGAGTGAAGAGACGCGTGCGACGGGATTCTTCCGCTTGACCAGGAACTCGATCGATCAATTGCTTTGGGGTCCCAAAGCGTACGCGGTTGTCGGCCGCGCGAAGGACGCGGATGTTCTGCTGTTCACAGCATCGCGCTTCGATGAGTTTCCCGATCTGCATGCGACGAACACGAGCTTTTCGAATCCGAAGAGGGTGAGCGACGGTGGATCGCAGATGGCGAAAATTCTGTGGGGTTCGGCGGAAACGATCCGCTTTCGCAACAGCGATGGCATATCGCTGAACGGCACACTGTTCAAGCCCGAGAACTTCGACCCGAAGCGCAAGTATCCGATGATTGTCTATATTTACGAAAGGCTTTCGCAGACGATTCATAACTTCGTAAATCCAACGCCGGGGACATCGATCAACATCCCTTACTATGTTTCGAACGGCTACCTGGTGCTGACGCCGGATATTGTTTATACGCCTGGATATCCGGGCCAGAGCGCACTCAAGTGCGTACTGCCTGCAATTGACGCGGCCGTGGAAAAAGGCTTTGTGAATGAGAATGCGATCGGCATCCAGGGCCACTCGTGGGGCGGGTATCAGATCGCGTATATGGTCACGCAGACCAACCGGTTCAAGGCCGCAGAAGCTGGCGCGCCGGTGGGCAACATGACCAGCGCATACTCGGGGATCCGCTGGGGAACGGGCATGCCGCGGCAGTTTCAGTATGAGCAGACGCAGTCGCGCATCGGGACGCCGCTCTACAAGAATCCGCAGAAATATATGGAGAATTCCCCGGTTTTCTATGCCGAGCGAGTGAAGACTCCGTTGCTGATGTTGCACAACGACCAGGACGATGCGGTGCCGTGGTACCAGGGAATTGAGTTGTATCTGGCGCTGCGCCGCAACGAGAAGGAAGCGTATCTGTTTAACTACAACGGCGAGTTCCACGGCCTGCGACGGAGGCACAATCAGAAGGACTGGTCGGTGCGGATGCAGCAGTTTTTCGACTTCCATTTAAAGGATGCGGTGAAGCCGGAGTGGATGCAAAAGGGCATTCCATACCTCGAAAGAGACGAAGAAAAGCAGCGGATTTCGAATCAATAGATCCGGTCGCGGGGCACATGCATCTCTGGCAGTAGATGTCCTTGCATGTGCTCCGCCGGCAACAATTCCTGCCCCTTCCGAGGGCTGAGGCTTTCGAGTTCTTCGCCGATGCGAGGAACCTGGAAGAGATCACGCCGCCGTGGCTCAACTTCAAGATCGTGACACCGACTCCGATCGACCTCAAAGAAGGCACGCTCATTCAGTACAAGATCATGTGGCACGGCATTCCTCTCGGCTGGAAGACCGAGATCCGTAAGTGGGATCCGCCATATGGGTTTGTGGATACCCAGATCAGCGGCCCGTTTCTGTTGTGGCACCATACTCACAAGTTCGAAGAGGTTGAGGGTGGCACGATGATGACCGACGTGGTTTGGTATAAGGTGTGGGGCGGTTGGTTTGGCGACCTCATCAACAAGTTGAAAGTGAATCGCGATGTGAAGCGGATCTTTGACCATCGCTATCATCGCATCGCGACGTTGATCGCGTGTCCTGAATGCGGCAATGAGCCTGTGGCTCAGCGCGTGCGAGTTTCTTCGCGATAGTAACGGGTCACCACATCCATCGCGGGCTTGCCCCAGGGGGTGTGGTGGCTGTCATCGGGTCCGCCTTCGCCATTGGATCCTACACGCCACCAGTAGATTCCTGAAAACCATGGTTTGTCCCAGAACGCCTTGTGGATCGCTTCGTAGAGGCGGGCTTGGTGTTCGAGAGACATGGTGCGCGGCGATTCATCCCAAGGAGCGCGATTGGGCCATTCCATACTCACGTATCCGGCTTCTGTGAGCAGCACTGGCTTGTTGTACTTCGATTGCACGGCTTCGACTTTGCGGATGAGTTCCGCTGTTGAGAAATCGTCGGGGAGCGGATAGTAGTTGTTGAGGCCGATGTAGTCGAGATCATCCCAGAAGGCGAGGTTTTCGAACTCTGGGCCTTGGGTGGCGGCGTAGACGATGGGTCCCGTATAGAGCGTGCGGGCTAGAGCGATCTGCTTGCGCCATTCTTCTGTGTTCCTGCTCATGTGGACGAACTCGGTTCCGATGCAGAAGATATCCACGTGGATTTTCTGCGCGAGTTTCGCATAGTACTCCGTGAAGCCCGCGTACTGCTTGAACCATTCCTTGGTCGACGCTGCGTCGGGCATCTCGACTGCGCCGGGAAAGCCTCCGGGTTGAACCCACATTTGCGGCTTCAACATCACCTTCATACCAAGTTCGTGAGCGGCTGCGGTGAGGATGGCAATGCCGTCATCCGGTTCGTCGCTGGGGTTCCCATAGCGGACTTCGGGAGTCTTCGCCCGAGAGAAGCCGTAGGGGACGAGGGCGATGGAATCGACGCCGCGCGCGTGGACGGCTTTGAGGGTGCGAACGGACTGATCGGTTCCGTACCGCGCCCAGCCTTCCGATGTGAAGTTGACGCCCTTTTGAAAGAAGATACGACCGTGATTCTGCGCTTTCACGATGTCGGCTTTGGCGCGGGCGGCGATGCGTGCTTCGCGTTCGGCGGCTTGGTCCAGGCGGCCCTTGGCGGTGAGTCCCGTGGCGGCGAGGGTTGTGATGAGGATGCCTGCTAGCGCTGGTTTCCACGAATGAACCGTGGTGGCCGGATGCTGGGCTTTCCACGTCGCGATGACTGCCAGAATGCCTGCAAGCAATGCCGGTGCCATGGTGAAAAGAAGCAGCATTGTGGGTCCACCGGGGCCGCGACGGCCGCTTACGGTGAGTTGCAGGATGAGTTGCGGCAGTGCGAAGACGGTGACGACAGCGAGAAGGCGCATCCACCAAGGCGCACAGATGGCGCGGACGTGAAACCAGAGGCCGGTCAGCAGAACCGGCAGAAATACGGCTTCGTGCCATTGATGAAGCGGAGGTGGACGGCGGAAGAAAAACCACCAATAGAGACCGCCAAGGGTTCCGACGATGGCGATGAAGAGCCCTAGAAATGGGCGCCAGCGATGGGACGTGATGGCGAGGGCGATGAGGAGCAGTGCGGCGATCGCGACATTGCTGGTAGCGGTGCGGCCGGAAAGGGTTCCGGTTTGAGGATCAGAGGATTGCGCGGAGAAGCCGCGTGTCGTGAGATCGAACTTCGCGATGGTGTGTCCGAGGACGGCCTTTCGGATAAGCGTAGGCGCGGCGTCCACCAGGAAACTCGCGGACAAATAGAGCGGATAGTACATCGCCATGCAGGCGAGACAGAACCTGCACTGGGCGATGGTCATCTAGTCCGCCTTGGTCTTTTTCGAGGGAAACTGGCTCTTGTTGCGTTCCACGTAGCGCTCGACCCAACGATTGGGCGGTTGGGCGATGGCGGTGATGATGCCGATGAGTACGACACACAGGATTCCGAAGCCGATGAAGAACAGCATTCCATCCTAGTTTCTCAGATGGTGAAGGGAGTTTGTTTTTCCACTTTCGCCGGGTCGAGTTCGATGCCGAAGCCGGGGCGATCGCTCAGTTCGAACTTGCCTTGCACAGGCCGGGGCTCGTGTTTCTCGAAGAAATAGTAGGAATCCATCTTGCCGATCAGGTACTCGACGAGCGGACAGGTCATGGGCGATTGGCTGGCAACGACGTGCAGGGCTGCGTGGATGCTGTGTCCATGGGGGATTACGTGGACATCGTGGATGGAGGCGAGAGTACAAATTTTGACGAGTTCGCTGACGCCTCCGCACCATTCGGGGTCAGCTTGCACGACGTGCAGAGCATCCGCTTGCAGATAGTGCTGGACTTCCCAACGCGAGTAAAAGTGCTCGCCGCTGGCGATGGGAATTGACGTAGCTTTGCGCAGCGCGGCGAAGCTGGCGATCTTGTCGGGAGAAAATGCCTCTTCGATCCAGTGTGGCCGGTATTGTTCGGCGCGCTTGGCCCAGGCGATGGCGTAGTTGAGATCCCAACCCATGAAGGCATCGAACATGAATTCGAAGTCTTCGCCATTGGTTTCGCGGAGGGTTTTGGTGAGGGCGAGGTTCTTGGCCATGCCTTCCGGGCCGTCGCCTGGGCCGTAGGCGAAGAACCACTTCTGATAGCGGAAGCCTTCTTTCTTGAACTGTGCGGACTTTGCGCTGGCCTTTTCGATCTCGACGGAGTGTCCGAGGCAACTGCCGTAGGCTTCGACGGATCGGCGTGTAGGTCCGCCGAGAAGCCGGTAAACAGGAGTGTTGAAGAAGCGTCCGCGGAGGTCCCAGAGGGCGTTGTCTACGGCGGAGATGGCCATCATAAAGTGGCTGGCGCGGGAGTGGCGGTTGAGGCGGTAAAGCTGATCCCAGAGAGTCTCGCCTGCCAGTGGGTCTTTATCGATGAGGAAGCTTTTCAGTTGCTGATCGACGACGATAGCGGCTTCTTTGTCGATGGGTCCGTAGAGGCCTTCGAGTCCTTGGTCGGTTTTGATACGGAGATAGATGGCGGAGATGTTTCTGGTGGTTTGGGTGGGATTGGGTGAGTCCTTGTAGGGCTTGGGGCGGAGTTCTTCGTAGATGTGTTGTGGCTGGACTTGATGCTGATTGTTGACGCCAGTGAATGCGTTGCGGCGCCCTTCGACGCGGATGAGTTCGACGGCAGTGATCCTGAGCTTCTTTGTGTTCTGGGCGAGGAGTGCGGTGGTAAACGGGGCGAGGCTGAGCAGGGTGCGTCGATTCATATCCTTTCGATTCTATGCTGTTTTCTGGCGGGTCTGGAGCGGAAAAGGGATCGCGCCGCCGGCGTTTTGTCCAGTTGTCGTCGCGAATGCGTCTTGTAGCTTCGCCTCCCGCCGATGCGCTAAGCCCTGAGAATCGTGGAGACGGGCCTTCGTAGACTGACAGGCTGGGGATAGCTTTCCACGTACCCAACTCTGAGAACAAACTGAATTGGGTTCGCTATGCTCAATTCCTCGCCGATTCGATCCCGGAATGGGGACTCTTCGAGCATTTGCGTCATGGGATGGATGGCGATCCGCGGATCGCGCGCCGCCAGCCACATCCGTTCCGTCTTTCTACCTGTCTCGAGCAGCGCACCCAACGAAAGATCTGAGCTGGTCAAAACAATCCAGCCGCCACAGTTGGCCACTTGCTGCCGCGCCCGATCGACACCCTGGTCGCGAAAGGTTTTGCCCATCACGCTCTCGCGGTTCATGAAATGGCGAACGTACCAACCTGCGACGCCGGGGATTTCCATCGATTCCGGCGTTAGGCCATCGCGATGGGAGCGGGCGTCTTCGTCGCGGAATCGAATCCAAGCTCCAAGCTCTGCCTGTGCATCGTCTCTGCCTGCCTGCACTCGATTCGCTTCGATCGTCCCCTCCGCCAGATAGCGGCCTTCCCGCGATTCGCGCGGAAAATAGTATGCGTGCTGCTTCATGAGTGCGGTGAGAGCGCGTGCATCCTCGCCCGACAGGGGCCGCTGCAGTTGGCCGGTTCGAACGGTCCGCCTGAGACGAAGCCGTTCGAGTACGTCTCGACCTGTTTCCGTTGTTTGCGTCGTTGTTTGCGTCAAGGTCACGTGGATCAGATCGCTCTCAGTTGGATTGCTGGCGGCGACTGTAAATTCAGGCCGGTAACCGTGACCAGGCGCCGCAATGAGAAGGTTCTCAAGGAATGCCCCGATGGAGAGGGCCATCTCCCGGTTGCCGGGATCGACCTTGGGAAGCCAGCGCGACGGGTCGGAGCCTATAGCCAGACCGTCGTTGGTTGTCCGGACGACCCAAGGCTGCGTGTTGTGGCCGCTCGGAGCAAGGGATGCATTGAAGAGAAGCGAACTCATTTGCGCGGACAGTTCCGGTGTGGGCTCGGGAACGA
>CAZCPL010000064.1:9253-25278 GCA_964500255.1 uncultured Solibacteraceae bacterium | reverse complement strand
TGCGGACGGACTCGTCGAAGGTTTCGAAGGTGTCCGCGACGGCAGCGGCGGTTTCAGCCATTTTCTGGTTGAGATGCGACGTTTCTGAGAGCCAGATGCGGTATTGATGCCACTTCTGCGCAACTCGCGCACAACGGTATCGGCGTCGAGAGTTCCTGGAATAGTGGCGAATCGCACGGTCGATCCCTTTGCGTTTTGCCTGGGCCATTTCAACGATGAGGAGGCGCCGCGCGGGCGTGTGGGGCTGAAATTCGGCGGTCAGATCGTTGAGCAGGGTGGTCAGCATTTCCGGATCTTCGTTCGCGAGGGAGAGAGTTCGGGCGCAGAGTCCGTGGGGGAGTGCGTTGCGGGCGCTGGCGGCGGTACGCTGTTTTTCTGTTCGTTCGATTTGTTCCATGAGCGTGGAACTCCTTTCCTGCACCCATGATCTGAGGAGGGGCAAAACTTCCAAGTAACTTTCGGAGGTTAAGTTATTGATTCGGAGGGAAATAAAAAAACTGGTCCGGATGTGAACGCATAGTTTTCGTTCGGCGAGGCGGCCAGAACGTCACTTCAACGGGTAGCATCTGACCCGCCTCGGTGACGAAAACAACCGTTGAGCTAAGGGATCCTGTTACGAATTGGAAGGTGCAGTATGGGTTCAGCTCGCGAGGGTTGCCTGAAACCTTGACGGATGTGACGGGTGGCGGTGCATTGATTGTGTCGAGCGTTTCGTCTGGAGTTGCGGGTGAGGTGACGAAGTTTGCCTATTGACGGTGTGCTTGCCAACCCCGGCTCAACCTCAGGTGCCTATCACTCAAAATACGAGAAGGTACAACACGAAAAGTTCGAGCTTCTGTACCAACCTGGATTGGTTCAACTTGACGGAGCGAGATACCATGTCGAAGTCAGATCGGGCCTCGTCAAGTCGAGTGTTAGTCTGTTGGGTCCCGAGGACGAGAGACAGAACCAGCAAAGTCCACTCTTGACCTGGATGGCTTATCAGAAATCGCGATTTCAGTAGCCTCTGGCACTTGTATACATTGGAAAGCAGGCCATTTTTCTGGTGGCCGCGTGATCTGTCCAACTTCCAAGTGAGGTAACTCTTGGGAGTGAAGATCGATTTCGAAATCGGAGGTTTTGCGTCACTCTTGTCCAAAGCGATATTTAGGCACTGGAGGCAGGTGCGGGAAACTTGGTTCAGGTTGAAGTTGGCACAAAGAACGGTCCAGTTGGAGGGCCGCGCCGCGCCCCCTTTGAGCTTCTGTAGAATGGAAGGCAATCTATGAAGAAGCTCACGCGGCGCAAGTTTGGCAAGCGTATCGCGGCTGCGGCCTCTGTGGCAGCTTTTGCGCCTGTTCTGCAAGGCTTGGAAGAGTCCGCGCAACCGTTCGGTGCGGAGTATCCGAACCTCGATTCGCTTTCGACCGGCGAGTGGTGGACGAAGAAGCGACCGGTGCAGAGTCCACCGCCGATGTTCGATGTGCCGCGCGATCAGGTGGTTGTGTTTGCGCTGTACACGCACGAGCGTGGCGTGTTGAAGATCACCGCTCAGTTGTATCCGTTAAAGCCGAGTGAACCACGAGAGGCGCGTCTCGAGTTTCTAAGAGAAGGGAAGTGGGTGGAGGCTGCTCGCGGACCCGTCGTGTTCCCGGGCTGGTCTGCGCACTTCCGCATCGAGAATTGGGATTCGTCGAAGGATGTCGCCTATCGTGTCCGCCATGGTGAGCAGTCAAAGTTCGAAGGTCTGATTCGCCGCAATCCCTTGGAAAGGGACGAGATCGTGGTGGCGAATCTCTCCTGCAATGCGAGCAGGGAAAACGGCCCACGGCCTGAACTGGTGGCGCGGCTGCGTGAGATCAATCCCGATCTGTTGTTCTTCGGCGGGGATCAAACCTATCGCCATACAGAACACACTGCTGGCTGGATCGAGTTCGGGTTGCAGTTCCGCGACGTGATCCGCGACCGGCCGACCATTACGATTCCCGACGATCACGATGTTGGTCACGGCAACGTTTGGGGCGAAAACGGCAAGCGTTCGTTGCATCCCGCTGGCGCGGACGGCGGCTACACGTATCCGGTTGAGTACGTCAATCTGGTGCAGCGTCATCAGACTTGGCACCTGCCAGATCCAGTGGATCCTACGCCGGTTGAGCGAGGCATCGGCGTGTACTTTACTCGTCTGCGCTGGGGCGGCATCGATTTTGCGATCCTCGAAGATCGCAAGTTCAAGAGTGGTCCCGATGGAAAGATTCCAAAGATGGGCCCACGGCCCGATCACATCAACGATCCGAAGTACGATCCGAAAACGATCGATCTACCCGGCTTGCAATTGCTCGGCGAAAGGCAGCACAAGTTTCTGCGCGATTGGGGCGAGGATTGGACGGGCGCGGAATTGAAGTGCGTTCTTTCGCAGACGGCTTTTTGCGGAGCCTGTCACATGAATGGCAAGCGCGATGTGCGGCTGCTTGCCGATCTCGATTGCAATGGCTGGCCGCAGACGCCACGTTTGCGGGCGCTTGAAGAGATCCGGCGGGTGCGTGCGGTGCATCTGTGCGGCGATCAGCATCTGGCGGTGGTGGTGAAGCACGGGCTTGACGAGTGGGGCGACGGCCCATATGGATTCACCAGCCCTGCTCTTGTGAATGCGACCTACGGGCGCTGGTGGCATCCTTTGGACGAGAAGCCGGGTCCGAATGCGATGGCGGGCAGTCCGTGCCGTGGACCGGGGACTTCACCGACGGGCTGGGCAACAAGATTTCGATGATGGCGTATGCGAATCCGCCGAACATTGCCGATGCCAAGCAACGCGCCGATGGTGTTGGTATCGCGAGGTTTCGCAAGAAGGCGCGCACGGTAACTTTTGAATGCTGGCCGCGCTTTGGTTCCGAGCAGTTTGCCGGTTGGCCTCTCACGGTGGAGATGGACAAGAACGACGGACGCAAGCCTGTGGCCTGGCTGCCGAAGCTGGTGTTCGAAGGCGCGGCGAATGCCGTGGTGCAGGTGGTGGAAGAGAAGTCCGGGGAGGTGCTCTATACAGTGCGTTCGCCTGGTGCAAGCTTTCAGCCGCCCGTTTTCAAGGCCAGCGAAACCTATGCCGTGAAAGTGGGTCGCGACAAACCGACGCAGGTCATTCTGACCATGTCTCGTGCACATGAGAAGTCGGCCAAAGCTGGAGTTCGCAAGATACAACTTGCCTGACAGTACAAAAGAGGGACCTCTAATGAGGGGTCCCTCTTTCAACAATTGTTTAGCGGTAGACGGCCTGACGCGCGGCCATTCTGGAGAAGGTCACCGAACCCGAATCCAACCCGGATGCCTTAAAGATCGCGGGTTCTGCAATCGAGAACAGGCCGAGAAGGCTGCCTTCCTGGTTGCTCGCTGGAAGGTTCTGCAAGATGTGGGTGCCCACCGTGATCTTGAGATCCGATGCTTTGGCGATGCAGACGAAAGTACCAAGTAAGCCCGCCCGCGTCGCGGAAGTACCCAGCGCCATCACGTAATCGTTGGCGCGGCCGCCGGTCCAGTTGAGCGTGAGCGGTTGAGCGCGATTCACAGAAGCCGCAACGCCAGGGTTGGACCACTCGACGGGATTCAGTTGCACTTGCACGTTGAAGGCTCCAACATCCGCGCCTCCCGCACCGGTGATCGTGTAGCTGCCGGGATCCAGATAGAGCGACGAAGGCAAGCCGGGAATGCTGGGAATTCCAGGAGGCAGCTGGATGTTGATCCCAGTCCCTAGTTCGACTGAGAAAGAACCCTTTACGTCTCCGAGAGCCTTTACGCCTTTGGGACCATTGACAGAAAGTCTGCCAGCTGCGAGGTCCACGGGGACATTGAAAGTCGTTTCGGGGGCTTCGTCTTCAAAGACATCACTGTTGAAGACGTAGCAACTGCCGAGAGCAATTTCAGTTTGCGGCGTGTTGGACGCGCCAAAGTCTTCAACCTTAAGTTTTAAGAACGAGCCACTCGCTGAATCGGTAACAAACTCTCCTTGCTGTTCGAGGGAGATGGCGATGCGGCTGAGGTTGATAGAACCGATCCTGACCTCGCCTCCGTTGTTTGCTGCGCCTTCAATTGCTCCACTGGATAATAAGTTGCTGGAGCAGTATCCGCCATTCGCGGCCACAGGAACCGTCACGAAGTTCGAGTACTTTGTGCCTGCCTTCACGACGATGGGAGCGAAACATCCGTCAACGCCCGTGGGGACTTCAACGGTCAGTTCGTCGACCCCGGCGATTTCGGTCCGCTGTGCGGCGCTGACGGTAGCGATTTTGTCGCCGACGCGGACTTCGAGTTCGGAGGCGTCGAATGTTTTTGGCGTAGGGCCTGAGGCTTCGTCGCCTTCGACAGATCCCAGGCCGGTGGCGCGAAGCCGAATCTGCTGGCCCGGCTTTGCGGATGCGTTCACCAGAACCGGTGCGCCGCTTTCTGCAGACATCGCAACGGCTTGTCCGGATCCACGCGCACCTGCCGTGAAAAGCCCGACGGCGCGCGAGACCACTTCAATGTCGCCTTCGGACGTTTCGCTGTTGAATCTAAGCGCGACCTTGCCCTTACCAATCGTGGCGGAAGACGGCAGCATGGCGACGATTTTGGTAGCGGAGGCCGAGATCACCCAGGCGTCTAAAGTGTTTCCACCGACCGTCACTTTGACCGTGACACCACCGAGTTCGGTGGCGAGCGGATAGGCGTCGTTTGTAACGCTTTCAGCGGGGCCGAGATCCTTGCCTAGCAGCACGAATCGCGCGCCTTGCGCGATGCCGCCATTCAGCGATGTTGTGGAACTGTAGCTCGCGGCGTTCCGTGCACCACCGGATGATAGTTTCGGTGCAGCGATACAGGCTGCAACGGTAAGAACCGAGAGAAAAATAGGATTCATAATTAGTAGAGCGGATTCCGTCTGGAGAAAGGCTCAGCCAATCGCCTTTCCCAGTGTGGCACGCATGGATGATAGAATCGCCCGCATGGTACGAATGACTCGACGAACGCTGCTTGCGGCAAGCGCGTATTCTTACAACCGGATTCTCGGTGCGAACGACCGTGTACAGGTGGGCTTCATCGGCTACGGCCTGATCGGTGCGCAACACGTATACGACTTCAAGAATCAGCGGGATGTGGATATGGCGGCGATGAGCGAGACCTATCAGCCACGTCTGGAACAAGGTATCCAGGCTTGTGGCGGCAAGGCAACCGGCTACTCCGATTTCCGCAAGATGCTCGACAACAAAGATCTGCAGGCCATCGTTGTCTCGACGCCCGATCACTGGCACGCGATGATGACCATCATGGCCTGCGCCGCCGGCAAAGACGTGTATGTCGAAAAGCCGATGACGCTTTTTGTCAAAGAGGGCCGTTGGATGATCAACGCGGCACGCAAGTACAAGCGCATCGTGCAATGTGGCACGCAACAGCGCAGCGGAAAGCACTATTTGAAGGCTCGCGACCTGATTCGCAATGGCTACATCGGCAAGGTCCATTCCATTCGAATGTCGTCTTACCGCAACATTATGCCCGGCTTTGGATCTCCTGCGGATGCTGCGGTTCCCGCCGGTTTCGACTACGATATGTGGCTTGGGCCCGCACCCAGGCGTCCGTTCAATCCGCATCGCGGCATCTATCATTTCCGCTGGTATTGGGATTATTCCGGCGGCCAGATGACCAATCTGGGTGCGCATCAGATCGACATCGCGCAATGGTATATGGGCGTCAAGGGTCCGAAAAGTGCGACATCGATTGGCGGAAGACTGGCGCTTGAGTCTGTCGGCGAGACTCCCGACACGCAGGATGCGATTTACGAGTATCCAGGATTCACCACAAGCTGGTCGCATCGTGAAGCGGGCTCGGGACGTCGCGCTGCCGGGGGCGGCGGACTGGAGTTTCATGGAACCAAGGGTTCGCTCACCATTGGGCGCGGCGGCTTCGAGGTGATTCCGGATATGAAGTCCGACCCCGTGAACGCGATCCCACAGTTCCGAGGGCAGACTGCCGGAGGCCCGGCCCGTGTGGATGTGAAGCCGGAACCTTGGACTGGCGCGATGAAGGAACCGGGCAGCTCAGAAGAGCAGTTCGACCTGCATGCACGCAACTTCCTCGATTGCATCAAGTCGCGGCAACGACCGGTAGCGGATGTCGAAGATGGACATCAAACGGCGGTTGCCTGCCACTTGGGCAACATCTCTCTGCGCCTGGGACGCAAACTGCAGTGGGATCCTGACAAGGAAGCGATCGTCGGCGACCGCGAAGCCTCGACGTATCTCGAACGGCCGTACCGGAAGCCGTGGGATCAAGTACTGAAGGGCTTTGGAGTCGCTTAGAAATGAACACGAAGATGGGTGTCGCCGCGACCTGTTACCTCAGCGTGATGCGTCCTCGCGAGACTCTCACGTTTCTGGAGCACTGTTCGGCGCGTGGTGCTGGCGGCATCCAAATGCAGCTTTCGTCGTTTGAGCCGGAATACCTGAAGAAGCTGCGATCCCGCGCCGAGCAGCTTGGGATGTATCTCGAACTGATGGGTCCGTTGCCGACAGCGAACGACGACACGCAGTTCCGCAAGGTGATCAGCGCTGGGAAGGAACTGGGAGCTACTTGTGTCCGGTGCGGATGCTTGTCGGGGCGCCGTTACGAGACCTTCGATACGCTCGAAAAATGGAAAGACTTTGTGAATGCCTCGAAGGATTCGTTGATTCGCGCAGCGTCGATCGTTGAGAAAGAGAAGTTTCCGCTGGCGCTTGAGAACCACAAGGACTGGACGATCGAAGAGATGATGGCGCTGATGAAGCTGTTTTCCAGCGAATACTTTGGCGTTTGCCTCGATACGGGCAATAACCTCTCTTTGCTCGAGGATCCGATGGCCACCATCGAGGCGCTGCTGCCGTACGTCATTACAACCCACGTGAAAGACATGGCCGTGAAAGATTACGACGATGGGTTCCTGATGAGCGAAGTCAACTTCGGCGAAGGGATGCTCGATATTCGGCGGATTGTTGGCATGATTCGCAAGGCGCGGCCCAAGGCGAACATCAATCTTGAGATGATCACGCGCGATCCATTGAAAGTTCCTTGCCTCACGCAGAAGTATTGGCTGACGTTCGGCGACCGTAGCGGTTATCTGCTCGCCAAGTCACTTCGGCTGACCAAGCAGCAAGGCAAGGCTGCGTTGCCTGGATTCAGTGAGTTTTCGAAAGAGAAGCAGGCCAGGATGGAAGACGCCAATGTCGTGACTTGTTTGCGGTGGGCGGCCGCGAATCTGCAGCTTTGGGTGGGCTTGTTCGCCTAATTTTCGCCATGGATGGTAACATCCAAATCATGGCCGTCAAACGCAAGTCTCTTACAATGGAATCTAGTCCCTTGCAAGAAACTATCCGCATTCGCGGAGCTCGTGTGCACAACCTCAAGAATGTGTCGCTCGAGATTCCGCACAACAAACTCACTGTAGTCACTGGCGTTTCCGGCTCCGGAAAGTCCTCTTTGGTCTTCGATACGATTTATGCGGAAGGGCAGCGCCGGTATGTGGAGTCGCTGTCGGCTTACGCGCGCCAGTTTCTCGAACGCATGGAAAAGCCCGATGTCGACGATATCGACGGCATTGCGCCGCCGATCGCCATCAAGCAGAAGAACCAGACTCGCAATCCACGGTCGACCGTTGCGACGTCCACAGAACTCTACGACTTCTTGCGCCTGCTCTTCGCCCGTGTGGGACGCACGTATTGTTACCAATGCGGCGAACCCGTGATTCGCGATACCGTCGATCACGTCGCCGAACGTATGATGCAGGAACCGGACCGCAGCCGCTGGTATGTGTTGTTCCCCATTCGCGTTCCAGACACGAAAGAGCGTAAGAAAAGCGAGGTGCTGCGCGATCACTTGTTCGATTTGCGCAAACGGGGATTCACTCGCCTCTTTCAGGGCGGCAGGACGTTCGAATTTTCGTCACCCGAATCGATTCTCGACATCGATTTCAAGAAGGCTGTCTGGGTGTTGGTCGATCGAATCGCGATCGCCCCCGACTTGCATCAGCGCCTCGTGGATTCGATGGAGATTTGTTATCGCGAGTCAGGTGAAGTGGTTTTTCAGGAAGCGGCTGGCGAGCGGGAACTCGTCTTCAGCGAGAAGTTCGCTTGCAAGAAGTGCAATCTCGAGTACATCACTCCTGAGCCAAGCCTCTTCAGTTTCAACTCGCCCTTCGGAGCCTGCCGCCGCTGCCAGGGCTTTGGCAACACCGTCGATTACGACATGGATCTCGTCATCCCAGACAAGACCCTGAGCATCGACAAGGGAGCAATCGACCCGTGGACACGTCCGGCCTACAGTTGGGCTCAGAAGGAGTTCAAGGTCGATTACAAGAGCAAAGTCAGAATGAACGTCCCGGTGCAGGACTTCATTCCCGAAGAGACGAAGTTGCTCGAAAAGGCTCTCAAATCCTTTTGGGACGATGTCGAAGCCAAGAAGTACAAGGTTCATGTCCGCGTCTTCATGAGCCGTTATCGAGGTTATGCGGAGTGCGCCGAGTGCCGTGGATCGCGCCTGAGGCAAGAAGCACTCAATGTGCGGGTTAGCGGCAAGACGCTGGCCGATGTGTCGAAGTTCAATATCGCCGAGGCTTACGAGTTCTTCGGTTCGCTGACGCTGACTCCAGAGGAAAAAGTAGTCTCCGACAAACTGCTGGTGGAGATTCAACAGCGCTTGAAATTCCTCAACGATGTGGGGCTCGAGTATCTCACGCTCGATCGGCTTTCGATGACGCTCTCGGGCGGTGAAGCGCAGCGCATCCAACTCGCGACGTGCCTCGGTTCGCGCCTCGTGGGATCTTGCTATGTTCTCGACGAGCCTTCGATCGGCCTGCATTCTCGCGACACGATGCGGCTGATTAAGATCCTCGAAGACCTGCGCGATATCGGCAATACGATCGTCGTTGTCGAGCACGATTCCGATGTCATGAAGGCAGCCGATCATGTGATCGACATGGGGCCCGGCGCGGGTGAACGAGGCGGCGAAGTCATCTTCGAAGGTACGTATAAGAAGCTGACCGGCGCTAGCGCCAAATCGCTCACGGGTAAGTATCTACGGGGCGATATGCAGGTTTCGCGGCTCGGCAAGCGCCGCGAATTCAACGCCAAGAAGACCCTCAAATTCATCGGTGCACGCGCCAACAATCTCAAGGGCATCGATGTCGAACTGCCGTTGAACATGATGGTTGCCGTGACGGGTGTGTCGGGATCCGGCAAGTCGACGCTGGTCCATGACGTCATTCACAAGGCGCTTGAGAAGCTGCTGAAGAAAGACTCGCCCAAGCAGGCAGCGGAAGAGAACGAGTTCGCGGTCGAGAAAGTCACCTGCAGGCGTGTCGAACGCGCGAACTTTCTGCGCGAGGTTGTACTGGTCGATCAATCGCCTATCGGCCGGACGCCTCGATCGAATCCTGTCACCTATGTGAAGGCTTTCGACATCATCCGTGAGATCTTCGCCTCCACGACGGAAGCGGACAAGCGCGGTTATGGCGCGGGACACTTCTCGTTCAACATCCCCGGCGGCCGCTGCGAAACCTGTCAGGGCGACGGCACCGTTACTGTGGAAATGCAGTTTCTGGCCGACGTTGAACTTGTCTGCGATGAATGCAAAGGGACGCGTTATAAGAGCGGTGTGCTAGAGGTCCGCCACAAGGGACTGAACGTCCATGAGGTCCTCAAACTGACCGTTCGCGAGGCGCTCGGTTTCTTTTCCGATCATGCCCGCCTGACCGGAAAGTTGAAGGTTCTGGATGACGTGGGACTCGGTTATCTTCGGTTGGGGCAGTCCGCGACGACACTCTCAGGAGGCGAAGCCCAACGCGTGAAACTGGCGGCACATCTGATGCAGTCTAGTTCCGAAGGCGTGCTCTACATCTTCGATGAACCGACCACTGGGTTACATTTCGACGACATTGCGAAACTTCTCGATGCCTTCCAGCGGCTGATTGCAAACGGCGGAAGCATCCTGATTATCGAACACAATATGGACGTGATTCGCGCTGCGGATTGGGTAATCGATCTCGGACCCGAAGGTGGGTATGGCGGAGGCAATATCGTCGCCGTAGGAAACCCGGAACAGATCGCCGCCGTCCCCCATTCGTACACGGGCCAATTTCTGGCTAAGGTGCTCTAGAACATGTTGCCGACTGTTTTGTTCCTCTTCTTCACAGCGCAGGTGGATCACTCCGCCCTGGGCTTGAAAGCTCTCGAGGATCAAAAGTTCGAAGCCGCCATTGAACATTTCGGCAAGGCCGTAGCAGCGGATCCGAAGGACTTTTACGCCCATTTTCACTTCGCGCTCGCGCATTCGGCGATCCACAAGGATCTCGAGGCCATCGAACACTACCGCAAGACTCTCGAACTGAAACCGGGGCTGTATCAAGCAGAACTCAATCTGGGCATGATTCTGGTAGAGAATCGAAAGGCCAAGGAGGCCGTTCCTCTACTTGAGGACGCGGTGAGGCAAAAGCCGGATGAGTTCCGGCCCGCGTTTTATCTGGCAGAAGCGTATTTCGCAGAGGGACGCTTCAACCCTGCGGAGATGGTATACAAAGCGGCCACTGCGTTGGATTCAAAGTCTGCTCCAGCGCACTACGGACTCGCCCGCGCGATCATGAAGCAGAGTCGCCTAGCTGACGCGCAGCCGTATTTCATCAAAGCGGGGCAGCTCGATGCGCAGTATCAGGATTCCGTCCTTGAACTCGCGTCCGTCTATGAGGAACAAAAGCAGACTGACGCGGCGATCGCACTTTACAACCAGTTTCCAAACACGCCTGCCGCGCAGGAACGCCTGGGCGTGCTGCTGCTCGATCAAGGAAAGCCGGCAGATGCAGTGGGACCGCTCGAAAAGGCTGTCGCGAAGTCGCCGACATCCGGCAATCGGTTCGCTTTGGCCAAGGCATACCTGCGATCGAATGAACCAGCGAAGGCTCTTGCGCTGATCGATCAAACCATCGTGTTGGAACCTAAAGAAGCAGAGCTGTATATGATCCGCGGTCGCATTCTGCGCGATCAACGCAAGTTCACCGACTCTGCCAATTCCTTCTTTGCCGCAGCCAAGCTGCAGCCACAAAACGTCGAAGCCTGGACGGAGATGGCGGGCGTGCTTGTGATGGTAGAGGACTACAACACAGCGCTCGCCGCTCTTGACAAGGTAAGGGAACTGAATGGCGAGACCGCAGGGCATCATTTTCTACGCGCGATTATGCTCGACAAGAACAAACTGCAGAAGCCCGCGTTAGAGGCATATCGGAAGTTTCTCGCCACATCGGAAGGTAAGTATCCCGACCGTGAGTTTCAGGCCCGCCAAAGGGTTAAGATCATAGAGAAAGAGCTGTCTAAGAAGTAGACAACGCCATGCTTGCGATCTTGTTACTGCTGACTCAATCATTCGATCTAGCGGCCGTGAAGGCCGAGCCCAGTCCGGATCGGCGCGCGGAACTTGCCATCGACTACGCCAACGCCGCTCTCGATCGCGCTAAGACTCTTTATACAAACGGGGACTATAAGGAATCTCAGGCCGCGGCGTTCGAGATTCGCGATTCGGTCGAACTCTGCGCTGAATCGCTCAAGGCCACCGGCAAAGATCCGCGTAAAAACGTTAGGCAATTCAAGAAAATCGAGATCCGCATTCAAGCCCTCGTGCGGCGGGTGAAGAGCTTCGCTCAGAATGTCAGCATCGAAGACAGGCCGGAGATTGTCAAAGTGCAGGACCGCCTCGAAGAGATCAACGACGCAATCGTCGCCGGCATTTTTACGAAGTCGAAATGAGATACCTCCTCGCTCCCCTGTTGTTGTTTGTGGGCCTCAGTGCCGTTGCGCAGGATCGCGACTTTCTCACGCCCGATGAGGCGGACCGAGTCCGCGAAGTGCAGGAACCGAACGAGCGGCTCAAACTCTACGTCCACTTTGCCCGGCTCCGGCTAGACCTGCTGAAGCAGACGCTGGCCAAAGAGAAGCCTGGCCGGTCGGTGTTCGTGCACGACACACTCGAAGACTACACAAAGATCATCGAGGCCATCGATACTGTCGCCGACGATGCGCTGAAACGCAAGGCGGATCTTGCCATCGGTATCCAAACGGTGGCGGATGCGGAGACGGAAATGATCGAGGAACTGAAGGCGATTCTCGACAAGCCTCCCAAGGATTTTCAACGCTACGAGTTCGTTCTCAAGCAGGCCATTGAGACCACGCAGGATAGCCTCGAACTTTCACAGGTCGATCTGAAAGATCGGACACGCGAAGTCACCGATCGAGACGCCAAAGATAAGGCCAAACGCGAAGAACTGATGTCCACTGAGGAAATCAAGGCGAAGCGTGAGGCCGAGAAGAAGTCTGTTGAAACCAAGAAGAAGGCACCAACCCTTCGTCGCAAGGGCGAGTTGGAAAAGAAACCGAACGACTAAGTGTTTTTTCGGCACGGGTGACCCGAAACCTGTAGATTCTCCGCCTTAGTAAGTAGAGAGGGATTGGTACTGTGCCATTAGAAGCAGGGACGCTTGGTTTCCTGATTGTTGGTTTCCTGATTGTTGCTTTGTTTTTCGAAACGTTGAGCGGCGGGGCGCCTCCGTCGAACCGCAGCTCATCGGGCGCCATTCAATGCGATGATGGTGTTTCAACGGAATGGACGCCCGCACCAGTGATCGCCCGGTCACGCTCCTCAGCATCGACGACGATCCTCTAGCGCTGGACCTTGTCCGAAGTGCGCTGGAACAGCCCGGACTTCGCATACTTACCTGCGAAGACCCCATTGCGGGTCTCGAGATGGCGCGGGCGGAACGTCCTCAGATTGTTTTGCTCGATTTGATGATGCCCGGGATGTCGGGTATGGAAGTGCTCAAAAGTATCGCCTCAACCGATCCTTCCGCAGACGTAATCTTATTGACGGCCCATTATTCAACCGAGGCCGCGGTTGACGCGATTCAGCAGGGTGCGTGCGATTATCTGAACAAGCCGTTCGATATCGCCAGACTGCAAGAGCGTGTGCAAGCGCTTATCGACGAGTGGCGCCGCCGCTGGAGGTTGCGCAAGCTCGACGGACAGGTACTCGAAGCAAACCAGTTCCACGGAATCATTGGGCGATCCGCCCCAATGCTCGATGTTTTTGGAAGAATGCGTCGCGTCGGACCGCACTTTCAAACCGCACTTATCACAGGCCAAACAGGAACCGGCAAAGAACTTGCCGCGCAGGCGCTGCACGCGCTCAGCCCTGTCGCCAACGGACCCTTCATCGTGTGCAACTGCGCTGCGATCCCAGAAAATCTCGTGGAAAGCGAGCTTTTCGGTCACGTCAAGGGATCTTTCACCGGAGCCGTGCAGGACAAGACAGGTTTGTTCGAAGCAGCGCACAACGGATCCCTCTTTCTTGACGAACTCGGTGAGCTGCCCCTCGCGGCACAGGCAAAGCTTTTGCGTGCCGTGCAGCAGCAGGAAATACAGCGTGTTGGCGCAACCTTCACCCGCAAAGTCAACGTCCGCATCATCGCGGCCACGAATCGCAATCTGCAGCAAGAGGTCGAAAAGAAGACTTTCAGAGAAGACCTGCTGTTCAGGTTATCGATGGTGGAAATCGTTCTGCCTCCGTTGGTCGAACGTCCCGAGGATCTGCCACTGCTGATCCGCTATTTCGTCGAACAGTTTTCGAAGCGCTATAACAAAGACTTCGAAGGTCTGACGCGGCGGGCAGAAACGCTGCTGCTGCGCTATCACTGGCCGGGTAACGTTCGCGATCTCGAGAACGTAATTGGTTATGCCTGTATGATGGCCGAGCCTTCGCGCATCGATGTAAACGACCTTCCTGAGCGGGTTCGACTCGGTTCCGGAATCTCGCGTGGCGGGAGCGGCGAAACGACGATGGTCACGCTGGATGAGATTCAACAGATTCATGCCCGGAGAGTGATTGCGGCTGTCGATGGCAACAAAGTAAAGGCCGCCTCCATTCTGGGAATCAGTCGCGCTACACTATATCGTTTGCTGGGCAACGCATCCGGACCTGCGGACGACGAGACGGAATCGGCGGCCCAACAATTTCGCGGAGGACGTACATGAACCCTGCTACACAAATGAGCGAAGAGCAGAACCGCTCAGAGCAACTTGCTGGCGAAGGCCCTGGCGCTGGCAACGTCGACAAGATTCGCGATATCTTGTTCGGCGGTCAGATGCGGGACTATGAATCCCGCTTCAAACGCCTTGAAGAGAATCTAGTTCGTGAATCCGCGGAAATCCGCGAAATGACCCGCCAACGGCTCGATGCCCTTGAAGCGTTTCTGAAGAACGAGTTCGAATCGCAAACGCAGCGATTGAAGGCAGAGCGCGAAGAGCGGACATCCGATGTCCAACAGCAGGAGCGCGAACTTCGAGACCTGAGCCAGAACCTGACGCGGCGGCTCACCGAGGCAAACGACCTCGCAGCCGAAACCAGCCGCTCGATTCGCGCGGAAATCCTATCGCGATCCAATAGTCTCTTGCAGGAATTGCAGACCCGGCATCAGGAAGCCAACATAACGCTAGACCGTCACGTATCGGAACTGAAGGACGCCAAGACCGATCGGGCCACGCTCGCGGCATTGTTCAACGAGATGGCTATGCGCCTCACGGGTGACTTCAAACTTCCGTCGCCCGGCGCACCTGCCGTTGCCGACAAATAGCCGAGGATCCCGGTGTTTGAACGAAAGCCCGGTCCGCCGCGCGCCTCGACGCCCGATGAATATCAACGCTTGAGGCGAATTCTGCTCGGTCGCGAGGTCGACGAGATCGAGATGATCCGAGCCCGGTTGGATGAGCCCGATCTTCGCAGCGAAGAGACCAGCAAGATCCTTGCCCGAGCGGTGGATATCAGCGCAACTTCGGGCAACGAACTGCGGCGGTCGTTGCAGCCTGTCGTTGAAGATGGACTTCGGGTTTTCGCTCGTCGAGATCCAGATGCCTTTTCGGATGTCCTGTTTCCCACCATCGGTGCCGCGATTCGCAAAGCGCTCGCCGCAGCGATGCGCGACATGATGGACGCACTGAACCAGACGCTTGAGCAATCAGTTTCGGTGAAGAGCCTGCAATGGCGGTGGGAAGCGCTGCAAAGCGGCAAGAGCTACGGTGAGATTGTCCTGTTGAAGAGTGTGCTGTTTCGCGTCGAGCAGACCTTCCTGATCCATCGAGATACCGGGATTCTGTTGGAACATCGCGCCTCGGATCCAACAACGTCACGCGATGCGTCGATGGTTTCCGGGATGCTGACGGCCATTCGAGACTTTGTTCGTGACTCGTTCAAAACGGGGTCTAAGGATGAACTCGAAACGATCCAACTCGGCGAGACCAGTCTATGGATTCAGACGGGCCCAAGGGCATTGTTGGCGTGCGCAGTGAGAGGTGCCGCTCCACGGTCTCTGCGCGAAGTCATGCAGGAGAGTCTCGAACGCATTCACTTCACTCACTACGAAGCGCTGGAACATTTCCGCGGCGATGTGTCGCGGTTTGCTGAGACTCGTCCGTTGCTCGATACTTGTATGCTGGGGCGCGCTCCGGAAAAGTTCAAAGGGCCTTCGTTGCGTTGGAAACCGTTGGGGGTTTTGCTCGGAGCGGTTTTGCTGGGTTATTTTTACTGGAACTGGCGCGAACAGACAAAGTGGAATGACTACTTGACCCTTGTACGTCAGCAGCCGGGCATCGCGGTTTTGTCCGAATCGCGCGGCTGGCGATCCTATCGTGTCGAAGGCATGCGCGATCCGATGGCCGTCGATCCTGTATCGCTTCTGGCGAAGACTCCGCTCGATTCGTCGCGCGTCCAACAGGCGTGGAGTCCTTATCTTTCGTTGGAACCGAGCTTCGCGTCGCGGCGGCGCATTGAGCAGATGCAGGAATCCATCTCGCGGCGCTTTCTCAAATTTGAGAATGCACAGCATGCCGCGGACCCTGCAGAGATCGAAGACCTGGATTCTATTGCCAGCGACCTGCGATTGGCAACCAAGGTGGCGAGCGAAGGTCAGTTGAATCTTCGCATCGTCCTTGCTGGCAACGCCGATTCCACGGGCGATGTGAAGGCCA
>CAZCPL010000064.1:0-9243 GCA_964500255.1 uncultured Solibacteraceae bacterium | reverse complement strand
TGTCGATCTGGCCAGACGCCGTTCGGCTTGGACAAAGCAGGCATTGGTTGCGCGAGGAATTCCTGCCACCTCCATGACAGAGGAATCGGGCGTTCCCGACCCATTTTCCAAACGGCGAGTCACGTTTCGGCTGATTGCCGAACCCCAACAATAGATGTTGTTTCACAAGATCTGCATCGTCGGTGCTTTCGGCGTCGGAAAGACGAGCCTTGTGCGCCGGTATGTGAGTTCGATCTACGACGAACGGTATCTGACCACCGTTGGGGTGCGGGTCGACAAGAAAGAACTGAAGGCCGGTGGGCACGACGTGACTCTCGTCATCTGGGATATCGCTGGCGAGGATGAGATCACGCGATTGTCGATGCAGCATTTGCGCGGCATGTCTGCGTACTTTCTGGTGATCGATGGCTGTCGAGGCGATACGCTCGACACCGCCTTTCGACTCCGCGGTGAGATTGACCGCACCTATCCAAATGTTCCGTTTTTGCTGTTGTTGAACAAGGCCGATCTGCGCGAACGGTGGGAAGTGGACACGGATCGGATTCGAGCCCTCGGGTTGGATTGGCTGGAAGCTTCCGCCAAATCGGGAGATGGCGTGGAACTTGCATTCGAACGTCTGGCAACGCGATTGCTTGCATAAACCCATGAAGGCGCGTAATGACGACTTGGCATCGGTGGTTTTGCAGAGCTTGGGCGTCGCCCTGTTCGAGGAATCGCGCGGTCAACTGACTCTTGTATCGGAAAAACCTGTTTGGATGTCTCAGTTGTGGGACACTCATGCCGACGGCACCTGGGATTTTGGCGGCCCGTTTTCGTACCTCGACAATTTTCTGGACGATTGTCGCGAGTTTTGGCGGGCCGATGGCCCGGATGAATCACTGATATCCGAACCTTGGACCCAGCGTTCGCGCAACGGAGACGAGATCGGCCTGCGTGCGCTGGCGATCAGACATCCGGGGCAGTCGTTACTTGCGGTCGAGGTTTTGGGTGCTTCGCATGAGTTCAGCCGCAGGGCTCTGCAGCGTGCCCATGATCGAGGGTTAGAAAACTACCTTCTCGAGTCTCAAGCGATCCGCCTCTCGGCACGCAACGAAGAGACCGAGAGACTCAATCGCCTGAAGCGTGACTTTCTCGCACAGATGAGCCATGAGTTGCGCACGCCCCTGAATTCGATCTCTGGCTTCTCCACTTTGCTTGCGCAGGGCAAGGCCGGTGAGTTGAATCCGAAACAGCAGATCTATGTGGGCAACGTCTTGACGGCTGCGGGACATTTGCAGAATCTCATCGACGATGTGATGGATCTCTCGCGCATCGAAGCTGCTTATTTCCCGTTGTCGCTAGTGCGATGCGACTCGGCCCAAGTCGCTTCGGAACTCGCTGTGCTACTTGGCCCCAAGGCTGCGGCGAAGAGTGTCGAGCTACGCATCGACAAGGATGCAGACTCATTCGTATTCACGGCTGACCGGCTGAGAGTTCTACAAATACTGGGAAATTTACTTGGCAACGCGATCAAGTTCACACCGGCAGGCGGTTCGGTCACGCTGCGAGGCAGCATCGCAGGGGACTTCGCCGTGTTCGACGTTGTGGACACCGGCGCTGGCATTGAACCCTCGGAACTGCCCTACATCTTCGACAAGTTCCAACAGTTTCCCAAGCCCGGCGCGGCTGGCAATCGAGGTGCGGGCCTCGGACTCTCGATTGCGAAAGGGCTCGTGGATTTGCATGGCGGTTCGATTGTTGTAGAAAGCGAAGCCGGCCAGGGAAGCCGCTTTAGCGTGCGTATCCCCAATGTTCGAATAGATGACTGAATCACTGCGGGCTTGAAGATGATACACTCGAAGCTTCATCCTTATGAGTTGGTATTACGCAGACAATGGCCGACAGGCTGGCCCAGTTGACGATGCATCCTTGGATGCTTTGATCTCCCAGGGTGCGGTCCGGCCCGATACGCTGATTTGGCGCGAGGGAATGGCCAACTGGCAGGCACTGAGCACGGTTCGTCCGAGTGCCCCTCCGGCCCCGCCGCCACCACCGGTCTACCATCCGCCGCAGCCGTCATTCCAACAGCCCCAGCAGCCGTCGTTTCAACAGCCCCAGCAGCCGTCGTTTCAACAGCCCCAGCAGCCGTCGTTTCAACAACCCCAGCAGCCTTTATTTCAGGCACCTTCTGCGCCGATGGGTGGCCAAGGCGTGACTTGCGCCAACTGTGGACAGATGTTTGCGCAGACCGATGTCGTATTCATCGGCAGCAGCTACGTCTGTGCGGGATGCAAGCCAATTTTCCTGCAGCGCATGCGCGAAGGCAGCGCCGGTGGCGCGATGGGTGTTCGTCGCTACGCTGGATTCTGGATCCGTTTCGGCGCCTACCTCATTGATGCCATCATCGTCGCTATCGCCGCGAACATCGTTGTGATGCCGATCAGCTTCGCAATGATCCGGGCCAACGACAATCCCATGGCCAATCTCGGGTTGCAGGGCATTCTCGTGCTGTTCCAGATTGCGCTCGCCTGCGGCTACTTCGGCTACTTTCTTTCCACCAAGGGCGCCACTCCCGGTAAACTCCTATTGGGCCTTAGAGTCATTCGATCCGATGGATCCGGCTTGTCGTTTGCGCGCGGCGCGTCTCGCTATTTGGCGCAGATCGTGAGCAGTATTATCCTGTTGATCGGATTTATCATCGCGGCGTTCGATGCTGAGAAGCGCGCGCTGCACGACCACCTTTGCGACACCCGGGTCGTCTACAAATAGACTCCAGCCGTGACCGCCGAGCTCCGCTGCGACAGTTGCCGTACCTCGATTCCAGCAGAAAATTGGAACCGCGAATGGGGTGCGCCTTGCCCTATCTGCCGCACTCGCATCTGGACACAAGTTTTTCCGGCGGTGCTTGCCGAAAAGTGGGGAACCATTGGCGAGCCGGTGACAAGTGACGCCGAAGCGGGATGTTTCTTTCATCCGCAAACTAAGGCTGCGCTGGCGTGCGATGCCTGCGGGCGTTTCCTCTGCAGGCTCTGCGATATCGAACTCGGAACGCAGCATGTTTGTCCGACTTGTCTCCAGCAAGGCGTTGCCACCAAGAGTGCCTCGGTTCTCGACAACAGAAGGGTGCTGTACGATTCGATCGTTCTCGGTGTGTCTCTTGCGGGGCCGTTATTTTTCATCTGGCCATCGCTTTTCACTGCCCCTTTGTCAGTGATTCTCGCGATTTGGTATTGGAACCGCCCCCGCAGCATTGTGCCTCGGACACGCGTTCGTTTCATCCTCGCAATCGTCTTCGGTGTCACGCAATCGCTGCTGTGGGCAGGCTTAATCTGGGCCGTGGCCACGCAGCGAAAGGCCGGGGGATAACCGGCCATGTCCTATCGCAAGCTCACCCGCAAGAAACGCACGCTGCTGGGTTCGACGCAACTCTGGTTGGGTGACGATCACGTATTGATGGTGCGTTCCACACACTTCCAAGAGGAGTACCGCCGATTTCAACTTTCGGACATTCAGGCGGTGGTTGCTGTCGAAAGCTCGCCGCGCATGGCCATGCAGATACTTCTTCCGATCTCAGCGGCCCTGGCGTTCTTGGGTATGTTCGGTGCGAACGACATCTTGAGCCGGACTATTCTCGCCCTGTTGGGCGTAACGCTGCTGGGCATCGCGGCCTATGATCTCGTTCGAGGGCAGCGCTGCCGTTGCAGGCTTCTGACGGAGGTCAGTTCAGAGACAATCGATCCCGTGACCCGCACAAGTGACTACCGGCGCTTGCTCGCCGTGCTTGGACCCGCACTCGAAGTGGCGCAGGGTGTGCTGCCCATTGACGAACAACAACTCGCCGGGCTCACCGTTCGGCAAGCCTTCGTCAAGCCCGAAGACCAGGGTCCTGAAGGCGCAAGCAAATATCTGCGGCACACGTTATTCGGGGTGCTTTGGGCGAATGCGGCATTTCTTTCGGCGTTTTATTACTGGAAGTATGAGGAAGGCTTTGCTCTTTCCATCTTGATTCTGATGGGCGAGTTCGTGCTCGCCGGGCTGTTGCTGTTGCGATCCAAGCGCTTTGGCGTGGATGGCGCAATGAAGACCCTTGTCGTGGTTGCTGCCGCATTGCTGGCGTTCGATCTGGTGTCTGGCATCGCGCAAGCGGGATATCTGATTTACTCAATCGCCGAAGCTGGACGAGCGAAGGCGACTGCGCCGAAGTTTTGGGATCTTCCGTGGCTCATGATCTTGGGAAAAGTCTCAATAGGCTGGCGCGTGTTCGTCGGCCTCACGGGTTTTGTGTTGCTGTGGATGAGTCGTGAGGAGGTTCCGCCATCGTAGCTTTAGTGCATCAACGGTGTTTGCATCACGCAGTCCGCGAGGCCGCGGCGCGGTGTCCCAGTTGCAAGCGATACTTCTGCCGTGAATGTGTGACCGAGCATGAGGGCCGCGTCACTTGTGCGGAATGCCTTGCCAAGCTCACCGTTGCGGATCCTTTTGTACGCCGTCGTGTAGTTGGTTGGGCCCTGCTCTCGCTGTTGGGATTGATAGTCGCATGGATCGTCTTCTATTACGCGGGTGCGTTTCTGAGCCGCATACCCGCGAACTTTCACGGTGACACCTGACATGAAGAAGGTGCAAACGGGAGATTCCGCTGTCGATCTCGTCGAAGAGGCTGTGCATCTTTTGCGGTCGGCCCCGTTGCGTTTCTACTCACCTTATCTGGTCGGAACGATCCCGTTTGCGCTGGGCTTGCTGTGGTTTACCGCAGAGATGACGTGGAGCGCCTTCGCCACCGAAAGGCTGGTGGATTACTCGTTCGCCGCCGCGCTGCTCTTTCTTTGGAAACAAGTTTGGGAAGCGGTCTTTTGCTCGGCGATTCATGAGCGGATTTCCGGAGCAAGCGAACCTTGGACGATCCGGCGGATCTTTCGAATGGTGACCTTGCAGGCGGCCCTGCAGCCATGGTCGTTGATCGCCCTTCCATTCGCCGCGGTGATGATGGTTCCGCTTGCATGGACCGTCGCCTTCTTTCGCAATCTCTCTTTGTATGCTGGCTTCGGATCGGTTCATGCAACTCGCCTTTCCAGCGAACAGGCGGGACGCTGGGTCCGCTCAAATTGGCTTGTGCAGGCATTTCTTTCGCTGCTTGGATTGCTGCTGTTGGTGAACTACTTCGCGGCGTTGACGATGATTCCGCAGTTAGGCAAGAGCATCTTTGGGCTCGAAAACGCGCTCACGCGCTATCCGTTGTGGATGCTCAATTCCACAGGATTTGTCGCTGTGGCCATTCTTGTTTACGTGACGCTCGACCCGATCTTCAGCGCGGTTTATGTTTTGCGCTGTTTCTACGGTCAGTCGATTCAATCGGGTGCCGATCTCCGCGCGCGGTTCCGCGGTATCGCTGCAAAGGCCGCGTTAGGCCTGCTGCTTCTGTTGAGCCCCTGCATCGATATCGCAAGCGCGCAGAGCACTGTGACGATCGATGCCAAACAGTTGGAGCAATCGATCCGAACCGTCGTGCGGCGACGCGAATACACATGGCGGATGCCAAAGACCGAGGATCCGTCGAAGCGCCCCGAGTGGGCGAATTGGATCGACAAAGTGTTTGGGCGAATAGGCGAATTTTGGGATTGGTTGCAAGAAGGACTCCGCAAGATGTTTTCCAGCGACGACGCGGATTCCGCCAAGAAGCGCGGAACGGCTGGCGTATGGGACTTCGCCCTGCAGTATTCGTTGTGGATCCTTGGCGCGCTTTTCGCGATTGGCGCTGCGTTGCTGCTTTATCGCCAGCGCAACGCCCGCAAAGGCGCCACTGTGGTTGCGGCCTCGGCTGCCGCGCCTTTGGCGGTGGATCTGCGCGACGAAGCTTTGACAGCGGACAAGCTTCCGGAAAGTTCGTGGCTTTCGCTCGCGCAGGATTGGATTGAAAGAGGCGACTTGCGATTGGCCTTGCGTGCGATGCATCTCGCCGGGTTGAGTTACTTGAATGGCCGGAGCCTGGTGACGGTGCAGCAATGGAAGTGCGGTATGGATTACTCATCGGAGTTGTCGCGCCGAAGCCGCTCGATTCCCGAGGTGTCTGCGGCATTTCGCGGCAATTTGAAGATCTTTGAGGCGGGCTGGTATGGGCGTCATGAAGTGGATCGCGGTGCGCTGGAGACGTTTTCCCGTGGACTCGATGAGATGAGGGCGCATGCGGAACGCGGTTAGATGGCTCATCGCGCCCGCGCTGCTGCTGGCGTTTTTGTGCGCGGTAGTTTGGATCGTGATGACACCGTTGCAATTGGGCGATGCCTATCCGCCCTACTCGACGCTGCGTGCCGATCCGCAAGGCGCGAAGATTCTTCACGACAGTCTGGTCGAAGTTACAGGGCTGCGCGTAGAACGCAGTTTCAAAAGGATCGGCCACCTTCGGGAATCCGAACCAGGGACGTTGTTCTTTCTGGGTGGTGGCGGGCCGGAGTTCGCGGGCACGGCTGAGCCAGTTCTCAAAGAGTGGGAAGGACTGGCGGCCGCGGGCTGGCGGCTGGTGTTCGTTTTTCGCAGCGCCTTGCCGAGGATGGACGCAAACTTCGATTTATTCGTCAAGCGGGATCCGGGCCAGAAGCCGAAGATCGAGGTTCCGCCGGTGCAATCGAGATGGGGCGTGCGCCTGCGCGTGCGAACGGTGACAGTGAAAGAACGCGCGGAAATCGACCGCACGCCGCGAAACTCGGCACTCTATTTCGAAGGCGATGAGAGTTGGCGGGTTGTCAGTGGCGAGAAAGACGGCGTCGCGAACCATGTGGAAAAGCCGATGGGCAAGGGATCTGTGGCGCTGGTCTCGCGCATCTTTCCCGTGTCGAACGAAGGGCTGCGCGAGCAGGCAAATGGCAAACTGGTGAGCGAGTTGGTGGGCGTGAACAAACGGGTTGTGTTCGACGAACTGCATCACGGTCTCGATGAGACGGGCAGCATTGGATCTCTCATCCGGCGCTATCGGATGCAAGGGGTCGTTGGGTTGCTGTTCCTGCTGGGGTTGCTGTTCATCTGGCGCAATTCCACCAGCCTGCTGCCATTCAAAGATGCGAAGGCGGAAGCAACGGAAGCGATGGGTCGTGACAGCAAGCAGGGCATGCTCACTCTGTTGCAGCGCAGCGTTCCACGAGAGAGTCTACTCGATGTTTGTGTGGCGGAATGGGAACGGGCGCGTTCATTGTTGCCGTTGGTACAAGGCCGCGAAGCACCGGGTGCACCGCTCGTCAATGAAGGCTTGGCCGCGGGCTATCGAAGAATTTATCAGTTGTTGACGGAAAGAAAATGACACCGAGACTTGAACAACTTCATGCGATTTTGAATGCCGCGCGAGCGGAGGTGAGCAAGGTCATCATCGGGCAGGATCCAGTGATCGACCAGTGCCTTCTGACGGTGCTCTGCCAACAACACGCGCTGCTCGAAGGCGTGCCAGGCGTCGCCAAGACACTGCTCGCGCGTACGCTGGCACAGGTGCTGGGTTGCGACTTTTCGCGTATTCAGTTCACTCCCGATCTGATGCCCGCCGATATCACCGGTACCAACGTCTTCAACTTTCAGAAGAACGAATTCACGCTGGTGAAGGGGCCGGTGTTTACCAGCTTCCTGCTGGCGGACGAGATCAATCGTGCACCCGCCAAGACGCAATCCGCTCTGCTGCAGGCGATGCAGGAGCGCGCTGTTTCGATCGATCGCGAGACGCATTCGCTTGACCCCAGCTTTACAGTGTTTGCGACGCAGAATCCGATTGAGTACGAAGGCACGTATCCGCTTCCAGAAGCGCAGAAAGATCGCTTCATGATGAAGATCCCGGTTGGGTTTCCCGATCGCGATCATGAGCTGGAACTGGCGCGTCGAATGTTGTCGGGCGATTCTCCAGAAAGGGCATTGGCTGCTGGACATGCACACCCCGTGCTGCGGGCCGGTGAATTGGCCGTAGCGCGCGAAGCACTGCAGGATGTCGCGATGCGAGAGGAACTCACTGCGTACATCGTGGATCTGGTGCGCAAGACCCGCACGCACGAGGCGCTGTTGGTGGGCGGAGGTCCGCGAGCGACGCAGTCACTCATCGCCGCAAGCCGCGCTCACGCCGCACTGCAGTTGCGCGACTTCGTCACTCCAGACGATGTGAAGCTGATGGCGGTGCCGGTTTTGGAACATCGCCTCATCATGCGCCCGGAGTTCGAAATCGAAGGGCAGACGGGCGGGGAAGTCGTCCGCAAGCTGTTGGAGACGGTCGCGGTTCCGGTATAACCATGGTTCCTTCCGCAAGACTGCTATGGACGATTGCGCTGGTCTGGGTGCCAGCGGCTCTGTTCGGTGCGCTTGTGCCTGGCGCTGCGATTCCCGCAGTCTTGTTGGTAGCGTTGCTTTTGGTGTTCGCTGGTTTCGATGCCTTTGTGTCGCGTGGCAATTTGGATTCGGTGCAGGTCGTGGCTCCAGAACTGGTGAGGCTTTATCGCGATCGCGAGGGCGAGATCCCGCTGCGGGTAGTGCGGGTGCATCCGGTGGCGCAGATCGTGCGCCTCGCACTGCCCTTGCCGGACTCAATGGAAAGTCCCGACGAAGTTCGTGCCGTGAGCATGGAAGCAGTCACCGATTCTGTTTTCGATTGGACTTGCACGGGGCGTCGCCGGGGCAAGTTTTCCATTGATGGTTGTTACATCGAAGCAGCTTCCAGGTTTGGTTTTTGGGCGTTGCGTCGAAAGTGTCCGTTGAATGTCGAACTGCGGGTTTACCCGAACCTGCGGCATCCCGACGCGTTGGCGGCGCTGAAACGTGGAGCGCAAGGGATGAATGTGCTGCGGCAGGTTGGCAAAGGACGCGAGTTTGAGAAGCTGCGCGAATATTCACCTGGCGATGGCTTCGATGAGATCCACTGGAAGGCTACTGCGCGCCGTGGCAGACCCATCACCAAGGTGTTTCAGGTCGAGCGCACCCAAGAGATCTACGTTGCCATCGACGCCGCACGGCTCAGCGGAAGGCCAGCAGGCAAAGATCTGGTGTTGGAACGTTACATCCAGGCGGCGCTGGTGCTCGGTGCGGCTGCCGAGCGCAACGGCGATCTCTTTGGCCTCGTGACGTTCAGCGATCAGGTGCACGGCTTCGTGCGCGCTCGCAATGGCAAGGCTCATTATTCGGCATGCCGCGATGCGCTGTATCAGTTGGATCCGAGGCCGGTGTCTCCGGACTTCGACGAACTCGCGTCTTTCCTCCGGCTGCGGTTGAGGCGTCGCGCGTTGATTGTGTTTCTGACGGAACTCGACG
>CAZCPL010000063.1:2821-25331 GCA_964500255.1 uncultured Solibacteraceae bacterium | reverse complement strand
GATCCGGTGGATGATTCGCACTCGGCTTGGCTGGGGTTGTCTGCTGGGCGGTTTGTGATTGCGCGCAAGAAGAGCTAGGCTGCGCATGCGGTGACGTGGGAGCATGTTACTCCGGTTGTTCGCTATCCGCAGTGCATGCCTGTTTGGACAAACGGATCCAGGCCTCGCGTCATTTCTTGACCTGTCGAAAGATCAATTGACCGCGCTCGAACGGATCAAGAAGCTTGAAAGCGAATCCGCGCAAACTCGATTCGATGCGCCGGTACGAATTGGACAGCGAACTTCGCAACTTGGTGCAAGCGAACGATGCTCACGCGGCCGGAGCGGCTTACATCGCGATTGTGTCGCTCGATCGAGAGGACACGCGTGGGATTGCCTCGGTGGCAAAGGGTTTCCGCGACTTGCTCGACCAAGGGCAGATGCAGAAGCTCGAAAAGCTCAACGAAGCGCAAGAACTGGCGCAAGTCATGCGATCGGCGGAGTGTGAGAATTTGTCGTCTCGCCCTGGGTATTCCTTACCGGAGTTTATGAATTCGCCGACGTGCCCGTCGCCGTTGACGTGAGCCTCGATAGCGCAGGCGGAGCAGCCCGCGATCGTAACGTTCGGCGCTTTTTTGCCAGCATTCTTGAAGCGATATCTGACGTTGACGCCCGAACAAGACGCAGCCTTTCAGGCTCTGAGCGGCGAGTATCGGGATCAGTTTCTGCCAATTCTGCAACGCCGGTACGAGTTCGTGAGGGATCTCGGTTTTGCTTACGACATGGAAGCCGATGCGGGGGCGGTAGGATCGGTGCTCATTGGGATTCGCAAGACCGATGAGGGGATCGCAGTCAAGGAATCGGAACGGGTCACAAAGTCGCGTTCGATTTTGACTGCGGAACAATTGCCAAAGCTGACCCCGCTTGAAGAGGCAGGTCGGCTCGCCTTAAACGAATTTGCCGCCAGATGCTACGGATTGATCCCCAAAATGAGGAGCCAATCGTTCTGTTTCCTTTCTATCAGGGAATTCGCCTGGACAGAGACGCCTCGAGGGGCTTCTTGAGCCTGCGCAATCAAAATTGCTCGTTTTTCGCCCTCACGATCTTTAGCGAATCAGGCGCAGCGCCGCTTCAACCAGAAGTTCGCCGCTTCCAGCGGCGACGCGCGAACTGATCACTTCGTAGGCACCCTCTGCGTACGCTTTGCGATCAGGGACGTAGCCGATGCTGCCATTGGCGAGTTCCACGACGATCGTCGTCTTGTACTTGGATCCTGTCTTGATCGCCTTGCCGAGGTCGACGAAGATTTCGCCTGGGAGTCCTACGATGGCGAGGTCGGTGCCGAGAGTGATCGCCTGTACTTCTGCGTCAATAGGTTGGCCTGCGCGGGCTTGTAGCTCGAGCACCTTGAACGCCTTCACCTGATCCAGAAACGGACGGGAGTTCGGTGCGCCGTAGTTGGCCAGGATGTCCTGGGCGACCGTTACTTCTTCGGGTTTGTAGGGTGCCAGGGGTAGCTTCACGATTTCGCTTCTCGTTCGCAAGGGGCCAAGGGCGATTTGCTTGGCGGCCGGTTGGGATTTGAGGACAGCGGCGGCGAGGATGCCCCCGATCCGGGCGGCCTCGCCATCTCCCTTTTGCGAATCCGGGCGGCGGACATCAATGTGGTTGATGTTGCCCGCGCATCCGATGCTGAAGAGCGTGACATGGACTGGATTGTTGGCGGCGGCATTGAGGACGTTGGAGAGGGTAAGCGGGTAGTCCGCCGAATAACGGAGTCCGCCAACGGTGTCGAGGTGGTAGGCGAAGTTCACGTATGTGGCGATGGGCTGTTGCTTTTCGTTCTGGATGAAGAGTGCTGGAACCGAAGGATCAATGGTGCCGATGGGGGCTTCGATTTTGGGATTGAGCTTGCCGGGGTTCCAACCGGTTGAGCCGTCTACCATCTTGAAGCGGCGGATGAAGCTGATGGAGTCCTCTTGTCCGGTGGCGGTTTTGATGGTGACGGGTTGGAGGTTCGCTTCCGCTTGTTTGACGGCGTCCGAAATCTTTTGTGGCAGGGCATCGAGCCAGGCGCGGAGCTTGGCTTCCGCGGCTGGATCGACGTTGCGGAGGCGGGATCCCAGTTCGGGGCCTGTGTGGCTGTGGGTTGCGCTGATCATGAGATGAGCGCCAGGAATGCTAGTTAGCCCTTCGACTAGCCTGCGGGTCTTCTCGACGACGTTGCGGGGCATGCCAATGAGGTCGATGGTGACCAGGGCGGCTTTGGCTCCATCTTTTTCAAAGACGAGGGCCTTGGCTTGGAGTGGGTCGTGGGTCCCTTGGTTGTAGCGGACGTAGTAGTAACCGGCCATGGGGACTCCGGGAGGAGGGGTGATGTCGACGGAGGATGTTCCGGCTTGGAAGTCCGAGGCGGGGTTGAGAAGAAGGGTGAGCGCGAGGAGCACTCGCCTATTGTATTGCAAGGGGTGCGGACGTGAAAATGGCCGTCTCTTTTCAGGGAGACGGCCGAATCGAAAGGAGGTGCAACTATGAAAGGAGACTCAGAGATCGGTAAGACCTCCAGGTCTAAACCGGTTAGATCTTGGTTTCCTTGTAGTCCACATGCTTGCGGACCTTAGGATCGAATTTCTTAATCAGCAGCTTCTCGGCCTTCGACTTCGGATTTTTGGTCGTCGTGTAGAAGTGGCCGGTACCTGCGGTTGAGACGAGCTTGATAATAATTCGCGCCATTGGAAGTAGCTACCCCTAGCTTACACCTTTTCGCCGCGCTTGCGCATCTCGGACAGAACTTTTTCAATTCCGACCTTGTCGATGGTCTTCATACCGCTGGTAGAGACCTTTAGGCTGACGAACTTGTTTTCGCTCGGTACCCAAAAACGCTTTTCATGAAGATTCGGCTCGAACCGGCGTCTGGTCTTATTGTTCGCGTGGGAGACGCGGTTGCCAGAAATGGGCCTCTTGCCGGTGACTTGACACACCTTTGCCATGGCTCAATTATAGCTGGTCCAGTGCCGGTTTGCAAAATCGGAAACAAGATTTTATCGATATTTTCTCAGCACAGCCAACAGGCGGCCTTGGATTTCGAGGTTTTGGCGGTTGACGTAAATGGGGTTCATGGACGAGTTCGCGGGCTGCAGGCGGATCTGGTCTCCCTCATCGTAGTAGCGCTTGAGGGTGGTCTCCATGCCGTCCACGAGTGCGACTACGATTTCGCTATTGCGGACACGCTCGGTTTTTTGGATGAGGACGAAGTCTCCATCGCAGATATGGTCTTCGATCATGGAATCGCCTCGTACCTGAAGGGCGTAGGTTCCAGGATTGCCGGTGAAGTCGGCGAAGTTCAAGGTATCGTTGCCGGCTATCGCCTCAACTGGAGTACCTGCGGCGATGCGCCCCAGAAGTGGAACTTCAATGGACCGCGTTTCGCGTTCCGGCATCGAAAGGACGGTGGAGCCGCTACGGGCGTTCTGTTCCTGGATCCATTTGGCTGTCACCTCAAGCGACCGGCTCATGTTTGGGGCACGCTTTAGGTATTCTTTGGCTTCGAGTGCCGAGACATGCTTGTGAACCGTGGCGACAGAGGCTAGGTCGAGCCCTTCGGCCATTTCCTCGTAGCTGGGGCTATAACCATGATGTTGCACGTAGGCTGAGACGAAGTCGAGAACTTCTTTTTGGCGTTTGGTGACCGGCATTTTGAACTGAAAACTCCTTACTCTACTTATAGGCGAAGAAAAGGAGAACGTCAAGCATCTTCCGTTTCTGCGAGAATCTCGCTTCGGAGAAGTTCGAACGCATCACTTGGAATCCGAAGCCTGCTGGCGGTTAACTCATCGGACCTGGATCGATCGGTATTCGAACGCGCCAATCGAGGGTGCGATGATCACGGTCAAGGCACCCAAGGACAACCTGTCACCGACCGCACGGCGGGATTTAGGATAAAATCCGGTCTATGTGGAACTTTGTCTACTGCAGTATCTTCCTAGGCTCCTTAGCGGTCGCGCAAACGGTGACTATGTTCGATCGGCAACGTGCGACGGCCGTTTCGCTAAAGGCCGGTGACCTTGTTGAGGTCTCGGCGGGAATCGCGAGTCCAACGCAACTGCCTCCGAACGGGCGCATCGCCGTGGAATGGGGCGGATACCGCAAGGTGCTCCACGCCCTCGATCCGGACTTCTATATGGTCTTTCGCGCACCGAAGGCTGGCGCGTTCACGCTGAAGGCTCAGGTGGTCGAGGATGAGGAGCCGATCTTCAATCTCAACCGCTGGCGAGAATCCGGTTGGATTCAAAAGATCTCGCGGTTTCCGAAACGGACTCCATGGCCTGCGGGGCACAAGGTTTCATTCCGAATGTCGGTGAAGCCGGTTTCCTATGGAGTTTCGACGAAAGGGCAAGTGGTTGAGGCAGAGCCGAATGATTCGATTGCCTCCGCTCAACCGATCGCGATTGGCGCGAATGGCAACGAGACGATTCGTGTCACTGGCGGCGCGGATGACCTTGAATACTTCGACAACGGACTCGCAGGCAAGGCTGGTGACGATTGGTTCCGCATTGAATTCAAGGGCACGAAGCCGAAGTTGTTTACGGCGAACCTGAATGTAACGGATCCGTTAGTGGTTTCGCAGGTGCAATGCTTCACTGAGGATGGCAAGGAGTTTCGTGAAGGCGCAAATCCGAATGAGCGTGTTCACCAACAGTTGGAAGGGCATCGAACGGCGATGACTCGGACGTTGCAGCCAGGTGGCGTTTACTACGTTCGCGTGGAATCGAATGCTCCTGGATACGATTTGGAACTGAGGATTCGCGATTTGGCTCCGCACGCCGATCCGCGCGAGGCGGTGAGGGCGGCGATGTACGATCACATCGGTCAAGTGGACGCCTGGTTGTTGAACCGTCCGCGGGGCGCGGCAGTGGACCGACGCATTCGGGACACGGGATCGTTGCTGGGGACGCATTGCATGAGTTGCCACACACAGTCGGGTGTATGGGGTTCCGCCGGTGCGATGCTGTATGGCTATCGTGTCGAAAACGTCATGAACTACCGGCATCTCATGAATGTGATGTACGAGTGCCTGCGTCCGACGAATGAGCTTCCGGAGGCTGCGAACAACACATCTTTGTCGCCGCTCGATTTGGGCGATGGGCCGGCCGGTACGCGAGCAGCGGGCTTCAATTTGGCGACGGTAGAGAAGATGGTTCGCCCGCGCCGTTTGCATTCGGCGCAGCAGTTGCGAACGGGGAACTACATGCTGCTGTCGGCGGATCCGAGTGGGATCAATGCCGCTGGTCCGGGGTCGAACGTGGGGCAGTCGGTTGTGTATCGCTTTTCCGGTGAGGTCCTGCTGCGGACTTGGCGCGATACGGGCAACGATAAGTACTTCAAGGCGGTGGAAGAGAAGGTCGCGAAACTGATCGACGTGAAGCCTCGCTATACCGATGATTTTTCCAATCGTATTGAGTTTCTGGTGAAGGCGTTTCCGCAAGACTACGTGAAGCTTCGTGGCGAGACCGATGAAGCGAAGGCGTTTTGGAAGAAGATTCAGGATCGCGTTGCGGCGGATGAAAAAGAGCTGCGACGTCTGCAGAAAGCGGATGGCGCTTGGGGATTCAATCCGCAAGGTTCGACGGAGGCGAAGGATACCGATCCTGCGCCAACGGCTTTGGCGGTGACGGCACTTGCGGCGTTGGGGCATAATGATCGGGATCCGGCGGTGAAGCGCGGAGTGGATGCGCTGTTGCGTATGCAGGATAGCTTTGGGCGCTGGAACAACAATGCGTTGACGGGTTTTGTGACGACGGCGTACGCGGTGCACGCACTGTCGAGACTGTATCCAGTGGAGGCTCCTCTATTTCGTCCGGCTGAGTATGCTCCGGCTGCCAATGAGAGTGTTGCGGATACAATTGCGCGGTTTCGGGCGATGGCTCATTTGGGGTTGTTCGGAGAAGGGAACAACCTCGTGTCTGAGGCATTGGTTGGGACGAAACATGCGAGTCCGCAAGTAAGGTTCTGGGCGTTTGAGGCGCTGGGTGCTTTCCACAATGAGCTGGCAGTTCCGGCGCTGCTTGCGGGGTTGAGCGATCCGGTCAAAATGGTGCGCGAGGCGGCACGTTGGGGTTTGCGGCAGACATTGATCGATGACAAGGGTTGGGATCATGTGTTGCCGTTTTACGACCAGGCGGATGACCTTGCCCGAGAGCAACTAGCGGCTGCCTTGATCATGCGTGTGGATACGGTGATGTCGCGTTCTGCGGTGAGTATCCCGAAATTGACAGGACTGCTGGACCGGATGATGAATGAGGACAAGAGTCCCGCAGTGCGGGCGTGGGCGGCGCGGGCGGCGTGGAACTGGTGGATTTGGAATCCGCCGGTGCGGGAGGCGATCAATGCGTCGATGGTTCGCATGCTGGAACGGGAAGAGCCGAATATACTGACGGAAAACGCCATGCGTTATCAGACGGAGGCGCTGTTCATCGCCAATGGACAGAAGGCGAATCCTTCAGCCGAGCATCAGTATCCGGAGTTGACGAAGCTGTTCAAGTCCATTGAAAAACGGATCGATGGCGGCACCGCGAACGAACGGATGATCGATCGGCTGGTTGGGATTGCGGCCACTTACTATAGTCAGGCGGGCGGCGATGGTGGACCGGGTCAGATGGGCTATATTACGCCCGGCGCATCCGAGATGATGGGCAAGGCTGTTCTCAAATACTGGAATCAGGTCGAGGCGGCGAAGCAGGACGACAAGCTTCGGCTGGCGGTGGAGAGCGCGGCGAACATTGTGTTCGAGCCTCTGCAGAAGAAGTTGCTGCAGTATTCGTCGACGGGCCCTGAGGCGTTGCGGACGATTGCGGCGACCTCGATATCGGATCCTCGGATCATTACGCTGAATGCGGCGCAGGAGTTTGTGGAGCCGTTGATGGAACAGTTCTATCGGGGTGCGGCGGAGGAGGAGCGACGGGCGGAGTTGGCGGGCCCTTTGGTGAAGTTGTTTACGCGTTCGCGATGGAATTTGCCGAAGACGGATGAGCAGTTGGGTGTGTTCTATAAGCTGATCATTCCCAGCTTTTCGGAGGCTCGCGGAAGGCTGGAAGAGAATACGCGAGAGTTAAAGCAGATGGATAAGGACAGTCACGACTGGTATGTGGCGCGGGCTTTGAGTGGAATCTTGCATGGCAATCCCGATCTGCAGACGAGCTATGCGGCGTCGATGGTTCCGGATCGGTTCCAGGCACCGATGGAGGAGATGTATTGGCTTCCGGGTGTGAAATGGGCGCTGGAGAAAGGGATCGAGAGTCCGAAGCTGGTGGATCTTTATGTGAAGGCGATCAGCGAGAAGGTGGACAACCGGTTGCGGAATCAGGCGTTGAATCTGGCCGGGGACGTGAACATCCGGAAGCATCCGAAGATCATGCCGGCGTTGCAGAAGGCGATGCCACAGTATTATGAAGCGGATCCTGTGCAGGTGAGCGAGGGCTGGAAGAAGAACTGGCAATTCTTTCGGGACAAGGTGGCTCCTGAGTTTGTGCGTCCCAATCGGGACGATCAGAACGGCTGTCTTACTTGCCACGGAGTTGCGGGGCGGGTTCCTTCGTTGGAGTTGAGTGCGGCCGACGATCGCGGGTATGTGAAGATGGCGAATCTCTATTCGAACTATCAGAAATTGTTGGAACGTGTGAACGAAGGGGACGTCGAAAACAGTAAGCTTCTGCGCAAGCCTCTCAATGTGCAGAGCGGCAAGGAAGATGGGCATCAAGGTGGCGTTCGTTACCGACCGGGGGATGCTGCCTACCAAGTGCTGCGGACGTGGGTTCTGGATGCGGCGAATCTCAAGAAAGCGGGCGTAAAGTGAGCACGAAGCAGAAGTGGACCATGAATCAGATCAGCGTAGCGGTTGCGATTCCGGCGGCCTTGGTTCTGATGTACTTTGTGTTCACCGGGAAACCCCCGAAGCGGATTCCGCCACCTAAGGTGATGGAGTTCCGGATTGGAAGGCAGGTTGAGGACAAGGCTGCGAAGAAGTATACGGTAGATCTTGTCTGGGACACGGAGAACGCCGAGAAGGTGACGATTGAGCCATTGATCGGTAAGGTAGAGCCGAAAGGCACGACGCCCGTGACGATTGCGAAGACGGAGACGTTTGTGCTGAAGGCGGAGAACGCGGCGGGTAAGGTCGAGTTCTCGCTGGAAATCGAGATGCCTGGAAAGTGACCAACGACGTGAGCGTTATAATCGGAGCAGGTTTCACGAATGATTAGGCTTTGGGTTTCGCTACTTGGCTTCGCTGTGGTTGCGCTTGCGCAACAGGTGCCTGCCGCTCCGCAGCAGGCAGAACCGGTTCCCATCAAGATTCAGGTGCAGGAAGTCATTGTGCCTGTTACGGTGACCGATTCGGCGGGCAGGTTCGTCTCCGATTTGGCAGAGAGCGATTTTCAAATTCTCGACGAAGGAAAGCCACAGAAGATACGGTTCTTTTCGCGAGAGCGGAGTCAGCCGGTGGTCGTCGGTTTTCTGATCGACCAGAGCAACGCGGTTTCTTTGCAGTGGAAGACGTATCAGGAAGCGGCGCTGGACCTGATTACGACGTTGATGCCCGGCGATCCGAAGTATTCGGGGTATCTGGTTTCTTATGGTAATGAAGCCGAACTGAAGCAGAATACCACGAGCGATCCGGAGAAGCTGTTGCAGAAGATCCGCAAGATGAAGCCGGGCGGAGGCGCGGCGTTGTTCGATGCGATCTACATGGCGTGCACGTCGCGCAATCTTGTGAAGGGCGAGCCGATCGAGCCGAGGCGGGTGATCGTGATCGTTGGCGATGGGCATGACAATGCGAGCAGACATACGCTCGATCAGGTGATTGAGTTGGCGCAGCGCAACCTGGTGACAGTTTATGCGGTGTCGACGACAGGCTTTGGATTTGTGAGTGTTGGCGATTCGATTCTCAAGCGCCTCACGGAAGAGACCGGGGGACGCACCGAGTATCCTTTGCAGGGCACCTACAAGGATGTTTCCGGCTATCTGTCGACGCCTTCCGATGAAGGCAACTATGCCTTGAAGGTTGGAACAGGTGGCTACGCTTCGGCGATTGCCACGGGAATTTTCAAGTCGATTGCCGCTGTCACCGGCGAGGTGACGACGCAGTACATCATCCGCTACATACCGGAGATCACGGATCGGAACGCTGCGAAGCAGTTTCGCCAGATCGAGGTGAAAGTGAATCTTTCCAATGCCGTGGTTCGAGCCCGCAAGGGATATTATCCGTTCCTACCCTAGTCAAGACGATTCGCCTTTGGCCGGCGTTTGGGATCTGATCTCAGAACTGTCGTCGGCGAAGCCGGATAGGCGTCGTCGCGCGGTTGCGAAGATGCAGGAGCATAGTCGCGCAGATCTTGCGCCGTCGCTGTTGAATCTACTCAAGAGTGTGACGCCTGGAGTCCGGCGCGATGCGGCGGAAGCACTTGGCTTTATCGGCTATGAAATTCGTGACGAAGCAGGCAAGGGACTGCTGGCGTTGCTCTACGATCCCGATGCGACGGTTCGGGAAGAGGCCGCGGTTGCGCTGTGGCGGCTGGTTTATACACCCGCGGTTCCGGAGCTGCAGAAAGTCATGTGTTTCGACCCCGATGCGACGGTTCGGCGGGCGATGGCGCGGATGTTGAACGCCTTTGACGATCCATCGCACCGGTCGTTCTTCGAATACGCTCTTCGCGATGAAGATGCTGTGGTGCGTGCGAATGCCGCGGTGGGTCTGGGTATCGGTGGGCATCTCGATTTTAAAGACCGGCTAGTGCGGTTCATCGAGCGCGAGCAGGATCCGATGGCGCTGGCTGGATACTATTGTGGAATATGGTTGCTGGGTGGCGGCCAGCAGCCGCTGGAAGACTTTGTCCGTTTGGGCCAGGATCCCGAGATCTTTGCGGAGACCTGCCAGTGGATCCACAGATATTTGGATTGCAAGCCTGCCGGTGCCGAGGCGTTGCGGGATTTGTCCCGGATCCGGGCGGCTTTGCGGGTGTATCCCGAGGCGGATGAACTTGTTCGGCGGATCGCATTGTGGCAGGGCGATTTGACTTTGGCGAAGGCCGCCGTGGTGGGGGGCGATGAGTCAAAGGCGTCTGAGAGTCCCTCGGAATGAACGGGAAGGTTGTACTGGTGACCGGTGCCGCTAAGCGGATCGGGAGGTGTATCGCGATCCGCCTTGCGGTTGAGGGTGCGACGGTTGCGATCCACTATGGTGAATCCGAAGCGGAGGCTTGGGAGGTTGCTCGCGCTTGTGGGAACGGGGCTGCGATCTTTCGTGCAGATCTGGAAAAGGTTGCGGAGATAGAGCGGCTCTTTACCGAAGTGGTGGCCCGCTATGGCCGGGTGGATGCGTTGGTCAACAATGCAGCGCGGTTCACGCGGTTCGATCCGCTGGTTGTCACGGAGGGCGATTGGGATTTCATCCACAGCGTCAATCTCAAGGCCGTTTTCTTCTGTTGCCAGCAGGCGGGAAGGCTGATGAAGGCGCAAGGCGGGGGAGGGCGGATTGTGAACATTAGTTCGCTCGGCGGCATCCGGCCGTGGGCGGAACACTCGCACTATTGCGCGTCGAAGGCTGGAGTGATTCACTTGACGCGGGCTTTGGCCAAGGCGTTTGCGACGTTCGGTGTGTCGGTGAACAGTGTGGCTCCGGGAGTGATTCCGTTTTCCGAGGCGGAGTTGGTTCGGGTTCGCGGATTGGTGGAGCAGACGCCGGCGGCGCGCGCTGGCACGGCCGATGAGATTGCGGAGGCGGTGTCGTATTTTTTGCGGGCGAGTGAGTTTGTGACCGGCCAGTTGATCGCGGTGGACGGTGGCCTGAGTCAAGTCTAATTTTTTGTTCTGGGGAAATCCCCTAGGTGAACGATAAGCTCTGTGTGAGCCGATTTTATGAACACGCGACACGGATTCTGGAAGCTGCGGAGCGGGTTCGAGGCATGGAAGGCTCGGGCGATGTCACTGTGTTGATCAACCATGAAGGTTCGATCCGGATTGTGCAGGGAACCGACTGGAGTCTTGAGTCGCTGCAGGATTTGCACGGAGCCTGCATGGCTTATCGCGTGATGAGCGGTGAAGGTGGCTCGGTCAAGCTGCTGGCGAGGGAAGGGCAGCGAACTTGCACGATGGAATCCGCCGGCCAGAACCCTGCGCTGGGGATGCTGGCGAGCGGATTTCCCCGGTACTTGTTGAAGTGAGTCGCTGATATACTGGGATGGCATGTTCTTTCGTCGAAAAAAAACCCAAACCTTCAGCTTCGAAGACCGATTGCAGACACTGCGCGAGTTGGGTTGTAAGACCGAGTCGGCCTCAAGTGGCAAGACGAGAGTGAGTCGAAATGGATGCGCCATGCTGATGTCTTGGGACGGCGATTCGATCGTCATGGACAAGCCGGGTCTTGTGATCGGTAATGATATCGGCGTGTTGACGCATGGTGGCTATCAAATGTTTTTCCGCACCGAAGCCGGTGTGATGCAGCCAGCGAGGGCGGAACAGTTGACGGCACTGCATGCTTTTACCGAGGACATCGTGGAAGCGATTGGCGACAAGAGTTTCTACAACACATCGTTGGGTACGACATGCGAGTCCCATCTGTACGATCGCGTCGAAGAGCGCGATGGCGGTGTTCCGAAGCAGGCTTGGGAACGGTAGTTTTTCACAGAGTTTTTGACAAGCCCCGCGATTTCCCGCGGGGCTTTTGTACGTTACTGCAGTTTCTCGACTCTGATTCCTTTGGCACTTTCCCATGTTGCATAGACTGCGATTCCGCTTGCGGTGACCGAGGCGTAGCTTCCTCCCGGGTCGAGGACGCGGCCTTTCGTTCGGAGTCCTTCAGGGGCGTTCCAGATCACCATCGGACCGGTGGACGTGGCGACCATGGCGGGATCTTTGCCTTTGCCGAGATCGACTTCCGGTTTTCCAAGTTCGTTCCAGAAAACGTTTGTATCACGACGCCAGGCGGCGTAGAGTTTCCCTTCATTGTTCGAGAGGCCGCCACCGTCCATGGGGCAGGCGTTGAGGGGCCATGCGCCAGTGCCGAGTTTGGTGACCTTCTTGTCCCTCACCGAAACCACGTACATATCACGGTTGCCCTCGAACCAGTTGCGGAACATGACGTAGGGTTCCCCCTTTTCGCCGATGGAGACCGTTGGATGGCAGCACTCGCAAACGCTGCCTTCAGGCGAGGCGTAAAGGAGCTCGTTGTTCGACCAGGTCTTTCCATCGTTTTTGGAATCCGAGCCATAGATTCTGGTGCCTTTCGAGCGCAGATCGAGCCAAGCGGCGTAGATGGTTCCATCGGGTCCGGCGGCCATGGAGTGGAGACCTTCGCGGGCCGACCCGGGAACTCCGTTGACGCGGGAAGGTTCTGACCAGGTCGCGCCATGATTGGTGGAGTGCCACACGAGGACGTCGCCATCGCGACCACGGCCTTGGGGTCCTGCGATGGCGGAGATCACAATCGCTTTGGGTGTGATTGCGATACGGGGGCCTCGGTGGCGACCGAGGGAAAGCACCCCGGCTTTGTCCGATACAACAACGGGATTCTGAAAGGTCTCCCCGAAGTTGCGGGAGGCAGCAAAGTAGATAGCGTTGGCCGAGCCGAAGGTGACACCCACGAAGCTTGCGCGGGCGGCGATTTGCGGTTGCCGGAAAGGTGAGACGGATGGAGAGTGAGGGGTGATTTCAACGGCGAGGATCGATATCAGAAGAAGAGAAGCCACTTCTCACCATAAAGCATTTTTGGGTGGGGATGTTAGACTGATGGGTAGTCTTGGATTTCCTCGAAGGTCTCAACCCACAACAACGAGAAGCGGTATTGCACGTCGAAGGTCCGCTGCTGCTATTGGCAGGAGCAGGGTCTGGAAAGACGCGTGTGATTACCCATCGAATGGCGCACCTGGTGACGAAGCATGGGGTGCCGGGTCCGGCTATTCTAGCGGTTACTTTCACGAACAAAGCTTCCGGAGAGATGCGTGCGCGGGTGATGTCGCTGATAGGCGAAGCCACCACGCGTCGTGCGCCGTTTGTCTCGACGTTTCATTCGTTTTGCGTTCGGCTACTTCGCAAGGATGGGGCGAGTTTGGCAGCGGAAGTGCGTCCCGGGTTCACGACTTCGTTCAACATTTACGATGACGCGGATCAATTGTCGATTGTGAAGGGTGTTTTCCGGAATCTGGGGATCGATGAGAAGTTCATGCAGTATCGCGCGATGCTTTCGCGGATTTCGCACGCGAAGAATCACAAAGAGACGCCCGACGATTTCTACAAGAACGCCACCGATCCGAAGGCTGAGCGGATGGCGAAGATCTACGAGCAATATGAGGCGAGGCTGCGGCAGGCGAACGCCTTGGACTTCGACGATTTATTGCTCGAGAGTGTGCGTTTGCTGCGGACCGATCAGCGGGTTCGCGAGGAGTGCAACCGGCGTTATGAGTTCGTGATGATCGATGAGTATCAGGACACGAACCGGACGCAGTACGACATGATGCGGTTGTTGACGCGCGAACGGGAAAACGTGGCGGTGGTTGGCGACGAAGATCAATCGATCTACGGTTGGCGCGGAGCGGACATCAAGAACATACTGGATTTTCAGAAAGACTTTCCCGATACGAAGGTAATCCGCCTCGAGCAGAACTACCGGTCGGTCAAGAACATTCTGGATGCCGCCAGCGCTGTAGTGGCGAACAACACGGAACGATTGGGCAAAAATCTTTGGACGGATTCCGGATCTGGCGACAAAATTTCCGTTTTCGAAGCGCAGGATGGCGAGAACGAAGCTCTTTACGTTGCCGATGCGGTGGAGCGCGAGCTTCGGCGGAATCCGGCGTCAAAAGTGGCGATTTTGTATCGCACCAACTTTCAGTCGCGGCAGTTCGAAGAGGCATTGCGGCGTTACAACCGGAAGTACGTGGTTGTCGGCGGATTGAGCTTTTACGACCGTTCGGAAGTCAAAGACATGCTGTGTTACCTGAAGACGCTGGTGAATCCGGTGGATTCGGTAAGTCTCGAACGGATCATCAATGTTCCTGCGCGCGGCATAGGCAAGACGACGTTCGAGCAGATTGAGAAGCACGCCACGACGAATGGTTTGACAGTTTGGGCGGCGATCGACGATATGTTGGAGCGGCGGTTGTTCCCGGGCCGCGCAGAAGTAGCAGTGCAGGCGTTCAAGCGGATGATCGATGAATTGCGCGAGGGCATGGGCGAGCGCAAGGTACACGACACGTTGAATATGATTCTCGACCGCACGGGTTATAAGAAGATGATCGAGACGGATCCTTCGCCTGAGTCGGAGAATCGCTTGGGGAACCTGCAGGAATTGGTGAATGCGGGGGCCGATGGGGCGGAACGTGGCGAGACGCTGGAAGAGTTTTTGGATCATGCGGCGTTGGTTGCCGATTCCGACAATCTCGATGAGAAGGCGCAAGTTTCGCTGCTGACGATTCACAATGCGAAGGGTCTGGAATGGCCCGCGGTGTTTTTGGCGGGAATGGAAGAGGGATTGTTTCCGCATTCGCGCAGCCGCGAGAGCGAGAGCCAGATGGAAGAAGAGCGGCGGCTCTGTTATGTTGCGTTGACCCGTGCCGAGAAGCGGCTGACGCTGAGCTGGGCGAAGTATCGCAGACGTTATGGCGGTGGTGCTCCGGAAGCGACGTTGCCGTCGAGGTTTTTGGCGGAGATCCCGAAGCATTTGATTGATAAGGCTGCGCCGGCGGACATCCCGCAGATGGATTTGCGGTCAGAGCGGTACGAAGTCCGCGAGGCCGTGAAGAAGAATATGTTCACGGGGAAGACGTACAATTCCGTGGACAACATTTCGCAGTTTTTTGCGGAGAGGGGCATGCCGCTTCCGCGAGGAATCGGTGGGACGGGGCAGGTAAGCGGGTTGGTGGGGACGCGACGGGTGGTTGGTGAAGAGCCGCCAGCAGCGCGGCCTGTGCGGCCTCCGGCGGCACCGGTTACATCTGCACCCGTCAAACCCGCCGCGAAGCCTCCTGCGGCTTCGCAAGCGCGTGGCGGGGCGATGCAGATGAGTTTGCTGGGTGGTCTGGACGATCCCGCTCCTGCGGTGCTCGGATCGCAAGGTCGAACTGCAGGAACGAAGGTTCCGGAAGTGAGAACTCCGACGACGTGGGTAAGTCCTCTGGCTTCGTCGCCGGGGACGAAGGTGGGTACACCGCGGCCTCCGACGGGTCCCCCGCTGGCGGCCGGTGGGTTCCGGGCGGGGGGTGCGGGAAGTGTCACGCAGATGCCTTCGAGGGGCCCGGGAGTTGGCGCGCAGCGTCCAGTTGGTGGACAATTGAAACAGAAGCCATTGGGTCCTGGTAGTTTCGTGGAGCATCCACGATACGGAAGGGGCACGATATTGAAAAGGGAAGGGGATGGAGACGACGCGAAGTTGACCATCAATTTCCCAGGCCATGGGTTGAAGAAACTCGTTGAGAAATTTGCAGGATTGAAGATCGAATCATGAACACTACGACTGTTGAAGACAAGCTTGAACGCAAGAAGCTGAAGCGCATCGCGCGCAAGAAGGCAGCCCCGAAGGCTGCGCGCAAGGTGCCGAGAGGATCGATGAAGAAGAAGGTCCGTGCCATTACGAAGGGCCAGCGTAAGCGTTAAGAAGAGTTTGTAAGAGTTGCGGTGACGCCAGGGTAGGCTCTATCATCACGAGATAATGAGCAGCCCACTCTGGCGCACTAAAAGTATCGATGCATTGCTGGCATCGGCAGAGCATCCTGAAAAGAAACTTGCGAAAACACTCGGACTGTGGAGTCTGGTCGGGCTGGGAGTCGGTGCCGTAATTGGTTCCGGGATCTTCACTCTGACGGGGACGGCCGCAGCGGGGCAGACCTTAGAGTTTCCATCCATCATCCATGCACCGGTGATCGACATTCTGATGAATGGCGGGCAGGCGGTGTCCACGGCGGGGCGACCCGGCGCGGGTCCTGGAATTTCTTTGTCCTTCGTATTGGTGGCGATCGCATGTGGTTTTGCGGCGCTATGTTATGCGGAGTTGGCGTCGATGATTCCGATCGCGGGCGGGGCGTACACGTACGCCTATGCGACGTTGGGCGAGCTAGTTGCGTGGATTCTGGGCTGGGACCTGATTCTTGAGTACGCGGTATCGAACATGGCGGTGGCGGTGGGATTTTCCGCCTATCTTCGAGACATCGTCGAGAATCTGACGGGTTATCACATACCGAAAGAGTGGAGCGAGCCGATTCTGAATCAGAGTCTGTCGCCAACTGGATCGTACTTCAACGTTCCTGCTCTGATTATTCTGGGGATCCTGACAATTCTGCTGGTGCGGGGCGTGCGCGAAGGTACCAGCGCCAACAATGGAATGGTGATTCTGAAGATCGCCGCGATTCTGCTGTTTGTCTTTGGCGCGGCCGGTGCTATACAGACTTCCAACTACCATCCTTTTCTTCCCAATGGTGCGACCGGTTTGTTGACAGGCGCGGCGATTGTGTTCTTTACCTATATCGGATTCGACTCGGTGTCGACGGCGGCGGAGGAGTGTAAGAATCCGCAGCGGGATTTGCCGTGGGGCATTATGATCACGCTGGGGATTTGCACGGTTCTCTATGCCTCGGTAGCGTTGGTGTTGACGGGCATCGCCAACTACAAGACTCTGAACAATGCGGCACCCGTGGTGAACGCGCTGCGAGAGCTAGGGATGCACAAGATCCGGTTTTGGGTGGGATTCGGTGCAATTGTGGGGATGCTGTCCTCGTTGCTGGTGTTCCAGTACGGACAGGCCAGGGTGTGGTTCGCGATGAGTCGAGATAAGCTCTTGCCTGACATCTTTTCAAAGGTGCATAAGCGGTTTCAGACACCGCATGTGAGTACGATTATTGCGGGGATTTTTGTGGGGGTTCCGGCGGGGGTCTTCGATATCGGAACGTTGGCCGATGTTTCGAATATCGGGACGCTATTCGCGTTTCTGCTGGTGTCGATCGGGGTGTTGGTGTTGCGGAAGAAGCAGCCGGAGCGACCGCGTGCATTTCGAGTTCCGTGGGTACCGGTGATTCCGATCCTGGCGATCGTTTGCTGTTCGGTGCTGATGTTGAGCTTACCGCTTGAAACCTGGATTGTGTTCTTCATCTGGATGGCGGTGGGGCTGGTGATTTACTTCGGTTACAGCGCGAAGCGTACGCCCTCTGCGCAGTGGTAGCGGAGGAAAGTTTCAAGGGTTGAACGTGTTGTACCGATGAGGATATCTATGGCGTTGGACGTGCTCATCGTGGATGACTCAGCCGCAATACGGAAAATCTTGCAACGAGTCCTAGTGGCGGCGAACATTGGCGTGGGGAAGATCCACGAGGCGAATGATGGGAAGGAGGGCTTGGAACGGATGTCGACCGAGACGGTCGGTCTGATCCTTTCGGACATCAACATGCCGAACATGGATGGCTTAGAGTTCCTGAAGAACTTGAAGGCTAATCCATCGTGGAAGTCGATTCCGGTGTTGATGGTGACGACGGAAGGCGGACAAGCCAAGGTGATTCAGGCGCTTCAGTTGGGCGCCATCGGCTATGTCAAGAAGCCATTTACTCCAGAACAGATTAAAGAGAAGTTGACGACGGTTTTCTAGGAAGAGGACAAGATGGACAATCAGCGAGTTGTTGAATTGATCGTGTCTTCGACCAAGGACGTCTTCTCCATGATGTTGGGACTGGAGATTGAGGCGTCCGATTCTTACGAAGAGGAAGGAACGACCGAGAGCTTCGATGGACTTGTCGCACTCGTTGGGATGGGTGGACCGTGGACAGGCATGGGAACGGTTTACTGCGGGACGGATTTGGCGCTCAAACTAACGGGCACGATGTTCATGACGGAGCAGACCGTTGTAAACGATGAGGTGATGGACGCGATGGCGGAGATGGCCAATATGATCGTAGGCAACGTGAAGACGGCGCTTGAAAGCGATCTAGGGCCGATGGTGTTGAGCATCCCGACGGTAATTTATGGGCGGAACTACAAGGCTTTGAATGGGATGGGAAAGCCGAGAGTGGTTGTACCGTTCCAAGTGGAAGGCCATCAGTTCGACGTGAAGTTCGTGTTGGTGCAACAACAAGAGAAGAAGGGGCGGACCAGCGGGATGGTGCAGCAGATGGTAGAGGGACTTGCCTAAACTTATTGCCGGGCTTGGCCGATAAACGAGGACAGGTGTCGAATACCGGATGAGACTTGGCGCGCCATTTTCGGAAGTTGCAGAGGTCACCGATGAAGTGACCAAGCTGAAGGGCCAATTTCTTGCGAGTCTCAATCACGAGATCCGAACTCCGCTGAGCGGCATCGTTGGAATGACCGATCTATTGCTTGAAACCGGGTTGGATGAAGAGCAGCGCGAGTATGTCACGGCAACGCGTTTGTGCGCCGAAAATCTCCTGGAAGTGTTGAATGCCACGCTGGAGTATTCTGCGTTGATGTCAGGTACGGTGGAATTGGACGAGTGCGAGTTTCACTTGCAGGAGACGATTGAGTCTGCGATTGCGGAGCACTCATTGAAGGCGAGGAGCAAGGGTTTAAGGATTCTCCGCTCCTTCGACGGGGAGGTTCCCGAGACGATTGTCGGAGACGCCCCTCGCCTTCGAAAGCTACTTTCCCATTTGATTGGGAACGCGGTGAAGTTCACACTGGACGGACAGGTCGATGTACGGTCAACGGTGACCTCCGATGTTTTGAGAATTGGCGTGTACGACTCCGGCATTGGCATATCGGCGAAGCATCTCGCTTTGGTTTTCGAATCCTTTCGTCAGTTAGAGGGTGGACTTTCGAGATCCTATCCTGGCCTCGGTTTGGGACTAGCGATTGCCAACAAACTCGCGGCACTTATGAAGGGGCGCATCGAGGTGGAGAGTGAACCGGGACGGGGCAGCAAGTTCGAAGTCGTTCTGGCTCTGAAGGTTCCCGAGTCACAGGCAAAGACGCCGGTTCATTCCGGTACAGGCGCGAATCATCGAATTCTGCTGGTCGAAGACAATCTGGTGTCCCGGACAGTGGTGCATCATCTGCTTACTCCCCGGGGCTACCAAGTGGACTGTGCGGAATGTGGTACCGAGGCGATTGAGCGTGCAAAGCAAGGGATGTATTCGCTGATTCTGATGGATCTTCAACTTCCCGAGATGAGTGGGTTTGAAGCGACCCAGGAGATTCGGAAGATTGAGGGCTATGGTAGCGTCCCCATCCTTGCGTTCACCGCCAATACGGCGGATGAATACCGGAATCTATGCCGACAGAACGGGATGCAGGGTTTTCTGCCAAAACCAGTGCAAGCCAGCGAGCTATTTGCTGCCGTTGCCCGTACTCTCGCGTAAACCATTTCCTTTCAGATAGATAGCAGCTATTTTTCGAAACTTGCCAGATGCGCGGGACGTGTTCACGCACTCTGCTATTTTTTTTTCTTCCTTGTTATCAACATCTTGCGGTTGTTCCGGCAAATTTTGCTGGGAGGGCCTTCTGTTATCTTCAAGTCAGAGAAGAGATCGAGTGCGGCGGCGGTGCTCCGAGACGGGTGCCGCCTTTTTGTTGCTCGCGGTCATCTTGCAAAAGGTAAGCAGGGAAGGGGCGACAAGCAAGAGATGAAGGAAAACGAAAACCCGCGCGGGGAACGCGCATTGCGAGCCGTACAGAGGATGTTAAACGTTCTCGAAAGCAAGATCGACTCGGACGTGAAGTGTAGCGTCGGCGACTTCATACGGCTGTTGCAACTGGAGCGAGAACTTAAGGCCGAACAGGTGAAAGAGATCCAGGTGACATGGCAGGAGACGAAGAAAAAAGAGGAGTGATCCATCGCGGGATCCACTACGAGCCGCTGCCAACGCAGCGGCTTTTCCATTTGTCGGAGCAGCGGTTTAAGGGGTTTTCGGGTCCGGTGGGATCTGGCAAGAGTCAGGCACTTTGCCAGGAAGCGATCCGAATGAGCTACCTGAATCCGGGAAGGACGGGCCTGATTGGCGCGCCGACATTTCCGATGTTGCGGGACTCGACGCAGGCTGGGTTGCTTGCGGTGCTGGACGAGAACAAGATTCCGTTCGACATCAACAAAGCTGAGAATCATTTGACGTTGCAGGACACCGGGTCGAAGATTCTGTTCCGGTCGCTGGACGATTCGGAGCGGTTGCGCGGTACGAATCTTGCGTGGTTTTGTGTGGACGAGTTGACCTATGCGTCAGAGGAAGCTTGGTTGCGACTTGAGGCGAGATTGCGAGATCCGAAGGCGGCGCGGTTGGGCGGATTTGCGGTTTGGACGCCGAGGGGTTTCGACTGGGTTTACAGGCGGTTCATGAGCGGCGAGTACAAGGGTTACGAAACCTTTGTGGCCAAGGCGTTTGAAAACAAGCACGTGTTGGAGCAGGTTCCTGACTACTACGAGCGGTTGAAGGCCAGTTACGATTCGCGATTCTATGCACAGGAAGTTCTGGGCGAGTATCTCAACGTCCAGGCGGGACGGGTTTATGAAGCGTTCGAACGGGAGCGCAATCTGGTTAGCGGAAAGAAAGATCCGATGGCACCGCTGCTGTGGGCACTGGATTTCAACGTAGATCCGATGTCGTCGATTGTGGCGCAGCAGTTTGGAGACAAGGTTCATGTCCTTGACGAGATTGTGTTGCGGCGAGCGACGACGGAGCAGGCGTGCGAGGAGTTTGTGGAGCGGTATCCGGATCATCCGGGCGGGCTTGTGATCTATGGGGATGCTTCTGGACAGCGGATGCAGACAACGGGGCATTCGGACTTTCAGATGGTTCGTGAGTATTTGCGCAGCGTGCGGTATGGGAATGTGCGATTGGATCTTGCGCGGGCGAATCCGAATGTGAAGGACCGGGTGACGCTGATGAACGGATTGTTGGCCAACGCGGAGGGTGTTGCGAAGTTGCTGATCGATCCACGATGCAAGGAACTGATTCAAGACTTTGAGCAGGTTTGTTTCAAGCCGGACTCGTCGGTGATCGATAAAGAGGCGGATCCGAGGCGGACACACTTGTCGGATGCCCTTGGGTATTTGGCCTGGCAGCGGTGCAGACCGCAGAGTCCGTTTGGATTTCAGGGAAGACGGCTAATTTAGCGAGGACGAAGATATGGACATCACGCGAGAGCACCCGGACTACGTTGCGCGGAAGCGAACGTGGAAGATGTATCGGGACCTGTATGCCGGCGGCGAACGGATGCGGGAGTCGGCAGCGGAGTATCTGGAGCAGCGGCAACGAGAACCTGGGGCAGTTTATCGGGAAAGGTTGAACAAGGTCTTTTACGAGAACTACGTGGGTTCGATTGTTGACTGGTATGCCGCGACGTTGTTCCGGCGCGAGCCAATGCTGAGCTTCGAGGGGCACAACGACACGGGGAAGCAGTTCTTTGCTGGTTTCGTTGAGGATTGTGACCGGAGAGAAACTGCTTTGAGCGACTTTCTGCGATCGAGGCTGGTGGAGGCCTTGATCGGCGGGGCTAGCTACATCCTGGTTGATTTTCCGAAGGTGGATGGGATCGTGGACAGCAGGGCTGCCGAAGATGCATCCGGCCGCAGTCGGGCCTATCTGGTTGGGTATGCGGTGGAAGACGTCATTAATTGGAGTCATGATGACCAAGGCAATCTGGATTGGGTTGTGCTGCGAACGTCCAATATGCGGAAGGACAACGTCGAGGACGTCGAATGGAAGAAGGTGGTCACGTGGTCCTACTACGACAAGCAGAACTATCGGGTGTTTCGGCAATCCACGGGCGACTCGGGTGAAGGCCGGATCGAGCTTGTCGATGCCGGTGTCCATGGTATGGCGAAGCAGAACCGTGTTCCGCTCTTTGGTTTGGAGATCCAGGAAGGGATGTGGTTGCTGAACAAGGCCGGTTCTTTGCAGATCGAGCACTTCTCGAAGTCGAACGCGTTGTCGTGGGGTTTGACGATGGGGCTTTTTGCCATGCCTGTGGTGTTCTCGGAGCGTGAGTTCACTCAGACGATGGGCGAGGCGTATTTTCTGCAATTGGGTCCTGGAGATCGGTTTGGATGGACGGAGCCGGACGGCAAAGTTTACCAGATCGCGGCGCAGAATCTGGACCGGTTGAAGGACGAGATATACCGGGTCTGTTACCTGACGCAGATGGGTGGATCGTTGGCGGGTGCACAACAGCAATCGGCATTGAGCAAGATGCGGGATTTTGCGATCACGCAAGAGATCCTGCGAGCTTACGGCGATTCCATTAAGGACGTTCTGAAGAAGGTCTTGAAGGCGATCGAAGTGGCACGCGAGGATGGCCTCACGATCGGGGTGTCTGGGTTGGACGAATTCGACATTGGAGACTTCGGCACGGAACTCGCGGATGCCGAGCGGTTGTTGGGGCTTGGGATTGAGTCCCCGACGTTGAAGCAGCAGATCTTCAAGAAGCTCGCACTCAAGTACCTATGTGACGTGAGGCAAGAGGTCAAGGATCGGATCGCTGGCGAGATCGACGCGAGCTTCTGAGGAACCGCGGGCAACGGAGGCCGCCGCGATGGTTCTTGACCGACTGG
>CAZCPL010000063.1:0-2721 GCA_964500255.1 uncultured Solibacteraceae bacterium | reverse complement strand
GATGGTTCTTGACCGACTGGAGGGCCGCGGCGGCCCCTGCCCGCTTCTGAGGAACTCGCGCAAAACGGGACCGCCGTCGAGAGTTCTTGAACTATTGGCGGATCGCAAGGCGGATCCCTTTGCGCTTCTGAAGAACTCGCAGGCAAGTGCTAGACTTCTCAAAGATGCTGCGCTTACTCATTTTTCTCGCTACAGTTGCCTACGCTGCGGACGAAGCCAAGGTTCTCAAAGACCTCAAATACCGCTCCATCGGACCCTACCGTGGCGGACGCGTCGTGGCCGTCACCGGCGTCCCCTCACAACCGAATACCTATTATTTCGGAGGCACCGGAGGTGGCGTTTGGAAGACGACGGACGCAGGCAACAATTGGGAACCCATGACAGACGGCCAGTTCAAAACCGGCTCCGTCGGGGCGCTCGCAGTCGCCGATTCCGATCCCAACATCGTCTTCGCCGGCATGGGCGAACAGGCTATCCGCGGCAATGCCTCGCACGGCGACGGTGTCTACAAATCCGTCGACGCGGGACGCACCTGGAAGCACACGGGGCTCGCCGAAACCCGCCAAATCGGCCGTGTCCGTGTGCATCCCAAGAACGCCGACATCGTCTATGTCTGCGCCTTGGGACACATGTCCGGACCCAATGCCGAACGCGGTGTTTATCGTTCGAATGACGGCGGCAAGGCCTGGAAGCAAGTCTTCACCAAAGGCGACAAAGCCGGATGTGTCGACATGGTGCTCGACCCCGGCAACCCCAACGTCATCTATGCCGGCTTCTGGGAAGTCGTCCGCAATCCCTACAGTCTCTCTTCCGGCGGGCCAGGTAGCGGACTCTTCAAATCCACCGACGGAGGTGACACCTGGAACGAGATCAGCCGCAATCCTGGCATGCCGAAAGGCGTTCTCGGCAAAACCGGTATCGCGGTTTCGCCCGTGAATCCCGAACGCGTCTGGGCCATCGTCGAGGCGGCCGATGGCGGTGTCTTCCGTTCCGAAAATGGCGGACGCACCTGGACCAAAGTCAACGAACAGCGCATGCTGCGGCAGCGCGCCTGGTATTACTCGCGGATTTACGCGGATCCCGTGAAGGCCAACACGATGTATGTGCTCAACACGGGCTTCTATCGTTCGGACGATGCAGGCAAGACGTTCACCGCGATCGCGGTGCCGCATGGGGACAATCACGATCTCTGGATCGCGCCCAACGACAGCAATCGCATGATCGAATCCAACGACGGCGGTGCAAACGTCAGCAACAACGCGGGACGCACCTGGAGCTTGCAGAATCAGCCTACCGCGCAGTTTTACCGCGTCGCCACCGATCGGGATTTTCCATACGGCATCTACGGCGCACAGCAGGACAACTCGACGATCAAGACCAAATCGCGAGGCAACGGCGGAGCCATCACCGAGAGTGACTGGCATGATGTGGGCGGCGGCGAAAGCGGCTGGATCGCGCCCGACCCCAAGGATTCCAACATCGTCTTCGCTGGATCTTACGGCGGTTTGCTCACCCGCTACGACCATCGCACCGGGGCATCGCGCACCGTCAATGTCTGGCCTGACAATCCCATGGGTGCGGGCGCGGAAGCCATGAAGTATCGCTTCCAATGGAACTTTCCACTGCTCTTCTCACCGCACGACAATAATGTCCTCTATACCGGTGGCAACATGCTCTTCAAGTCCACCAACGAGGGCCAAAGTTGGGAAGCGCTCAGCGGCGATCTCACCCGCAACGACAGGTCGAAGCAGGGCACTTCCGGCGGACCCATCACCCAGGACAACACGGGCGTCGAATACTACTGCACCATCTTCACCATCGACGAATCTCACATTACGAAAGGCCTGATTTGGACTGGTTCCGATGACGGACTCGTCCATGTCACGCGCGACGGCGGCAAAAAGTGGGACAACGTCACGCCAGGCAAAGACATCATACCCGAGTGGATCCAGATCAACTCGGTGGAGGCCTCGCCGCACGATCCGGGCAAAGCTTACGTCGCGGCAACGATGTACAAAAGCGACGACCATCGCCCCTATCTGTATCGCACAACGGACTATGGCAAAACGTGGAAGAAGATCGTCAACGGCATCCCGGACACCGCCTTCACACGCGTTGTGCGCGAGGATCCGAACAAGAAGGGTTTGCTTTTCGCGGGCACCGAGACCGGTCTTTATATGTCGATGGACGATGGCGACAACTGGCAGGCGTTCCAATTGAATCTGCCGGTCGTTCCGATCACCGATCTGACGTTTCACAAGCGCGAGAACGACCTTATCATCGCCACCCAGGGCCGCTCGTTCTGGGTTTTCGACGATTTGCCGGTGCTCCATCAGTGGACCGAGAGCACCCGCAATGCGGATGTCCACCTCTTTGCACCGAAGCCCGCCTATCGCTATGCGGGAGGCGGCGGCTTTGGGCGCGTTCGCGGCGGCGGCCAGAACCCGCCATCCGGTGTGGTCATCAACTATATGCTTAAGGCCAAGGCCACTGATGTCACTCTCGAATTTCTCGACAGCGCGGGCAAACCGGTCCGCAAAATTTCCAGTAAACCGGATCCCAAAGCGGTTGCCGCCCCAGTTCCGTCGGATGATGACGAAGGCCCTCGTGGGCCTGCGGGTCCAACGCTCGCGCCAACGAACGCGGGCTGGAACCGCTTCATTTGGGACATGCGCTACCCCGAAGCTTCGAGCTTCCCCGGCATGATTTACTGGGCCGGAT
>CAZCPL010000062.1:0-25898 GCA_964500255.1 uncultured Solibacteraceae bacterium | reverse complement strand
ACTCATGACTCATGCGATGGACTTCGCCCTCGCGCGAAACATGCGCTGCATCAAGCTCGATGCCACCGAACTCGGTGCACCTGTTTATCGCAAATTCGGATTCGAGGACGAGTGCGTCGTCGAGCGTTGGAAGGGCGGCAGTTTGCGCCTGGACATTGAGGGTTCCGTCGGCGACGTCAACCTGGATCTCGACCGCGCTGCCTTCGGTGCGGACCGCGCGCCGCTTCTCAGCATGCTCAAGGGCAATAACTATCGCGTCGAAGACGATGCACACGCCTTTCTTCGCGGAGGGCGCACCGCCAGGCAATTCGGACCGTGCGTCTCAACAACACCCGAGGCAGCCGCGCGCCTCGCCGCCTTCGGAACCGCGTCCGGCCCCACCTTATGGGATCTCTTCCCAGGCAACGCACAAGCCGTCCGACTCGCCCATTCCTTCGGCTTCACACCCTCACGCAAACTTCTGCGGATGAGCTACCAAAACCGCCACCTGGAGCAAGACCCTGAGAAGATCTATGCACTCGCCGGCTTTGAATGGGGCTGATTCGGTAACCTTTTCCGCGACAGACGGTAGACTCAGGTGAATTGACGGATTTACCCGATCAGATACTGATGCAGCAGGTGCGAGATGGCGACCTGCGCAAGTTGGCGGTGCTCTTTGAGCGCCACCACCGCGCACTGTTTCAGTTCTTCGCACGCTGCAGTGGCGGTAATCGCGAGCAGAGCGAAGACCTCTTGCAAGAGGTCTACTTTCGCATCCTACGCTATCGCCACACCTACGATGCAAAGCAGCCATTCACGGCCTGGATGTACCAAATCGCACGCAACGCCAAGATCGATCAGTTGCAAAAGCGCCGCCCGGAAACACACCATGAAAACGACGAGATCCCAAGCGGCAGCATGCGTATCGACGACAAGCTTTCGCGCGCACAAGAGTTGCAGTTGCTCAGAAAAGCTTTGGACATGCTTCCCGAAGATAAGCGCGAGGTGTTGGTGATGAGCCGCTATCAGGAACTCAAATACGAGGAGATCGCCCAGATCCTCGGCATCGAAGTGGGCGCGGTGAAGGTGCGCGTTTTCCGCGCCGTGCGAGCACTGGGAGATTTGTACACACAACTGGCGGAGGCAAAAGCATGAACTGCGAGAAAGTCCAAAAACTGTTGCCTGAATATTGGGCGGAAACGATACCTGTCAACTCCCATCGCGAGATCGAACAGCATTTGCACCAGTGCGACACTTGCCAGGCGGAAGCAGAGATGCTCGGCGAACTCTGGGCCGATCTCGACCGCTTGCCAACGCTGGAACCATCCACTGACGTCCGAAGCAGATTCTATGGGATGCTCGACGCCTATCGCAGCGGAGTCGACGAGAAGCCCAAGCGAAACTGGTTCCACTGGGCGATTCCTGCCGGTGCCTTCGCGATGCTTGCCATTGGAATCTTCGTCGGTCGCGTCAATGTCACACCAGTCGATCCACAAATCGCGCAACTCCGCGGAGAGATCCACGGGATGCGCCAGATGATGGCGCTATCCCTCTTGCAGCAGCAGTCTCCGGCCGACCGGATGCGCGGTGTCAGCTATGCGTATCGCCTCGACAAGTCCGATGGGGACGTTGTCACCGCGCTGCTCGAAACCGTGAAGTCCGACCCCAGCGTCAACGTTCGCCTCGCCGCTGTCGACGCCTTCCGCAAGGTCGGAACCGGCGTTGCGGCTCGCAAGGCACTGATTGATTCCTTGAAGGCGCAAGACTCTCCACTTGTCCAGATCGCCATCATCGAACTACTCGTCGACCTCAACGACCGAACCACCGCAAAGAGCCTGCAAAGCTTCTCCGTAGATTCCGCAGTGCCCAAAGAAGTGCAGGAAAGCGCCCGCTGGGCTGCAGGGCAACTGAATTGACCATGAAGTTAGCATTCTTTCTCATCGCCGCATTCCCACTCATCGCGCAGCAGGATTACGCGGTCGCCTTTTCCGACGACGCGCGTCCACGTGTGCTGAAGGCGGACATCGTCAACGGACGCATCACCGTGCGGGGCTATTCGGGAAAAGACGCCATCATTACCAACGAAAGCATGGCCCGTGAACCGCGCAGGCTCGACACGGACGGCGTCTTCTCTCTCACCGAACAGAACAACGTGATCACCTTAAATGGCGGCGTGAGAAAACAGGCCAACCTCACCATTCAAGTTCCGCACCGGACTTCACTGCAACTCCGCTGCACCAACTGCGGCGAACTGCGCGTGGAGGGCATAGAGGGCGACATCGACGTCAACACTGTCAACGGCGGCGTCCGCCTGATCAACGTCTCGGGTTCCGTGCTCGCGCATTCGCTCAACCAAAGCGTCACCGCGATCATCGATAGAGTGGATCCCAACAAGGCGATGTCATTCAGTTCCATGAATGGCTCCATCGACTGTACATTTCCAACGGACCTCAGGGCCAATGTCCGCATGCGAACCACCAATGGAAAAATCCACACCGATTTCGATGTCCGGCTCGCAGGCGGCGAAGCCATCCGCATGGATCGCGGCATTTCAGGAACCATCAACGGCGGAGGTCCGGAAATTCTCTTCAAGGCCTTCAATGGCTCCATCCACATCCGCAAGAAATAGTCGGCAAATTGCGATGAAGTGGTGTCGCTCTAGTTGAGAGCGAATAAAGGAACCATCGCAATGCCACTCAAAACCTACGGTGTGCTCAAAGGCCAAGCCATCGGCCGCCTTCGAGACGCTGACGACGACCACTATCAGATTCTGATCACCGACGGAACCACCCAGCATCGAATCGCCTGCAACGTCAAATCGTCCGCCAAGAATGCACCATCATCATTGCTCTTCCAAAGCATCACCTCGCTGCCTCAAAAGCTGACGAAAGGCAATGAAGGCCCTCAAGGCTGGCTACACCAAGCTGCCGAGCAAGCCCGGCGGACTCGCGGACAAGACCAAGATGGTCGAGGTGCCACCCGACAAGCCGGGCGCAAAGAACGATCTGAAGGACATTCTCGAAGACGCCGTTCGCGATGCGATGGATGATCGCAAAGCCACCGTCATGCCTTCGGTGCCAAGTGGGGTCCTGAGAAAACCAAGAAGGATAAATACTTCCAGTTCCTGCCCGGCAATGGCATTCACGACATCCACATGAATCAGGGCAACGGCAAGCAGTTTGCCAAAGACAACGGCATTTGGCAGGATGGCGCTCTGATGTTCCAGCATTCCACAGGCAAGTGGCTGGCGATCTTTCTCGTCTTCCAATCCCAGACTTTCGATACGGACGACGAGGGCCATCCGAAGGGATCCGCTCCGGTGAAAACCGCTGCGAAAAAAGCGACCAAGAAGGCAACCAAGAAGAAGTAACCGTTAGGTACCAGGGGCGTGGAAGCAGCCATGCCCCGATGGTCTTCGGTACCGGTACGCTTCAGGACACCTGCCCCATACTGCGCACCCAACCTCAGGCTTTACCCTGAGACATGATCCTCTGGCTTTAACCTCAAAACCGCATCCGCCACTTCAGTGTGACGCCGCGCCCCGCACCATCCATACCCCAACCGATTCCCCGATAGTTCTTGTCGGCGATGTTGGAAAAATCGAGGAACAGATCGGAACTCTCACCAATCGGCATGCCCGCGCGGATCCCGACCGTACCCCAACCAGGAATCGCCGCAAACATTGGCGCGGACGTCGCGGAACCGAGTACGCGATTTTGTACTTGCGCCACATTCTCTCCGGTTGGAACCAGAATCCCATTCACCACCAAGCCTCGCACACGTGCGCCATTGTTGAAGAAATTCGCGATATTCGTGCGCGAGCGGCTCGCACCCGTGCGGCGATCGGCCAGTGAGATCGAAGGGATGCGCGTCTGGCGGTCCGCAACAGTCGAATACATCTCTGCCCAAAAACGTTTGGAAGGCGGCGACCACATCAGCCGGAAGTTCGCCATCGTGGGCGGAGATCCGGGTTCGATATCGGGCGGGAGCCCGGTGACCGAATCCTTGGCATAGATGTACGTCAGGTTTTGATCGAACGCCAATTGACGGTTGATGCGGACCTTGAATCTCTGCTCAAAGCCGTTCAACCGCGCACCTGTGAAATTCGCACGAACCAACACAGGCTGTGTCGCGATGGGGACAAAGATTGCTCCCGATGGCAGTTGCCGCGCGATGATCTGATCGCCCAATTGCTGCCCAACCACGCCCTGTGGCAACAGTAGCGTCTGCGACACGATCGTATTGTTCAGCCGAATCCAGAAGGCTGTCGTTTCCACCATCACCCTCCCGTTGCGAAACGTCCCGCCGATGTCATAGTTGTCGGTCTTCTCAGGACGGAGCCGCTCGACGGCGAGTCCGCTGTCGATCGCTTGATCGTCTGCGCGGTTGCCGATGCGAGCGCCGCGAGAGGCGACATCGTTTACGTTGGCCTCGAAGAAGCCATTGCCTTGAATGCCAAGCGTACCGAGATCCGTCATGTTCGGCGCACGGAACCCGCGACTGTAAGTGGCGTGAATCGACAGCGGCTCAACGATCTTGAAGACACCTCCAAAGCGGCCCGAGACTGCATTCGCGGTGAGCGAGTCGGAAGGAGTCGTTGAGCGATACGTCGCTCCACCGAACCGTAGAGCGCCACTCACCCGCAAACGCCCCGAAGCGATCGGAGACCAACTATCCTGCGCAAACGTTCCATGCGAGCGATACGTGGATCCATCGGGGACACGCGGTCGCGAGAGCGCCGTGATGCGGGTAACCGGGTTGAACGTAAAAGCCGGCGCAGTCATGCGCTCCTGATAACCTTCCGATCCGATCACCAAATCATGACCACCCTCGATCCGTTTCGTCAACTGCAATTGCAGGCCGAATACACGATTGCGCTCGAATTGATTCGTGATCGAAGCTGAGGGATTTCCCTGCCCGCCTTGGTTGATCCGTTCCTCGCGCTGAGCGTTGAAAGATCCCGTCACCGAAGCTTGATCGAATCCCCCGAGACCAAAACGCTGCAACCGCACATACCCAAAGTCGAGCATCAGATTGCGAAGATCAGCAATCAGGTTTCCGTCGCCCCCAAGCAACTGGTCGTAGCGCTTGCCGCCATCCTGCTGGCCGCGTTCGTAGTGCGCCACCACCTGTTGTTTCGGAGACAGCAAAAACTGCGCATGCATCGATCCGCCGTATTGTGTGAAAGCCGAATCGTGCAGGCGATCGGATCCCACAATCGTGGAAGGCAGCCCCAAGAACCTCGTCACCGCCGCGTGCGAGTCTAAGCCGCCGCCCGTTCGAAACCGATTGATCCTGCGGGCCGACAGATTGTTGACAAAACCCATACGGACGCCGCTATATCCAATCACGGCGTTGCCGCCGAAACCGTTCGTGGCAGAGTGAAACAGCGGCGAGATCTCTCCGTTCCAACCGCGTGAGGACGTCGAGAACTCTGGCGATTTCGATTGAAGGTTGACAGTTCCGCCAATGGAGTCGGAACCATACTGCGCGCTGCTCGGACCTCTCACAAACTCTATCGCGCTCAGGTTCGAGGACTCAATCAAATTTTGAAACGTACTCACGCCGCCTCGCTGTGCAGCCGTCGTAAATCGCACGCCGTCGCGATACACCGAGACGTTTTTGCCCGTCAAACCGCGCACAACGAACGAACCCATGGTGGAACTCGTTCGCACCTGATCCACGCCAGCCTCACCGGTCGCCGCCTCGGTGATCGCCGTCGTTACGCGCTCGCGAATCTCGTTCTCATTGAGAAGCGTCATGCGCTGGGCGACCGAGGAGGAAGACTGCACTTGGCCGGACTCCGCCGTAACCGTGATTTCTTCGTGAATCGGATTCACGCTCAATTCCAGCTTAAAAGTGCCAGGAACCTCAACCGCTGTCGTGCGATCGGAAAAGCCCGGGCTGACGAGCTTTAGAAGGTAGCGCCCCGGAGCCGGGAGCCCGAGGGCAAGCCGCCCTTGGCTATCGACGGAACCAGAGGTCACAGTGACGCCCGAAGAGTTGGATACATTGGCTCGGGCTGTGGCGATCGGACGGCCCGACGAATCCACCACTTCAACACGGAGCCAATGATTCGCAAGCGCTTGCCCTGCAAAGATCAACAAAAATCCTACTGCGGTCCTCACATCGCAACTATAGCGAACCAGCCGTCAAGTTCCCGGCGTTCGCGCTCGGCGTTCAGGGTCTCCATGGCTTCAAAACCTGACAGGATGAGCTGTTTCGCGACACGTCGATATTCCGGAAGAAGTTCGCGGTGCGCTTCCGCACTGATGTTGGCGACGATCGAATCGAAAGAGTTGGCACCAACGGCATTCACGGAGCCGACAAAACGCGGAGTCCAATCGCACTGTTCCACCGCGTCCGGATCGATGTCGCAGGCGACGGCCGTTCCGCCGAGAATCGCCACAGCTTTCGAGAGAATCCCGGAACCCGCTCCCACATCCAGAACACGCATCCCGGGCTTCACGTGCTCTTCCAGCAATGCCAAACACAACTGTGTGCAGGGATGATAGCCGGTTCCGCAAGCGGATCCAGGATTGATCACCAAACGCTCGCGGCCCTCCGGTGTCGGATCCTCATTCCAAGGCGGAACAAGAAAAAACCTTGCGCCAACAAGCACAGGAGGAAACGAGCGCTTTGTTTCCTCCTCCCAATCGACATCTTCGGGCTCGATTCGCTGCGGTTGCAGATTAGCGAGGCGCGAGATCACCGATTCGTCTTCGAAGAAGGCCTCAAGTGTGGTCTCGCCCTCGACGATTCCCAGCGTGCTCTCGGACCATAGACGCTCAATCAACGATTCGCGATTCTCATCCGTGCAACCGATCAGCAGTGAATACACTAACCCTGGACTCGTTTCTCTTTGCCAGCCCAGAACCGCTCTTTGAGCACCAGTTTGCGGATCTTGCCCGTTCCCGTCTTCGGCAGCGGCTCATCCTGCACTTCAATCAAACGCGGCAGCTTAAACTTGCCAAGCCGCTCGCTCAGATACGGCAGGATGCTCTCGGCCGTGAGATCGGTGCCGGGCTTGCGCACAATGATCGCCGCCGGAACTTCACCCCACTTCTCATCCGGAGCCGCAACCACGGCGCACTCAAAGACATCGGGATGCGAGAAGATATGCTTTTCCACCTCAAGCGAAGAAATGTTTTCGCCTCCGGAGATGATGATTTCTTTCTTGCGATCGACGATGTGGATGTAGCCTTCGTCGTCCCAAACGCCCATGTCGCCGGTGTGCAGCCAGCGACCGGACATCACGTTCGCCGTCGCTTCCGGCTCTTTGTAGTAACCGGACATGATGTGATCGCCCGCGGCCACCACCTCGCCGATTGACTGCATATCGCGCGGAACATCGTGCATGTTGTTGTCCACTACGCGGACCTCGACGCCGCACACAGGCCATCCGGCCATCGCTTGGCGGCGGCGGCGATCGTCGTCGTCTTTGTATGCAATGCCCTTGTTGCGTGCGGACGTCAGCACCGGGCACGTTTCCGTCATGCCATAGCCACCGAAGCACTCGCCGTTCGGAAAGATCGCTTCCAGGCGCTTAATCAGATCGGGAGAAGCAGCCGCGCCACCGATCATGACGTAGCGAATCGAGGAGAGATCCCAATTTTTCACATCGGGAGCATTCAGCAACGCATTTGCCATGGTCGGAACCACCGCGATGTCGGTCGCCTTATGTTCCTGAATCGTACGGAACACGAATGTCGGTTCGAACCGCCGAACCATCACCTGCTTGACGCCTAGCATCACGCTCGCCTGTGGCCGCCCCCAGCCATTGGCGTGAAACAGCGGGATCGTATGGAGGTCGACCATATCGTGGATCTTGTCATAGATGCCACCGACCGACAAAGCGTGCAGATACAGATTGCGATGCGTGAGCGTCACACCCTTGGGCGTTCCTGTGCTGCCACTGGTGTAGAACAATTCGGCAATCGCACTGTCATCGATCGTCATGATGTCCTGACGCTCGGGAACACCGGCATCCACGATCTCTTCGTACTGCAGATCCGCACAGGCGATCTTCTCGTCTGTCGTTACCCACTTCTCAACGCCCTTACAAACATCCCGAAGCTTCTCGACGATCGGTGCAAAATCGTTTTCGAACACGATCATCCGCGCGCCAGAATGGTTGATCACAGCCACCATTTCCTGCACCGAGAGCCGGACGTTCAACGGCATCACCACGCCGCCGGCCTGCACAACTCCGTAGTAACCCTCCAGCAACTGGTGCGTGTTGAAGCTGATGTAGGCGACGCGGTCGCCTTTCTCGATGCCAAACTTTGGGAGTCCGCTGGCAAGCTTCTGCGCTCGCTCTCCGAATTCACGATACGTGAATTGCTTATCGCGGCAAACGACGCCAACCTTATTGGCAAAGAGATCCATCGCGCGGTGGAGACAGCGAATCGGGGTGAGAGGTGCGGACATTGGTTACCTTTCCGTGAACGTAGATTCTAATTATCCTGCAATGTGACGTACGCGGCAGAACACTGTTGATCCCAACTTCAGGAGTGGGTGCGCTTGACACTCGGCGAATCGAATGGCCTTCGAGCCGCCCGGGGATTCGCGGCATCGCGATAATCCTTCCAATTGGCACCGACCAGATAGGCACCGTAGGCGAAGGCAAGCAGCGTCACCACGGCAACGCCGATAATCGTGCCGGTGTGAAACCAACTTCCCTGCTTTCCTGGCTCAAAGAAGAGATCGCGGAAAGCTCCGCCGAAGTTCATTCCAAAGAAACCCGTAAGCATTGCCCCACTTCCGAAGATCAGACTGAGAACTCCGAGGCGGTTGACCGCGGCCATCTGGCGCCCTTCGTAGTATTCATTGAGCGAAGAGTTCAACCGGCGCACAGATTGTTCCACTTCGTTCAATGCACGCTCGATGCGAAACGCCCGGCACTGCATTTCAAAGTGCTCTTGCTCCTCGTCTTTGTTCGCAAGTTCATCGAAGTGCCAAAAGTTGGCGAAGTGCAAGAACTCAAACAGCAGCGAGTTCGCTGCGTCGATGTTTTCTGACCGGAACTCGCGATCGTCGTGAAAATCGCGATACAAGCGCTTCGAAACCAATGCCGTTCGCTCATTCAGATCGAGCAACGTTGCGCGGTAAAAAAGCGCGATCACCGCCATCAGGTAGTAACGCGTTTTGAACATGCGATGGATGAGAAAACCCTCGCGCAACGAATGATCGTCGCAATCGAAGTTGCCGATACACATCGTCACGTTGCTGTATGCCGAGAAACCATAGTACGTTCCCTGATGTGCCCAGCGACGGTAAACGTCTTTGCGCATCTCTTCGACCAGAAAACGCCTGTCGTAGCGGAACTGCGAACCCGCGCGATCCACATAGAGAGCACGGCTAAGAAACACCTGATACTCGGTCGAATCCTGAAAGTCTTCGGGCACTGATTTGGGATCGATGGCCAGATACGAGTACACAATCATCCGCTCATCGAGCACTGGCTCGTACTCTTGCCGCTCATAGTTCGTGAAGTAGAGCAGCGACTTGATCACCTTCGAAAGCGGCGGCTGGTAGTTGGAAATCGCAGGCTGGTCCCAATTTTCTTCCGCCACCACAACATCGTCTAGCACCAACGCCTGACGGCGCGGCATGCGTGCCTCGCGCAACTGCCGCCCGCTCGAAGGGTAGACTTTGCGCATCATCTCGTTGATCCACAGTGCCTGCGACCCGGGGATGTTCTCGCATTCCACGCTGATCGAAAGAATGCCAATACCGTTGGCGAACATGATCAGGCGCAATGCGGTGACTTCCGCCGCGAACTTGCGGCTGCGCGAGTCCTCAGACTGAAACATCAACCTCGAACCTTGCGGAATGTCGAGTGTGTAGAAGCGCAGAAGCGATTCCGCTTCTTCCTTCGGATCCGCCATGCCTGTCGTATCGAAAAACACCCGCCGCACAAAAGGGTGAAAGAACACCATCTCCTGATACGCCGGAGACTCGATATCGAAGGACGAGTACGCTGACCGCTTCCAAGGCCCCAGCTTCGACGAAATCGCCGATTCGCCGCCATGTGCTCCGATCCAATCGTCGATGCCATCCACCCAAAGTGGAAGCCCCGCCCAGATCTCGCAGTGATCTTTGCGCACCGCGTCTTTGTCGATCGAAAACGGAAACAGGAAGTACGTATGGAGATGCGAAACCTGCGGTAGTTGAGATTGGCTCAAAATCTACTTGCCCCGCTCATTGCCCCAGAGATCGATGTGCAGCCGCGGACTGAAGCGATAGCCCCAGCGCTTGCAATGTTCTACGATCCACTGCGCGCGTTCGTAAAGCGTTCCGGGATCGATGCCTTCTCCCATCAGCACAACACGTTCCTTCTCTGCGCCAAGATCTTCGACCATCTTGTTCACTTCTTCCATGTCCTCTGGAGTCTGCACCACAAATTTCAGTTGATAATCGTATTCCGTCATCAGCCGCTTCAGCACCTCGGGCCGATGGCGCAGGCTCTCGTGACGAACGGCCCAACGGCCACCCTCGCGCCGATGGGGAACCGAATTCGCAAGCTTGGGGCTGATGCTCATCAGATCGCACTTCACCGGCTGGTAAACGGTTCCTGCAGTCTCAATCGTCACAAACAACTCTTGTTCTTTGAGCCGCTCGGTCAACAACACCACGCTCGGCTGCAACATTGGTTCCCCACCGGTGATGACAACGTGTTTGGTCCAATGGCGGCGAATATCGGAAAGCAAACCGCCCATCATGTAGTCATCGCCTTGCGGCTGCCAGGATGTATAGGGGGTGTCGCACCAAACGCAGCGCAGATTGCATCCGTTCAAGCGCACAAATACCGATGGAACGCCGATATAGCGGCCCTCACCCTGCACGGATACGAAGATCTCAGAGATGTTCAAGGGCCTCGGTGCCGCGGATTGTGCCTCTTCCAGCGTCAGTACCGGTGGCAGCGCCACGGCGAGCCCTTTTTTCGAGGCTACCTTTTTCGCGACAGCGATGGGTCCTTTTTTTTCACTGCTTCGAATCCTTTTTTTCTCAATAGGCATGAATCGCACTCCCCGCAAGGATAACCGCTTTCATCAGGATCATAGCAGCTATGCGTAAGCCCCAGATCGAGCCCCAACTTGAATCCCAGTTCGATGATCCCAGACTTACTCAGCTCGATCAACGGCGCATGCACATGCAAGCTCATGCGGCCTTCCACGCCAGCCTTAGTCGCGAGATTCGCAAGGGTTTCGAACGCGCGGATGAATTCCGGGCGGCAATCGGGATAGCCGGAGTAATCGATCGCATTCACCCCGATAACGATGTCAGAAGCCTCGAGCACTTCCGCCCAAGCCAGAGCATACGAAAGAAACACGGTATTGCGCGCCGGAACATAAGTCACAGGGATTCCCGCCGACATGGCGGATTCATCGCGGCCCTTGGGCACCGCAATCTCATCCGAAGTCAAGGCGCTTCCGCCAAACACCCGCAGATCCACCTGCACTGTCAGGTGCTGTTCGACACCCACCGCTTGCGCCACCCGCCGCGCGGCTTCGAGTTCAACGGAATGCCTCTGCCCGTAATCGAAACTAAGAGCATAAGTCTCAAAGCCCCTCTGCTTCGCCCAGGCGAGACAAATGGACGAATCCAAACCACCGCTCAACAAACAGACTGCTTTCTTCATTCCACATCCAACCAGAGTGTCAGGATAAAGCCGAGCAAAGGCGCAACCAGCAGCGACGCGAGCGCCGAATGCAAGCTGCTGTGATCGCCCGCCCAGCCAACGATCGGGATCGCAATGAGGCCAGCCATTCCCCACGACGCGCCCATCATGAGGGACGAGACCGTGCCCGTTTGTGTGGGAGCCAGTTGCTGCGCCATCACCACGTTCACAGGAATCGTAAACAGCAGAATTAACCCGCCCAGAATCAGCCCGGCGTTGGCGATCCAAACATTGCTCACAAAAAAGAACAGCGCGAGCAATGGCACGCTTCCGAGAAACGAAGCCTGAATCACTCGCTTCGCGCCGAAACGCTCCGCAAGGCTACCGCCCATCAAGCCGCCCGCTGCGCCAGCGGCGAGATAGAGCGAGAGCACGTGACTCGCTTCGGTGAGTGTGAGTCCTCGTTCGCGATGCATGTAGAGTGGCAAAAACGCCGAAAACGAGATCTGCACGATCGAGCGCAGGAACACGCAAAAATAGAGAATCGTCAGCGGCTTCCATACGGCCTTCAGCGGCTCCAAATCGAACGCAGGAGCCCGGCCAGAGTGAACTTCATCGCGCCGTGGCAGCGTCGCAAGCATCAGCACCGTCGCTGCGATGCCGCCAAGCGCGCCCCAATGAGCCTTTTCGTAACCGAATGTTTCAAAGAGATACGAATAGAATGTCGGGCCAACCGCCAGGCCAAGCGTACCGGAGCAGATGAACACCGCCATGGCGAACTGCCGCTTGTGTTCCAAACCCTGCGCCGCACGCGCGCTGCCAGCCGGGTGGAATGACGAGATTCCTGCGCCACCAAGAAAGACAAGCACCACCAGCCATCCGAAACTTGGGGCCAACGCCAACGAAGAAATGAAGATCCCCGCAAGCGCAGGCGCGAGGGTCGCAAACAATGGCGTGCGAAACCGGTCGGAAAGGTAGCCGTAAATCGGCTGCGTCACCGAAGAGGAAAACGACATCAGGCCGCCCAGAAACCCCGCTTGGGTTAAAGAGATGCCGAGATGATCCACCAGCATCGGAACAAACACGCCCAAGGCATTCGAATAGAGGTCGATGAAAAAGTGCCCGATCGAATAGTAGGAAAGCGCAAGCCAGCCGCCCTGTTTGGTGGTTGCCTGCGAGGAAACGCGATCGACGAGCCCCGCTGATTTCGATCCCATTCCCTATTGTCCAACAGCCGCGCAAATCCTGCGCGAAAGATGGCTGCTCACAAACCGATGGCCCTGTTCATTCCAATGGCCCTTGCCGCGACTACCTGGAAATCCATGGTAGATCTTGTTCTGTTCGCTATACTTCAGCATCTCTTCGCCAATGACCGAAACATCGATCCCTGCTTTCGCAGCGACAGCCGCTAGACGGTGTTCCGTGTAAAAGAGATCCAAGCCTTTGACGTAATCGAGAAACTCCCTGCGAATCTGAGCATCTGGATGCACCTGCACCCCGCTCGACGCGACCGCCAAATGAAAACGCGCGCCTGTTTTCACAACTTCATCCCGAACCAGTGGCAGCGCCGCCTCCGTCACCGACCACGCGTCGCGCATCGCCTCGTGCTGGGGATCCGCATAGATCAACCGATCCATGTAATTCTCTCCAAACTGCTTGCGATTCGCATCCTCTTGCTCGCGAACCTGCCGCCGATTGAACTTATAGAAAGCATCGGTCAGCATCTGAGCCAGCTTCGAAACACGCACCACCGCAGCCCAGGCTTCCCGCGCGCCACTTTCCGCGGCCATCGCTGGCAACAGCCGCAGTTGGTGGTTTTCCAAAACAAAATACGGCGCAGCATCGGCATTCGTCGGATTCAAGATCCGCACGTTGTTGTAAAGATCGTTGCCGGAATAGAACAACAGAATCACCGCGTCAGGCTTGTATTTCGAAGCCTTCAAGCGCCAAGTCAAAAGTTCCTGCGCGGTTCCATAGCCTTGCACGCCGAAGTTCAAAACCTCGACCTTGGTCTTCTTGCAAGCCGCGAGCTCATTCTCAAGCAACTTACTGAATGTCTGCTCTAACGGAACCTGCATCGACTCCGCAAAAGAATCTCCAAGGACCGCCACTCGATACACACCCGTAGGCTTCTCTACCAGGTAATCGCGATCGTCGCGCATCCCCGATCCATTGATCTTTACGTGCACCACGGCCTCTTCCGTCACATCGCCTTCCGCTCCTGCGCGCAATGTCCATCCCAGATCGGGATCAATCACATAGAACGAAGACGCGAACCTTGCACCCGCAATCCGCAGCGCCGCCTCTGCGCAAAATAGGCCAACAATCAAACTCCCCAGATAGACGGCGACCGTCCGCTTTTTCGTCATCAATGCCTATTCGAACACGAATTTTACACACAGGTCCGCTACGATAGTAGTTTGTCCCGTTCCCCTCTGCTGCCAATCTTTCTGATCGTTCTTGTGGACGTTCTGGGCCTCACGATGATGATGCCTCTGTTGCCGTTCTATGCACAGCATCTGGGGGCAACCCCGATCCAAGTAGGACTTCTCATCTCGGTCTACGCCTTCTTTCAACTACTCGCCGGGCCGCCACTTGGCAACCTTTCCGATCGCTACGGGCGCAAGCCGGTACTGCTCTTCAGCCAGATCGGAACCTTCCTCGGCTTCCTCCTGCTCGGCTTCGCCAACAGCCTGTGGATGGCATTTGCCAGCCGCATCGTTGACGGCATCACCGCAGGCAATCTCACGGTCGCCCAAGCCTACATCGCCGACGTCACCAAGCCTTCGGAGCGGACAAAATCTTTCGCCGTGATTGGCATCGCTTTCGGCATCGGATTTCTCATCGGACCCGCCGCAACCGGTGTCATCGCCCAACGCTACGGCGAACAAACCGCCGTTTTCACCGCCGCGGGGCTCTCACTCACCAGCATCTTCGCAACGCTTTTGTTGTTGCCGAGCAACCCACCGAAACCGGGGCCGGAAGAGCCCCTCGCAGGCACACCCCTCTTTGCAGGAACACCAAAGAAACTGTCGGTCTTCGATTGGGGCGGCTATCTGCAGTACTTCAAGCGCCCCCAACTTGCCCCGCTATTCTGGCAGTTCCTGGTCTTCTCCATCTCCTTTGCGATCTTCACCGGTGGATTCGGACTCTTTTCCGAGCGCCGCTTCACGTGGGAGGGCAAGCCGTTTGGAACCCGCGAAGTCGGCCTGGTGCTCACCTATGCCGGAATCCTCGGAATCTTCATCCAGGGCGGCATCGGCAAGATCATGAAGTTGCTCAGCGAGAAGACCCTGCTGGTCATCGGCTTCATGGGCGAGGCTGTGGGATTCGCCATCCTCGCCATGAGCACCACCATCACCATGCTTGGCGTGGCATGCACCGTCGTAGCGTTGAGCGGTTTGCTGCGGCCAATCATTTCGTCCATGATCAGCAAGCGCGCAGCCCCGCAAGAACAGGGGGTCGTGATCGGACTCACCCAGTCCCTCACATCGATCTCTCAGATCATTGGCCCCATCACCGCAGGCGTTCTGATCCAAAACAACATGCTCTATTCCTGGGGATTTCTGGCAGCCGCCATCGCCAGTGCAGGACTCGCTTTTCTAGCCTGGGACGAAACCAGCTAGCGCTTCGAGCACCATGGCCGGGGTGATGGCCTTCATGCTTGCCGAAAGCACCACGCCTCTTTTATAAGTCGTCACCGCACCGGTCACACGCAACACGCGAATCGAAGATCCCAACGGCCCATTGCGATCCGGATCCGTCGGCCCGAAGATCGCCACCCCAGGCTTGCCCATTGCCGCCGCAATGTGCAGCGGACCGCTATCCACACCCACCACAGCCATCGCCCGACGAGTCGCATTCAGCAACCCTTCGATCCCCGAGAGATGCACTCGCGCGCCTTTAATCCGCCTTAAATCCACCTCGTTCGACGGCGCGCCATTCACAACCAATGGAACCCTCCGCGCGAGTTCAACGAAATACTCCAATGGCCACTGTTTCGAAGTCCATCCAGCCATGGGACAAGCCAACACGAACGGTCCATCGGGCAAATCGCCTTCCGACAATCCCAACGGCAACGGTGTCGCGCGATCGATTCGTGACGCACCGGCGGCCAGCGAAAGCTCAATGTTCTTCTCCGCCACGTGGCGCTCGTGCGTATGCACCCGTTCCGTATACAGCAGCGCGGCGGGCCCCTCGCGCACCTCCTTCCAATGAAACCCGATGCGCCGCCCGCATCCGGACGCCGACGCCAGAAACGCCGACTTGATCAGACCTTGAAAATCGATAGCGAAATCGAAACGCTGCTCACGCAGCATTTTCACCGAAGCGCGGACGCTGGCCAGATCGCGGCGATTGAATGTCACCACGCGATCCACTGCCGGATTTCCAACCAACAACGGTGCCCACTTCGGATCGACGATCCAGGTGATCTCCGATTCCGGAAAGCTCGCCTTCAAAGTCGACACTGCCGGAAGCGCATGGATCACATCGCCCATCGCGCCCAATCGCACCACGAGAATCTTAGGCTTTCGATCGTGCATGAACGTGTTCGACGAAAGAGCGCCGAGTCTCAAGATCCTGCACTGTCCAGTCCTCCGTCGCGACGCCATCTTCCACCACAGCGTCCACGCACCGCAACGCCGCAACTAGAAAACGCCTCGCAGCAATGGGAAGCAACGGGCTCGAAGGATCCACAACGATCACAGCCAAAGGACGCCCGCAAGCCGCGAGCCTCTGTGCGTGCGAAGCCAGCAAAGGATCGAAGTATCCACGCACCACCGTCGCACCGGCCGGCACGGCCGTACCAATCTTCAAGCGGCTATCCAACGATTTTCAAAGCCTCCGTCACCACGCGCTCAGGCGTCACGGCCGACATGCAGCGGTGGTCGATCGGACATTCGCGCAACAGGCAGGGATGCGGATACGGCGAACAATCCACGGTCTGCCGCACCACCACTGCCCGGTCACCCGTAGGCCCCGTCGTCAAGTGACGCGTCGCCCCAAACACCGCCACTGTCGGAACCCCCAGCGCCGAAACGAGGTGCATCGCTCCATTGTCATTGGTCACAAACACACGGCAGGCGGCGGCATGCTCCATAAACTCGTATAGATTCGTCTTACCGCCGAGGCTCTCCGCCGCAACACCTCGCCGCCGGATCAATTCCGCCACCTGCTCGCAAACATCCGCTTCACCTTGGGTTCCGAACACGATCGCGCGCGAACCCTTCCAGTGGCTCGCCAGCGAGACCGCAGTGGATGCAAACGATTCCGGCAGCCACCGCTTCGCTGTCCCATATGCCGCCCCGGGACTCAACCCAATCACCGGCATTTCATAGTAGTGAGGCGTCACGCGCAGATGAATCGGAGCATCCGCCGGTAGAGCCGACAAAAAACCAGCCCTGCGTAACAACTCCAGATAGTAGAACCGCTCATGCACCGGGATTTCGCCAGCAGCGGGCCTCGCCACAGCATCCGTAAGCAACAGTCCGCGGCCATCGCGAGCGTACCCAATTCTCTTCGGAATCCCCGCCAAAAACGGCACCAGTGCCGCATCGAACGAGTTCGGCAGCAGGATCGCCAAATCGAATCCGATCCCTTTCAATACGCGCGACAACCGCCATTTCGCTCGAAAGTCCCCAAACCCGCGCTGCGGATGATAGATCAAAATCCGATCGCAAAACGCTGCGCCGCGATAAACATCCGCGACCCATGGCTTGGCAAGAATCGTGATGTGCGCCTTGGGAAATCGCGCACGAATCGCTTCGAGCGCGGGAATCGACATCACGGCGTCACCCACCCAATTGGTGGCACGCACGAGGATACGCGAGAACTGGTCCAACTTGATATGGTAACTAGTGGAACCGATGGAATCAGCAAAACAATTGCTTGACCGCGACGGATTCGCTCCGTTGCGCGGCTTGATGCCTACCGAAATGCTCGAAGCCTTTCGCACACGAACTGCGGAAATCCTCGCGGAAGAGGGCGAAAACGCGGGAGGCGAATTCAAGAAAGAGACCGGCGCGGCGCGCCTGGCAAACCTCATCGACAAGGGTGAAATCTTCGAACGAATGCTGGAAAACCCAGCCGTGCTGGAATGCATCGAACACGTGCTTGGGCCGGAATTCAAGCTCGGAAGCCTCAACTACCGCGCTGCCGATCCGCACGAAGGCGGCTTGCAACCGCTACATGTCGACATGGGCTTGCTCGTCGACGACAGCGGCTATCGCGTCTGCAACACCGTCTGGATGCTCGACGATTTCACCGCCGAAAACGGCGCGACGCGTGCGGTGCCTGGTTCACACATCTGGCGCAAACGTCCCCAGGAAGTTCTCGAGGATGCCAACGCCTCGCACCCGCAAGAAGTCCTTGTAACCGGCAAAGCAGGCGACGTGGTGGTCATGAATTCTCACTGCTGGCATGGCGGAACTACGAATCACACCGATCGTCCACGCCGCGCACTGCATTTGCTCTTTGTGCGCCGCGATGTCCCTCAGCAGCAGTATCAGAAGAAGCTACTGCGGTTGGAAGTGCAAAACCGCCTGTCTGCCAACGCGCGCAAAGTGCTCGCCCTCGACGATCCGCTCAACGACGAACTGAATGCCTCCGGCATCCAACTCAGCGGATTCTTGAAGTGAGTCTTGCAGACCGCATCGGTACCAGTTTCCGCGAGCGCCGCATGCGGCAATTTCTTGCTCTCTGCCAGCCCACGCCAACAACCAACGTCCTCGACGTCGGCGGAAATCCGCGCATCTGGGCGTCTGTGCCCCAATCGGAACGCCCCAACATCCTCTATCTCAACACCCCGCGCTCATTCGAAGACGGCGACGACCGCACGCGCCTTGTTTTCGGCGACGGCACCCGCCTTCCCTTCCCCGATCGAGCCTTCGATCTCGCCTTCAGCAACTCCGTGATCGAGCACGTCGGATCCGAAGCCAAACAGCAAGCCTTCGCAAAAGAGATCCGCCGGGTAGCGAAAAGCTACTGGGTGCAGACGCCCAATCACGGTTTTCCAATCGAGCCGCATCTGTTGACGCCTTTCATCCATTGGTTCCCCATGACAGTGCGCAAAGCGATCGTGCAACGCTTCACCGTCTGGGATCTCGTCGCCAAACCCTCGCCCGACAGCCGCCGCTTCTACATCGAACACTTCCTCTACGACATTCGCCTGCTCGATCGCAGCCAAATCACGGCGCTCTTTCCAGACGCCCAAATCATCGCCGAACCCTTCGGACCCTTCACCAAATCCTGGATCGCATACCGCAAGGAAAACAACCATGCTGTTTCTCACTGAAGCCGAAGTCCGCAAGCTCCTGCCTATGACCGAAGCCGTGCGCCTGATGCGCGAAACCTTCGCCGCACTCCGCACCGGAGCCTCGCAGAATCAACCACGACGCCGGTTGTCAATGCCATCGGGCTCTGTGCTGCACGCCATGGCGGGTGCCCACGGCAAGTACTTCGGAACCAAGATCTACTCGACCAACGCCAAGTACGGATCGATGCACTTTCTCTTCTGGCTGCTCGACGCCGAAACCGCCAATCCCTGCGCATTGTTGGAGGCCAATTGGCTCGGCCAAATCCGCACTGGTGCGGCAAGCGGCTACGCCACAGATCTTCTCGCGCGCAAAGACGCCACAACGCTCGGCATCGTCGGCTCCGGCTTTCAGGCGCGCGCCCAGGTCGAAGCGGTTTCCGCCGTTCGTCCCTTGAAAGAGATTCGCGTTTGGAGCCGCAATCAGGCCAACCGTGAGAAGTTTGCCGCCGAATGCGCAAGGGATTTCGGACTCAACGTACAAGCCGTGCCAACCGCGCGCCAGGCAGTTGAAAACATGGACATCGTCGCCACCGCGACGTGGTCAAAAGATCCCGTGCTGGAAGCGGATTGGATCGCGCCCGGCACCCACATCAACGCCATGGGATCCAACAACCCGCAGCGCCGTGAACTGCCTGCAGAACTGATCGCCAAGGCAGATCGGATCGCTTGCGACTCCATTGAACAATCGAAGATCGAATCCGGAGACCTGCTGTTGGCGTGGGAGCAAAAAGACTGGGAGACTCCGCGCCTCATCGAACTCAAAGATGCCACCGAACGTACAAATGCCCCGGCGATCACTATCTTCAAGTCCAACGGATTGGGCGTGGAAGACGTTGCCGCGGGGGCGTTTGTCTACGAACAAGCTCTGCGATTGGGGGTGGGCCGCCCGCTTTATTCCGGCGCGGAAAGCTGATTATCGGAATCTCTCCAGGCGCTGATCTTCAAGCGCCGACAGATCCAGCATAGGCCTTCCACTGAGGTCGGAGAGGACATCTCAGATGCGCAAGCCACACATTTCTCCAAACGCTTGGCGCGATCTCCAATGACCGAAGACTTCGCGGATTCCACGATTTCTTTGGCGACAACGGGTGTTGCGACGGATGATTTACGCTTCAATTCTTGCAATCCTCTCGGTGCTTCCACTATAGCGAACTAGTCGCCATGCGCGGAACTCGGCGCGGTCTGTGGCGTGCCGGTCGGCACTCCCTTGCGGCCCGCAAACCATACCCGGGCGTCCTCAACCAACGCGTACGTAACAGGCACAACCAGAAGCGTCAGCAACAGACAGAGCGACTGTCCCCCGATGATCGTGATCGCAATTGCCGACCGTTGCGACGCACCTGCTCCGGTTCCGACCGCGGTGGGAATCAGACCCGCAATAATCGACAGAGTCGTCATCAAAATCGGTCGCAGTCGCACACGATTCGCCTCCATAATCGCCGGCAGCATCGGCATGCCTTCGGCGCGCAAGCGGTTCATGTAATCGATCTGCAAGATTCCGTTCTTCTTCACAATGCCCAGCAACAGCAGGATGCCGAGAGCGCTGAACAAGTTCAGCGAGCGCCCCGTGGCGATCAGCGAAAGCAGTGCAAAGGGAATCGACAACGGCAGCGTCAACAGAATAATGAACGGATGGATCAGGCTCTCAAACTGTGCAGCCAACACCATGTACATAAAGATCGAGGCAAGCCCGATCGCAAGAATCATGTTGGTGGTCGTCTCTTCGAGAATCTTCACCTGTCCTGAAAACAGCATGCGATAACCCGGAGGCAGAACCATCGTGTCGAAGATTTCCTGCGTCGCACCGGCGGCATCGTTCAAAGAGTAGCCGGGCGCGACGTTGCCGTAGATGCCAACTGAGAATTGCCGATTGAAGCGATCGATACGCGAGGGCCCAAGGCCGCGTTCCAGACGCGCGATCGAGTCGAGACGAACCAAGCCCAGCTTAGAAGAAGGGATCAGCAACCGACTCAAAGCCTGTGGATCGTCACGTTGTCCTGGGAGTAGACGCATCGTCACGGGATACTGTTCGTTATTCTCTTTGTAAGTCGAGATCTGATCTTCACCCGACATGAGCAAGCGCACGGCACTTGAGACATCCGATACGCGAACCCCTAAATCGGACGCCAGCGGACGATCAATGATCACCTGCAGTTCAGGGCTGTTGAGATTCAGGTTCGCCTTGACGTCCGCCAATCGAGGATCCGCAATCATCTTCTGGCTCGCCTCCTTGGCGAGGTCCACCATCTTGCGGATATCCGGCCCAAGCAACTGCGCCCGGATCGGAGCGAATGTGTCGCGTCCACCGAGAATATTGGGAAACGTGATGCGAGGCCGCGCAAATGCGAATTCCTTGAGCGTGTCGCGCATCTTCTGCGCCATTTCGCCGATCGGTGCGCGCTGATCCGGAGGAGCCAAGAGCACCGTGACAAACGAACTGTTCACGCGTTCTGAAAAGGAATTCGACCCCGGAACCACCGCCAGCACGCCAGGAATGCTGTCCAATTTCCTGGACACATCCAGTGTGGTCTTTTCGGTCAGCGCGAGAGAAGAACCCTCGGCCAGTTCCAGAAACAGACTCAACTCGCTCTGATCTTCCTGCGGCATCCAATCGCGGCCAATGTATTGATTGATCCAATACGTGGAAGCGAAAACACCGACGGCAATCGCCATGATCACCCAACGATGGTGCAGAGACCAGTCGAGGATTCCCAGATATCCGCGGTCGAGCCAAGTGGTGTGCGCATGTCCATGCTCCTTCTTGTGGGCACCGGCGCGGGTGCGCTTCAACATGCGCGAAGCGAGTGCCGGAGTCAGAGTGAAGGCAACCAGCATCGAAACCATGATCGACATCGCCATGGTCCAACCGAACTGATACATGAAGCGCTTGGCGTAACCCGTCATGAACGCCACAGGGACGAAAATGATCACCAGAGAAATCGTAGTGGCAAGCACCGCAAGTGCGATTTCTTTGGTTGCCTCGATGGATGCCGTGATTGGATCGACATCGTGCTCGTCCAAATACCGCACGATGTTTTCAAGCACAATGATCGCATCGTCGATGACGATACCCACCGCAAGTGTGAGTCCTAAAAGCGTCATGGAGTTCAACGTGAAGTCCATCACGCGCATCAGCGTGAAAGTCGTAATGATCGACGTGGGAATCGCAATCGACGAGATCAGCACCGTCCGCCAATCCCGGATAAAGATGAAGACGATCACCGATGCGAGCAAACTTCCCAAAAGCAGATGCTCTTCGAGGGCCTCCACCGAATTGCGAATGTAGGTTGCCTGCTCTTTCACGACGTCGATTTTGACGCCGGGCGGCAGTTGCTTGACGATTCCATCGATCCGCTTCTGAATGTCTTCGACGACTTTGACCGTGTTCGTTCCGATCTGCCGCCGGATCTCAAGAGTGACCGCGGGCTTACCTTTGTAATAGGCAAATGTGCGGCGCTCGGCCATGCCATCTTCCGCATGTCCCACGTCGCGCAATCGAATCGGCGCACCGCCGACGTTCTTGATGATGATCGAATCGAACTCTTTGACCTCTTCGATGCGGCCCATCGTGCGGACGCCCATTTCTGCTGGTCCGCGAATCACTCGACCACCGGGTGCTTCGATGTTCTCCGACGCAATCGCCCGTTGCACGTCCTGCGCCGTTAGGCTGTAGGCGCTCATCTTGTTCAGATCCATCATTAGATTGATCTGGCGTAAACGCCCGCCACCGATATCCACGCCGCCCACTCCGTCGACGGTTTCAAAGGCTCGCCGCAAAGTCTTGTCAGCGATTTCCGTTAGTTCGCGTACCGGCCGATCGCCGCTCACGGCCAGCGTCATGATCGGTTCCGAATCAGGGTCCTGCTTGGCAACGGTCGGGGGCAGCACATTCGGCGGAAGTTTCCGCATCGCCGCCGCCACCTTCTCACGAACGTCTTCCGACGCTTCGCCGATGTTTCGATCCAAAGTGAAAGTTACGAAAATATTGCCGCTGCCTTCGTTGATCATCGCGCGCATCTCGTCAATACCGCTGATAGACGCGATGCTTTCTTCGAGGGGCAGAATGACCTGCGAGGCCACTTCCTCGGGGCTTGCACCGGGCAACCGAACTCGCACGTAAACGGATGCCGGATCCGAACGGGGGAACAGGTCGACGCCCAAATCCACGAAGCTGAAAACGCCCATCACCACCAAAAACATGATGAGCATGAAAGCGAAAACAGGTCTTTGAACGCAAATCTCAGAGAGCTTCAAGCAGAGGTTTCCTTATAGGGGTTTCGATGTAAGGATGATTGTAACCAGTTCATTAGTTACAGGGGCGAGCCGAACGATCCGCGAACTTTCTCCAGATGTTCGCCCATCGCCAGCAACAGTTCCTCGGAAAACGGCTTCCCTACGAGTTGGACGCCCACAGGTAGGCCCTCCGGTGACATTCCCATCGGTAAAGTCAGCGCCGGAAATCCAGTCAGGTTGAATGCCGTCACCGGCATCATGGCCTCGAATAAACCGATCTCCTTCGTCGCCGTTTTCCATTTACGCTCCCGATGCTTGAACGCCGGAACACCGGCCACCGGCATCAGTATCACTGGCACTTCCGCCATCTGCCGCATGAGATCGATCCGGATACGATCGCGTTCGCCCAGCATGGCCACCACCTGCATCCCGCTAGGTTCGGGCGTACCGAGAATCTTCGGAAGAAACTCAACCCCGGTCCAATGTGCCTGATCCTCACGCCCCGCAATGAACTTGGCGATCGCCCGCGAAGGAAGATCGGTGAAGAAAAAGGCCCAGACATTCGGCGCACGCTCCAAGCCGGTCGGCGCAAAGGCATCCACGGTGAAGCCCGAATCGCTCAGCAGCGCTGCAGCCTTGCGTACCGCGTCGCGAACGCAATCCTGCACAGGGACATTCAGAAACTGTTCCATCACGCCAACGCGCACGCCGTCTAGAGACGCAGCTCGCAAAGGAACCGGCGCCGCAAACGGATCCTCGATATCATAACCGCACGTTGCTTCAAACAGTTCGCGAACATCGCGCACACTGCGCGCCATCGGACCCACAACCCCCAGCAATCCGCCCGGATGCTCGATCGCCGGCACGTGCCCCGCCGCCGAAACGCGCCCCGGTGTCACCTTCAATCCCGCGATGCCGCAGAAGTGCGCCGGCACGCGGACGCTGCCTCCACCATCCGATCCCATACCACCCGCGGAGCAGAACGCCGAGATCGCTGCAGCCTCGCCACCACTCGATCCGCCGGCCGTGTACTCCAGATTCCAAGGGTTGTTCGTGCGCCCAATGATGTGGTTGTCGCTCTCGTAGTTCGCCAGAAACTCGGGAGTGTTGGTCTTGCCCAGAAGGATCGCGCCAGCCGCGCGAAAGTTGCGGGCCACAGCCGAATCGCGCATGGCGATCTGTCCGTTGAAGCGGCTACCGCACCAGGTGGGCCTTCCCGCAACGTCCAATGAATCCTTGATCGACAGAGGAACCCCGAACAGACTCCCTTCCGCCTCGCCCTTCATCAAACGAGCTTCCGCAACCGCGGCAGCCTCGCGCGCCTCATCCGCCATCATCGCGATGAACGCATTGATCTTCGGATTGACGCGCTCAATCTGAGCGAGATGTGCATCCACGGCTTCAACCGGCGAAATTCTCCGCGCACGAATTTGTGCCGCCATCTCCACCAACGACAGTCGCTCGATTCCCACTAAATGTCACCTTTTCTGATCTGTTCCGCCATGTAATCGGTCGCCCGCCAAGCCAGCGCCAGAATCGTCAGTGTCGGATTCTTCTCGCTTGCCGTCGTAAAGATCGAACCATCCACCACGAAACAGTTTTTGACATCGTGCATCTGCCCGAACCCGTTCACCGCCGAACGTTTCGGATCCGCGCCCATCCGGCAAGTGCCGTGTTCATGGATGGCCGACCCGTACTTATCGATCCAGCCCCGCTCAAACGGCAGGATCTCAGCCTTCGCGGCTTTCAACACAGACTCGGCGGTATCGTACATGTCGACCAGCATCTTCTTTTCGTTCTCGCCGACCTTGTATTCGATGCGCGCCACTGGAATCCCATACCGGTCTTTCTGTGTGCCCTCCACCGTGACGCGATTCTCTTTGCGGGGCAGCACCTCGCCATAAGGATGAATCGCCACCAGCGCCGGAAAACGGTCTTTGATCGACTTCTTGAGATCCTCACCGAAGCCGGGCATCGTCTTCGCCCAGAATCCAGGACCCGGCTGCGCGCCCGTATTCCAGAACTGCGCACCATACCCGCGCAAATAATCGTGTTTCTTGTTCTGTCGATGATTGAACCGTGGCAAGTAGATGTGCTCGCCACCGATTCCGTCATCGTTCAAGGCTTTGGTTCCAACCAACTCCGGTACGAAACCATACATGTGAAACCGAACCTGTTCGGTTAGATAACTACCGATCACGCCTGAGGTATTGCCAATCCCATTTGGATACGCGCTCGATTTCGAGTTCAACAGGATGCGCGTCGAATCCACACAAGATGCCGCCACAATCACTCGTTTGGCGTAAACCCGCCGCTCGGCTCGCGTGAAGCGATCGAAGTACTGCACGCCATTGGCGAGCCCATTGTCGTCCACCGACACGCGAGCCGCAACGGCGTTGTCGATGATTTCCAGTCGCTTGCTCATAAACGCCGGTTCCAGCAAGTAGTCCGACGAATTGAAGAACGCGCCGATGTCGCAGCCCTTGCCACAGGCGCCGCAGTAGTGACATGGAGCGCGCCCGTTGTGTTCTTTCGTGAGAACCGCGCGCCGCCCGGCTACGATCGAAACCCCAATGTCGCGCCCGGCTTTTTGCAACAGCCTCTCGCCACAGCGAGGCGACGGCGGAGGCAGATGGAACTTGCTACCCGGCAAAGAATCCTGATCATCGTCGCCACCGCAGACTCCAATCAAGTGATCGACGCGATCGTAATAAGGCGCGATGTCCTTGTAGCGGATCGGCCATGGGA
>CAZCPL010000061.1:2047-25908 GCA_964500255.1 uncultured Solibacteraceae bacterium | reverse complement strand
GCGCGGCATCGAAGGCATGCTGCACGCCATCCGCTTTGCGCGCGAACACAAAGTTCCTTACTTCGGCATCTGCCTCGGCATGCAGACGCTCGTCATTGAGTTCGCCCGCAACGTCTGCGGACTCGAAGGGGCAAATTCCACCGAGTTCGAGAACGCGCCCAAACATCGCGTCATCTACAAGCTGCGCGAGTTGCTCGGAGTGGATGAACTCGGCGGCACGATGCGATTGGGCGCGTATCAGTGCCATCTCGCAGAAGGCAGCTTCGCCCGAGAGGCCTATGGCGCAGCGCAAGTGAGCGAGCGCCATCGGCATCGCTTTGAGTTCAACCGCGACTTCGAACAGGTTCTCACCGAGCACGGGCTGCGCATTACAGGATCGACGGAAGATCGCACCTACGTCGAAATCTGCGAGCTTCCCGATCATCCCTGGTTCCTGGGATGCCAGTTCCACCCGGAATTCAAGTCGAAACCGATGGAACCGCATCCTCTATTCACGGCCTTCCTGGGCGCGGCGGCGAAGTATCGCGAGGTGCGGCTGTCGAAATCCGAACAGCCGTTGTTTGCTTCCGAATGATCGCCGCGCGGTCGGCAACATTGGGCCTGATTGCAGGCCCCTGCGTGATAGAGAGCGAAGAACACGCGTTCTTTTTAGCGCGCGAAATCCGGAAGATTAGTCCGGAGTTTATCTTCAAGGCCTCGTTTGACAAGGCGAACCGCTCGTCGGTTTCCGCGTATCGCGGCCCTGGAATCACCGAAGGCCTGCGCATTCTCGGTGCGATTCGGCGAGAGGTGGGCGTGGAGGTGCTGACCGATATCCACGAACCCGCGCATGCCGATCTCGCAGCCGCCGCTGGCATCGACATTTTGCAGATCCCTGCGTTTCTTTGCCGCCAGACCGATCTCCTGATCGCCGCGGCGCGCACTGGCTGTACCGTGAACATCAAGAAGGGACAGTTCGTTTCGCCCTTGGATATCCGTCACGCGGCGGAGAAAGCAGCATCGACGGGCAATAGCAAGATCATTCTCACCGAGCGTGGATCGAGCTTTGGCTACAACAACCTTGTGGTGGATATGCGCGGACTCGCCATCATGCGAGAGTTCGGCTATCCCGTGGTGTTCGATGCGACGCACAGCGTCCAACTGCCGGGAGGTTCGGCGGGTGGCGCAGCATCAGGCGGCCAACCTCAGTTTATCGAGACGCTTGCCCGCGCGGCCGTCGCCGCCGGTGTGGATGGAGTGTTCGTCGAGGTGCATGAGGTTCCCGGGCGCGCCCTATCCGACGGCGCAAATGCATTGAGACTCGATCGACTCAGCGGGCTGCTGGAACGCCTGCGCGCGATCCATGCGCTTACGGCTTCGTTTGTTTGAACCATGCGACTCTTCTCGATGGCGGCTCTATCAAGATCTTTCAAAAAGGTGAAGGTGGGGCTTTCGTCCAAAGTGATGATCACCGATGGCACCAACGTGGAACATATCTGGATGGGCGATCGCAAGCTCGAAGGCGACACATTCCCGAGATATCCGACTGGAAGTACGATATCGCCCAGACGGGAGGTGCGGATCCAGCAGGACCTTCACCGCTCACTTCCCCTCAATCCAACGGTCCGATTCCTCGTCCGTCATGGGAGCCCACCACTCGTCTCCCGGCGGCACCAACGGATGGCCTTTTCCGATCCCAACGGGAAAACCTTTCTGCTTTTTCGCCGGCACAAGTTCCACGACTGGCGCTTTCCGTTCCGGGCGATGACCACTGTCTTTCCACCTTCCACCATTTCGAGCAGCTTCGAAAGCTGGGTTTTCGCTTGGTGGACGTTGACTTGCACCATGGCTCAAGGTTAGCTAATTCAGTTAGCTAACTGAACTGCGTCGCACCAGCGCCGGCCGGATCTCGGCAATCGATCTCGTCCCGCACTGTTGCATTACCAGGGTGAGCTCTTTCTGGAGCATATCGATTACGGCCTCAACACCAGCCTGTCCGAACGCCCCCAAACCCCATAAATAGGGCCTCCCAATGCAAACCGCGCGAGCGCCGAGGGCCAGCGCCTTGAAGATATCCGTGCCGCGGCGGAACCCTCCGTCGATGAACACCGGCATCGCACCTTGCGCGCCATCGAGTACTTCCGGCAAGCAATCGATGGATCCCCGGCCACTCTCTTCCGCGCGTCCCCCATGGTTGGAGACGATCACACCGTCCACGCCGGTCTCGCGGCTCAACACCGCGTCCTCACGCGTCACGACGCCCTTCAACACGACCTTCATCTTGGTCATACGTTTGATGCGTCCAATCGAGTCCCACGTCAGCGAAGGCGAAAACAGACTGTTGCCCGTCATGTCGAGGCCCTTGAACATCGGCTTGCGATCGAAGTACGCGCCCGATCCGATCGCGCCTTTGCCATGGCAGGCCGTACAGTCGCGGGTATCGAGCATCTTGTAGCGAAGCTCGGTTTCGGTCTTGCGCCCCGTCGGGATGTCGATGGTCACCACCAACACAGGACATCCGGCCGCCTCGGCGCGCCTTACCAGCGTCTCGGCCACCGCCCACTTGCCCGTCGCATAGAGCTGATACCAAGCTGGACGTCCCGATGCGGCATTGACGTCCTCGACCGATGTCGTGGTGGCCGTCGAGAGAATCTGCACAATGTTGCGGCTTCGGGCCGCCCGGGCGACAGCCAACTCGCCATCATCGTGAAACGCGCGATGGCTTCCCGTGGGCGCAAGTAGGATCGGTGCATTCCATACTTCATCGAACATTGAACTACGAATGTCGACTTTGGTGACATCCACCAGCCTTCGCGGACGTAATTGGAAATGCCGGAACGCATCGCGATTCGCCTGCAGCGTGTAGTCGTCTTCAACACCGGTCGCGATGTAACCGAAATGCGCGGGAGGCAACCGTTTGCGCGCAGCGGCTTCGAAGTCGAGAACGTTGATCGCATCTTCAGGCTTGTTGGGAATAGAGTCCGCTGCAAGGGATGCAGCGGGACTGGCGGCGAGGTAGGCGAGGAATCTTCGGCGGTCCAACATAGGGAAGTCCCTACATTGTACGTCCAGTCCTCGACGCGAGGGGTCCAGTGAATGCAGTCGCAATCCACCTGCGCAAGATCAAGCCTCCGCGGGCTCTTCCGCAGGACCCGCATAGCGGATAAACAAATACGCGCTCGTATACAAAACCAGTGCGATCACGCCCATGTGAATGGCATGAGCCCTGATCCAGGGCCAGGCATCGTGTCCATAGTTCGCACCGAGCCAAGCCAAGCCATAGAACCGCGGCGTACGCGCCGACAGCAGTGTCAACAGATACGACCGCCGCTTGATTCCCAACGCCCCGGCGCACACAACGAACACCTTCAATGGCATCGGAACAATCATAAAAGCCGGCACAAAGACCGTCACTAACCCATAGCGCAGGAACCAATGCTTAAACGTCCGCCCACCGCCTTCCGCAGTGTGCTTGTTCATGAAGGCTTCCCCGCCCTTTTTCGCTATCAGGAACAGCAACAGCCCACCCAGCATGCTGGCCACAAGCGTCACCGTGGCGTAAAAGTAAGCCTTTGAGGGATTGGCAACGCACAACAGCACCAGAAGCGCGTCCACTCCTCCAGGTAGCGGAACTCCCAAGCCATCCAAAAGTGCCAGCATAAACAGCCCCTGCGGGCCCATGGCCACCAACTGATCGACGTACTTCTTCATTCCGGAGCCGCCAGCAATTCCAAGAACTCCGCTTCACTCAACACACGGACATTCAACTTCTGAGCCTTTTCGAGCTTCGAACCCGCCTTGTCGCCGGCCACTACATAGTCGGTTTTCCTGCTGACGGAATCCGTCACCTTGCCCCCTGCCGCTTCGATTTTCGCCTTGCCGTCTTCACGGGTCATCGTTTCCAAAGTCCCCGTCAAGACGAAGGTTTTGCCAGCGAAACGTCCGCCCTCACGCCGCTTGATCTCATAGGTAAACTGCAAGTCCTTCGCCCGCAGACGTTCGATCAATTCGCGATTGCGCTCTTCGTCGAAGAATGCCCGGATACTCTGCGAAACCCGCGGACCCACTTCTTCGGCACGCTGCAAATCCTCTTCGCTGGATTTCATCAACGCATCCATACTACCGAAAGTCTCGGCCAGGATCTGCGCCGTACGCTCACCCACAAAAGCGATGCCCAAGCCGCTCATCACGCGCGGCAGCGGACTCGCCTTCGAGCCCTCAATATTCGCGAGGATCTTTTCAGCGGACTTTTGGCCCATGCGTTCCAAGCTGGTCAAGCCATCCAAAGTGAGATCGTAGATGTCCGCGATGCTCCTGACGAGACCACGATCCACCAACTGATCGGCGAGCACTTCGCCCATGCCATCGATGTTCATCACCGAACGCGCCGAAAAATGCAGGATCGATTCCTTCAACCTCGCCGGGCAACTCGTATTCACGCAGCGATAGGCAGCCTCGCCTTCCTGCCTCACAATATGGCCAGCGCAGACGGGACACTGCAATGGCATCGCAAACGGCCTGCGCTCCGCGCCTTCCGCGACAACGCGCACCACTTTGGGAATCACATCGCCCGAGCGTTCGATCAACACGCTATCGCCAATCTGCAGGCCCAGGCGCGAAATCTCATCGGTATTGTGCAGAGTCGCGCGCGACACGGTGACGCCGCTCACCACCACGGGACGCAGGTGGGCCACTGGCGTCATGGCTCCGGTACGTCCCACCTGGATCCCGATGTCCTCGACAACAGTCGTTTCCTGCCTCGCGGGAAACTTCAGCGCGATCGCCCACCGCGGAGCCTTCGCGGTCCATCCGAGAGTCTGTTGCTGCGGGATCGAATCCACTTTCGCCACGAGTCCGTCAATCTCGTAAGGCAGCGAATCGCGATCCACTTCCCACTGGGCGTATTGCGCCGCCAACGACTGCACATCCGTGCACAGCACGCGCTTCGGATTCACCTTGAATCCCAGTTCGGCGAGAACATCCAAAGACTGCCAATGGCTGTCGAAGGCAGGCGCGCCATCGACGAGCAGGAAGTACGCATAGAAGTCCAACTGCCGCGAGGCCGTCACCGCCGCATCCAGATTGCGCATCGCTCCAGCCGCCGCATTGCGCGGATTCGCAAAGCGCGGTTGCCCTTCCGCATCGCGTTCCGCATTCAAGCGATCGAAAGCCCGGCGATTGAGAATCACTTCGCCGCGCACTTCGAACCTGGGCCAGAGCTGACGTGTTTGCAACGGCAGCGATTTGACGGTGCGAGCGTTTTCGGTGACATCCTCGCCAACCGATCCATCGCCTCGAGTGATCGCCCGGGCAAGCCGCCCGTCTTCAAAGTGCACGGCCAGAGACAGCCCGTCCATCTTCAGTTCCATTGCGTAAGAGAAAGCGGATCCGCCCAGAAGCTCTCGAACCCGCCGGTCGAAATCCAGCAATTCGCCGTCATTGAGTGCATTATCGAGGCTCAGCATGGGCGACGAGTGCCGCACTTTGACGAAGCCTTCGCGAGGCTTGCCGCCGACGCGTTGTGTGGGAGACTCAGGAGTGAGGAACTCAGGATGGGAGGCTTCGAGAGCCTCAAGTTCGCGCATCAGAACGTCGTATTCAGCGTCGGTGACGATCGGCTCATCGAGTACGTGGTAAAGATGCTCGTGCCGTCGAAGCTCGTCGCGAAGTTGTTGGATTTTACCGGATACAGAGTCGGGCATTCGAAAAAGAGGCGATTTCCTCATGGTACCGCCTCTTTCCAAAAACTCTAAGCTCCGGCGCCTGCGACATCCTCGGTCTTGGCTCCAGAGGCATGCTTCTTCACCGACTGGATGCCGGCATCGCGCGCCTTTTCTGAATCGTACATCTCGCTAGTGCCGATCACCTGATTGTTGCCCGCCCGCAGCGTGAAATACTGCTTTCCACTCGCCGCCACCAGCTTGTTGTATCGATTCACGTCCGGGCTGTTCCTGATCACGCTCGCGATGCCATTGTGAGCCCCTCGCTCCTCTTTGTACATCTCGCTCGTCAGAATCACTTCCCCATTGCTCGCCTTCAAATTGAAGTAAAACTGGCCATCTTTGGCGGTCTTTAGCACGAACTTACCAGCCATGGGCTATTCGGGACCTCCTTGTCCAGAAGCAATTGTATAAGAAACCGCAAGCGAAAAGCCCCGCAGGATGGCGGGGCTTCGTTTGACGAATGGTTAGATTGCCGCTAGCTTTCGCTACGGAAAGGGATCACGGAGCCTCCCTTTGACGACGGGTCGCCGACCGAGGCACCAAGTCCTGCACCCATGGTTCGGAACTCGAAATTCTGGAGTTCCGCGGCGGCATGCCCATCTTCTGTACGGACGATTCGTCCACGGGCAACCAATTTCAGTGCCGTACTGCGATTGAGTTCGGCCGGCCAACTGATCGCCACTTCCACCCGTCTGCCCGGCAACAGCGGCTTTTCGGTGGAAAACATGACGCCAGCGCTCGATATGTTCACGGTCGATCCAACGCCCGTTTCAAAGAGATTCTCTCGCGTCGACACGCGATAACGAATTTCTCTCACAATCGGAAATCGACTGGTCTTTCTGCGGTTCTGATCATTGTCATAGTTCATAGCTGATACACTCTCCCCCTCGATTGTGTTTGTGGCCACGGGCATCATGGTTTCCGTGGCCCATCGAGTGATCTGATCTAGAGTGCCCTACGGAACCTTAGCGAACAATGAGTGATTCGCACTATTCGAGGCGGTACTCCGGGGTGGGGGAGCCCACTGTGCATATCCTGCGAATGATGCAGGTACTTCAGTCGAGGGTACTGAATCGAGCGTTTTCCGCACCGATGCAATTCTCTTCAGCCACAAACCGAGAGATCGCGTCCATAATGGTATTAGGCCCATAAAGAAATGAACCTTCGCCTTGCATTCGCTTCCGTGTTGATCTCAGCCTCCGCTGCCGTTGCGCAACCGACTTACTATGACTCCGTGTCTCGTATCTTCCGTGATAAGTGTGAAGGGTGCCACCGTCCAAACGATCTGGCACCATTTGCACTTTCGGACTATAACGCCGCCGAAACCTGGTCGCGGGACATTAAGAACGCCGTCTCTGCGGGACGCATGCCTCCATGGAAGCCCAAAGCGGGCCATGGCGAGTTCAAGGGTTCCTTCGGACTCACCGATGCCGAACGCAACACGATCATCGAGTGGGTGGATGCGGGCAGCCCGGCGGGTGACGAAACGAAACAGCTACTGCCGCTCGACAACACCACGGAATGGGCGCTCGGCTATCCCGATCAGGTGCTGTCGATGCTGCAAGCTTATGAGCCGGCCCTCGGACAGGATGTCTACCGCTGCTTCGTGATCCCCACCGAGTTCACCGCCGACCGTTACATCAAAGCGATCGACTACCTGCCCGGCGACCGAGGCATCGTCCACCACGTGTTGCTCTATGCGGATACGCAGGGAGTCGGCGACCGCCTCGACGAAGCGGATGAAGGCCCGGGATACAACTGCTTTGGCGGACCGGGCATCGACATCGGCCTCAACAGCCTCCGGTCTCTCCTCGGTGGATGGGCTCCTGGCCAGCGTGCGCATCCGATGCCCGATGAACTTGGGCTGTATGTGCCCAAGGGCGCGAAGTTGATCATGCAGATCCACTACTTTCCGGTGGCTCGCACCGCTCCCGATCAGACTCGCATCGGTCTCTATTTTCATGAGAAGAAGCCGAAGAACACATTGCTGATGGTTCCGGTTTTGAATCAATCGTTCAAGATCCCGCCAGGCGCGGAAGCGCATCAGGTGCAGGAACTCTTTCCCAGCGGATCGCTTGCGACGCTTTTCGATGTTGTTGGATTGGTGGAACCGACCAAGCTCTATTCGGTCTACCCGCATATGCATCTCCTCGGCACACAGATCAAGGTGGACATCACCGATCGCAATGCCAAGGAACTTGCTCCGATGATTTACATCGACAAGTGGGACTTCAACTGGCAGGGATCGTATGATTTCGTCAAGCCGCTGGAGTTAAAGTCAGGGCAACGGATCAAGTTAAATTGCACCTTCAACAATTCCGAAAGTAACCCGTACAATCCCAGCAACCCACTGGTGACCGTGGGTTGGGGCGAACGGACGACAGACGAGATGTGTCTGGCTTTCGTGGGCGTGTACAGCAGCGCTCTCGATGCGGTTATCGGAGCCATCAATTAGCAGCGCGGTTGTCGTTGAGGACCTCCGCTACCGGTATCCCGGGGCGGAGGCGAAGCTAGCGCTTGACGGCGTCTCACTGGATATCCAAACCGGAGAACGGTTGGCGATTCTGGGCGCTTCGGGGGCTGGCAAATCCACATTCCTGCTGCATCTCAACGGCGTGCTTATGCCGTCATCGGGATCCGTTTGCATTCACGGAACTAAAGTTCATGCGGGATCGTTGCGCCAGATTCGCAGTCAGGTAGGTATTGTCTTTCAGAATCCCGACGATCAACTCTTCACACCGACGGTGGAAGAGGATATCGCGTTTGGCCCGCTGAACATGGGCTGTTCTTCGGCCGATGTCCGAGCCCGAGTCGAGGAAGCGCTGTGTGAGATGCGGCTTCAGGGTTACGAAAAGCGCGGCACACATGAGTTGTCTTATGGCGAGAAGCGGCGCGTGGCGTTGGCGACGGTTCTGGCGATGCGTCCGCAGGTGATCGGCTTCGATGAGCCGTTTGCGAACCTCGATCCGAGCATGGTCGAACAGCTCGTCGACGTGATCTCGGCTCTTGACGCCACGGTGATTGTGATCTCGCAGGAAATTCTGCCGGCCATCGCCTGCTCTCACCGCATTGCGGTGTTTCATCAGGGCAGGATCGCGGCGGTGGGTCCGTCACTCGAAATCGCACGCGACCGCAAATTGCTGGCCGCGTGCGGTATCGATTTTCACTACCAGGGCAGGATCTGGGAAAAGATCCTTGGGGGCGAAGCGACTACTTCGCCACGAAATCCACCAACTCCATAACCGACTCGGACTTCGCCGCGCCGGACGTTTTGGATACAATCTTGACCGCGCCGCCGGGAACGGCATCGCTGGTGCAACTGCGCGTGGAAATCTTCATGCCGTTGGCCGAAGTTTCCATGTCGTAGCACTTGCAGGCGATCGACTTGCCCGCGACGGTGATCGTCTCATTGGTGGCCGTAGGAACCTTGCCTTGCGGCGTCGCTGTGGCCTTGGCATCGCTCTTGAGCGGCACATTCATGCGGGTTTTGGTGGATTGGCCCATCATCTTCGATTCCATTTCGACGACTGCGTTGTTGGCGTCCACGCTGATCAGCGTCTGCGTCATTTCCGTCGTCATCTTGGTTGGACCGGCAGCGGTGGTGGTCTTCATCTTGGAATAGCTGCCGGGCTTGAAACTGCCCCAGGGATGTTTTTCGGCGGCGCAGGCCGCGGCACAGGCGAGCAGGAGAAAAGCTGCGATTTTGTTCTTCATAAAACAACAGGCGCAAAACTTCAGCAAAAACGGTCAAGACTTTTTGCGGCTTTGGAAGCCATACCAGAAGCCGGTCAGTCCGAGAATTAGTGAGAGTCCGAGCAAGGCGCGCTCGATGCGCGAGGCTGAAGGCTGGGTATTCGCCGTTGCGCCATCGAGAGTCCCGACGGGGACGCTCACTTCGCGCCGATGTCCCAACTCATCGTCGATCACTACGCGCCAGGCGCCGATCGAGTCGGGGACAAAGCTGAACGATCCGTTCTTGTCCGTATAAGCGTTCTGGAACTCGACGCCCGCAGGCGAGAACACCTGCACCTTGGCGAAGGGCACAGGATCCGCGCCAGCGTAGGTCGTCTTCAACACGGCAACAGGAGGCGTAAGGCGCGTCGCGATGTCGAGGTCGTGAGCGAACGCAGTTAAACAGAATAGGACAGGCAAGATAAGACGCAAGCGGAAGAGACTCCAGTATTACTAAAATGATAAATGTGCGAAAGAAAACTCTGCTGGCGCTCGTCGCAGTCGCCACCGCCTTCGGGCACTACACCTGGGTCGCTCCGTCAGAAACACTGATCGCAGGCAAACCCGTCAAGATCATGGTCGCGCATGGAGACCGCTTTCCGCACGGGGACGAAGCGATCAACGCCACGCAAGTGAAGTTGTGGATGCTCGGAGCCAACGGCGCGAAGACCGATCTCAAGGCGGTCGCGACCAAGAACGCCGTGCTGGCGGACTTCACACCGGCAACCTCCGGACCTCATCGTATCGTCTTCACGCAAGATCGCGGTCCGATGAGCCGTACGCCCACGGGCGTCAAACCCGGCGGACGCGATAAGAATCCCACGGCCACCGAATCGTTCGCGCTTTTGCGCACAGGGCTGCATTACGTTGGGGCCGCGGACGTCGCGCCGGTTGGCCTCGAGCTTGAGCTCACGGCGAGGTTCGAGAAGGGCGCGTGGAACCTGCAACTGCTGCGCGCAGGCAAGCCTCTTGCCGGTGAAACCGTAAAAGTAGTCCTGAAAGAACAGGAAACCGAAACGGCCATTGGCAAATCCGGCGCGGATGGCAAGATTGTCTTCACGCCCGCCGCCGGATACAAGGGCCCATTGCTGTTTCTAGTGGACTTCAAGGAAAAGCTGACCGGGCCCATCGACTATCGCACGATTTCGACCAGTACGTTCGTGACATGCATATAGCGGACGGCATCATGCCGAACGTCTGGTGCGGTGCTGCGCACGGCATCACATGGGCCGCCGTTTACGGGTTGGGGCGCAAGGTCCAAACGGATGAGATTGTCCGCATGGGGCTGATGGCGTCGGCGGCGTTCGTGATCTCGCTGATCCACTTTCCGTTGGGCGGGACTTCGGTGCATCTGGGGTTGTATGGCCTCGCTGGAATCCTATTGGGGGTCCGGGCGTTTCCGGTGATCTTCGCGGCACTGTTGTTTCAAACGCTGCTTTTTCAGCATGGTGGACTTCTCTCGCTGGGCCTCAACGCCATCAACATGGGAACTGGCGCGCTGTTGGCGGCTTTGCTTTGGCGCTCACCATGGAAAGCGGTTGTACCCAAAGCGTTTGTCTGCGGCTTTGTTGGGATCCTGATTCCCGCACTGATGCTCGCCGCTGAGTTTTTCGCGGTCGGCTATGGGCGCGGCTTCTACTTCATCGCAACGCTTTACCTGGGCGCGGCAGCGATCGAAGGGGCACTCACCGCGGCCGCCGTCAGCTTTCTCATGCGAGCCAGGCCGGGAGTCTTCGAGTGACATTCCTCTGGGCTTCGCTCGATCCAAGAGCGCGGTTACTGATCGTCATCGCCTCCACCATCGTCATCGCCTCGACGACGCACTTGAAGCCGTTCGCGATCTACCTGCCGCTGATCGTCGCCGCTATTGCAAGCTGCAGCCGCGCGTCGTGGATCTATCTGACGCAGCGCCTCGCTGCCTGCTCGCCCTTCATCCTGATGGCCTCGGTGCTGCTGCTTTTCCAGTACGATCTCGACGCCAACGGCCGGCCGGCGGGCATCGTACCCGCGGCCACCGTCGCAGCCAAAGGCTATTCCGCAGCCCTACTCCTCGCCTTTCTTACTGAATCGACGCCGCTCTCCGAGATCCTTTGGGCGATGCGCAAACTCGGCTGTCCGGAATCTCTGAATCTCATCCTCGGCATGATGTACCGTTATACCGCGCTGCTCGAAGAAGAGTGGGCGAAACTCGAACGCGCGCGTGACAGCCGCACCGTGAGACCGCTTCGATACAGCCAGCTTTTGAGCGTCTATGGTCGGCAAGTTGGAGTGCTACTCATCCGCAGTTGGGAACGCGCGGAACGCGTGCACGCGGCGATGCTCGCCCGCGGATTCCATGGTAGTTGGCCGATCTGGCACTCGCCGCGGTTCCAAATGAAAGACGCGCTGGTACTGACAACGGCAATCGCCTTGTTGCTGGCGATCCGGATCACCGTACAATAAATCGAATGGTTACGGAGACACAAAAGGGCGAGTACACGGTCCTCTATGCAAATCCGCCCGCGTGTGAAGACGCGGTGGCCATAGGCGTTGTTTTGCACGATCCCAAATCGCAGCGGCTCCACGTACGGCTGCGGCAAGACTGGGACACCTTCGTCAAAGACGAGGAGACGTGGTATTTCGAGAAGCTTCCTCAAGCGCTGCAAGATCTGGAACGCGACCTCGGATCCCAGGCGGCCCTCGATCTCTTGACGCAAGGCTCGAACGCCGTTACCGCTGACGACCCACAGGCAGTGCTAGTAGCGAACTTTCCGGCGACCCTGGTGCGTTTGTATGCGAAGTGTGTGCCGGCGGCGGTGCGACGCTTCGAGACGCACCTGCCGCTCTATTCACTTCGATCCGCGGCCGGACGCTTTCTCGAAAACTCGGAGATCGAGCCGGAAGGCTGGCTCGAAATCCCGAACGCCCGCGGACTCGCCCAGGGGCAGTTTATCGCACGCATCCAAGGCACGTCGATGGAACCTCTGGTTCCCAACGGATCGCTCGCCATTTTCGACACCGAACACAAAGGCGGATCTCGCGGCGGGCGGCTGGTGCTTGTTGAAGAGCGCCGGCGCGGAGGAGCGAACGGCTACACGCTCAAGAAGTACGAAAGCAAGAAGGTGGAGTTCGGCGAAGACAGCGACGTGCGGACGGCGATCCGGCTGCTGCCGCTCAATCCGGAACACGAGGTCATCGAACTGGATCCCGAAGACGATCGTTATCAGATCGTGGGATTCTTCGTCCGTACGCTCGATTCTGACTTGGCTGAGGGCCTGGTGGACGACTAGCCGAGGGTCAACTTCATTTGATTCGATTGTACTTGCGCAGCACTTCGACCACTTTGTCGTGCGGCATTCCGACCACGGTATGGTTTTGATAACCGGTCATGGTGCGTCCCGCCACCAGCGCGTTGATGATTGCTTCTTCCACTGCTTCGATGGTCGCGGTGAAGAGCGGACTCATCTGCTCGTTGGGAAGCATCTTCAACTCACGCGCGTCGCTGGGCTTGGCCGCATCAGGATTGGCAGTGGAAAAGGCGACAAAGATATCGCCCGATCCATTGCCGGAAGTGGATCCGTTGCGCGCCAACCCCATGCTTGCGCGGCGTGCAAGCCGTTTCAACTGGTGAGGCAGCAGCGGTGCGTCCGTCGCAATGACGATGATGATCGAGCCTTGCTCGTCTTTGCGTGTGCGGCCCTCGGTGACCTCCCGCCCCACGGGCACGCCTGCAATCCGAAGTTGCGGACGCAAGCCATAGTTGCACTGCACGAGCACACCAACCGTATAGGGCATGGTTGTGAAGACTCGCGAAGCAGTGCCGATGCCACCTTTGAACTCGTGACACACCATGCCCGTGCCGCCGCCAACCGACCCCTCAGCAACTTTGCCGGGACGCGCGGCGTCGAGTGCATCGAAGGCGTGTTGCGGCTTCACATGAAAGCCGTTGATCTCGTTCAAGTAGCCATCCCAGGTTTCCGCCACCACGGGGAGCCCCCAGGGCTGCATGCCCGGCGTGGCCTTTTTGACCTGGTATTCGAGCACGGCGTCGCGCACGACACCGACGCTGTGCGTGTTGGTGATCATCACCGGACCTTCGAGAAACCCGGATTCCTCAATCCAGGTGGTTCCAGTCATCTCGCCATTGCCGTTCAATGAGAACCAACCCGCGAAGACGGCATCCGAAGACGCGCGGCCGCGTGGAACAACTGCCGTGACGCCTGTGCGGACGTTGTCGCCGCGAAAGATCGTAGCATGGCCGACCTCTATGCCCTTGATGTCGGTGATGGCGTTCAGAGGCCCTGGGGTTCCGTCGAACGGGATGCCAAGGTCTCGGGCTCGCGGTTGGGTGAACGCAGCGCAAGTAAGGCTCAGCGCCAGCAAAAATCTCATTTCAAAATGCTAGCGCTTACGCCGAGGCGGCTGCACTGACGACGACCCCACTGGCGATTCCCACAGTGGCGCCAACGATTGCAAGTTCGTGGCACTCGGGGATGATCTCGAAGACGTAATCCTGCAGTGTGCTCATCGTCACCATCTCATCGATGTACCGGTAGAGCAGCCCCATTTGGACAAAGCGCGATCCCGGCCCAGTGAGATAGAATTTTCCGGGACCCTCCGTATGCAGGCTCGATGCGGTAGCGGCAGCCAGGGCGCGATTCCACATCTTTACAAACTCTGTGCAGCGCGACTCTCGCGAGACGAGAATCTCATCTGGTTCAAGATCGAGAAACCGCAGCCGCATGGCGCGCATCCCGAGGATGCCTTCCAGATGTCCGGCGCCGCCGCAAGAACAGTAGGTGTCGTGCGGATCGAGCGTCACCACTGTGTGGCCGCCTTCCCAATACTCGCTGCCCGATGGATAGCGGCCGTAACCGACACTTTCGCCAAGTGTCCAGACGCGGCTCAGACGATCCAGATGTCCGCGACTCGCCGCAATTCCAGCCGCAAAAGCATCCGCGACTTCAGAAACGGCAACATCCACATGGAGCCGCGAACGGATCGCATCGGCAAGACGGAAACCTTTCAGTTGCGGCAAGTGCGGGCATTCCGCAATGATCCCATCGGGCGTGACGAGCCCGGGAACCGCCAGCCCAATCGCTGAAACGGACTCTGCCGTTTCAAGGATGATCTCGCACAGCTTCTCCGCGAGGTCTTCTGCCGGAAGGCTCAACAGATCCTCCGCATCCGTTGCGAGGCGAAGAGGCCCCACGATGCGATGATTCTGGACAACTGCGGCGAAAATCCCCTCAGCGGCTACGATGCCGATTGTTGCAGCCATGGCAACTGTCCTCCTGACGGACCCTGAACCCTTAGCCCTTGGAAAGCTTGTTCAAACCATTGAACGCAGCCGCCTTATAGCATTCAGCCAGCGTGGGGTAATTAAACACCGTTTCCACGAAATAGTCAACCTTGCCCTTCAAGACAAAGACCGCTTGGCCGATATGCAGCAGTTCTGCCGCGCCATCGCCAATGATGTGGACACCCAACAATTCACGGGTTTCGCGATGAAAGATGATCTTCAATCGCCCAGTGGTATCGCCGCGAATCTGTCCGCGAGCACTCTCACGGTAGAACGCCACGCCCACTTCGTACGGCACATCTTCTTCTGTAAGTTGCTCTTCGGTCTTGCCGATGAACGAGATCTCTGGAATCGTATAGATGCCGTAAGGATAGTTGGCCGGATCCGAGTATGCCGGGATGTTCAGCGCGCGCGCCGCCGCAATCCGTCCCTGTTCCATCGATACGGAGGCGAGCGACGGGAAGCCGATGACATCGCCCACCGCGTAAATGTGCGGAACCTTGGTCTGAAAGTTCTCATTCACGGCGATGCGTCCGCGATTGTCGGCCTCGAGACCGGCTGCCGCGAGATTCAGGTCGTCGACATTGCCTTGGCGGCCGACCGCGTAGAGCAGCGCGTCTCCCGTAATGCGTTTGCGGCTTTCGAGATTGGCCACAACCCCACCCGCCGTTTCCTCGACACTTACCACTTCTTCGTTCAAACGCATCGTGACTCGCGTATCGCGAAGATGATACGACAACGCCTCGACGATTTCCTGATCGGCGAATTCGAGCAGCTTCGGGCGTTTTTCGATCAGCACCACGCGCACGCCCAAAACAGCGAACATGCAGGCGTACTCTACGCCGATAACACCGCCACCCACAACGATGAGTGTCTTCGGAACCGTCGGCATGTCCAGCACCTGATCGCTGTTGATGATGGTGCGTCCGTTGATGGGAACCTTGGTGGAAGTCGCGGGCTTTGTGCCGGTGCCAATGATGATGTGTTCGGCCCGATATTCCGACACACCGCGAATGTTTTCCACCTCGACTGTGTGCGAATCCTGAAACCTGCCGGTGCCGGTCAACAGTTCGACGTTGTTGCGGGACAACTGGGACTGCGTCACATCGATCTCTGTCTTAATTACATGCTGGACGCGAAAGGCGAGATCGGACATGCTGATCTTGTCCTTCACTCTGTAGCTGACGCCGTAGATGTCGCGGTAGGCATAGCCGGACAGATGTACGACCGCTTCCCGCATTGTCTTGCTGGGTATGGTGCCGGTTGAGATGCAGGCCCCGCCCACCACCTCGCGGCTTTCGATCAAAGCGACTTTCCTGCCCGCTTTAGCGCCCTGGATTGCGGCCCTCTGACCAGAGGGGCCGGATCCGATTACGATGAGATCATAGCTTTGCATGACGGATGTAGGTTACGAGTTGGGGACCAAAGTACTGGCACACCCTCCTCTATTATCTTAATCGGTCAGCATGGCTTGCTCCTATTGATTTTTTTCAACGAACTACCGAGGTTCGATAAACAATCTCGTTCGCCTCCGACAGAGGCATGTTAGGCTTGTCGTTTCCGTCACCATGCTGCAACTTTCCGTCATCGAGAAAATCCTCTTCGTTGCGCTCGTCGCGACGTCGGGCTATCTGTTCTGGATGCGCTTTGGCAAGGTCGTTCGAACGATCCTCGGCGCGCGCAAGGATCCGGATTTTTCCATACATCCCATCGCCCAGCGCACCTGGGACTTCTTCTCCGAGGTGCTCTGCCAAAGCAAGGTCATTCGCGAACGCCCTCTGCCCGGCTTGGCGCATGCGTTCGTCTTTTGGGGATTCCTCGCTTTCGGCCTGATCACGATGAACCACTTCGCCGCCGGGCTGGGCTTTCCTTTTCTGCATCGTGGCCATTGGTTCTCAGACATCTATTTCTACATGGCCGCCTTATTCGGTGTCGCCGTAGCGGTTTCCATCGCGGGCCTCGCCGCCCGGCGCTTTCTCGTCCGCCCCAAATGGCTCGGAGAAAAGGTCTCGACTGAGTCCGGTTACATTGCGCTGCTGATCTTCACTTTGATGTGGACTTACCTGATCACGTTTTTGCCACAGTTCGCCGAAGGCGGTGAATACGGCAAGTACATCTGGTGGTTGCATACGCTGTCGCTGCTGACCTTCATGCCCTTGATTCCGCATACGAAGCATTTGCACCTGGTGATCTCACCGGCAACGGTGTTTCTTTCGCGCGGCAGCTTCAGCCAGATTCCGCCTTTGTCGGGCGACGAAGACATCGGTCTTTATAAGGGAACCGACCTCACGCAGATCACTGCGCTGCAAGCTTACTCGTGCGTCGAATGCGGACGCTGTCAGGAACACTGCCCGGCCAACAACACCGGAAAGCTTCTCAATCCCAAGGAAATCGCCATCGGCTTCCGCAGTTTTCTCAATGAAGAGGGACCGGTATCGGAGAAGCCGCTCATCGGTGTCCATCTCAGCGAAGAAGCGATCTTTCAATGCACCACCTGCGGTGCTTGCGAGTATCAGTGTCCGCTAGGTATTGAGCATCTGCCCATGATCATTGGCCTGCGCCGCGGCAAAGTCAATACCGGCGAGTGGAAAGACGACTACGGCAACAAGCTGTTCCTGAATCTGGAAAAGTACGGCAACTCGCTCGGCATGTCGGTGAATGAGCGCGACAAGTTTATTCAGAAGCAGCAGTTTCCGATCTACGACGGCACGCAGGAATACGTGCTGTGGCTGGGATGCATGGGCTCGTTCGATCCGCAGGGCCGTGAAATAGTCACGGCGTTCGCCAAGGTGATGAACTATCTCGGCACCAGCTGGGGCGTGTTGAAAAAAGAGCGGTGCACGGGGGATGCGGCGCGTCGGCTCGGCAACGATTTGGCCGTGGAACAACTCGCCGAACAGAACCTCGAAAACTTCAAGCAGCAGAAGGTCAAGAAGATCGTATCCATCTGTCCGCACTGCATCCGCACGATGTCGGTAGATTGGAAAGAGTATGCCGCCAAGTATGGAGAAGCGCCTCCGCTGGAACATCACTCGGAGTTCCTCGCGCGCTTCAAAGACAAACTGCCTTCGCAGACCATGAATGGCCAGAAAGTGGTTTATCACGACCCCTGCTATCTCGGACGCTATCGCGGAACCTATGACGAACCGCGCGATGTGATCAACCATTTTGGCACGGCGGTGGAACCCGAGCGTACGCGCGAACGCAGCTTCTGCTGCGGCGCTGGCGGCGGCCTGGCCTTTCTCGGCGAAGAGAAGGGCGATCGCGTCAGCTATACGCGGGCCAAAGAATTAGTCGCGACCGGTGCGGATGTTGTCGGTGCGGCCTGCCCGTTCTGCAACACGATGTTCCGCGACGCGCTGGTGAACATCGCGCCCAATGGGCCGAAACTGATGGACATCGCTCAGATCGCGGCAGCGTCTCTGCCTTCTGTGGAGGCCCCAAAGCAATGATCGCTGTCGCGTTGCTGTTGACCGTATCGCAAGAAGTCGCGCATCCCTATGCGATCCGCTGCGGCAAGTTGCTGGACGTCAAAACCAGTTCTTACAAGCTAGATCAGATGATCGTTGTCGACGATGAAAAGATTGTCAGCGTCGGCGCAGCGGCTTCGGCCAAGGTTCCGGGGGATGCGGTGGCCATCGACATGAGCAAGGGCGTCTGCATGCCCGGACTCATCGACGTGCACGTCCATCTCACCGGCGATCCTTCGGGTTCCGGATATCGCAGCTTGGGGCAGGGCGTCACCCGCGCAGCCATCAAAGGCGTCAAGAACGCCCGTAAAACGCTGATGGGCGGCTTCACAACGGTTCGCAATGTGGGCGCCGGCGGTTTCGCCGATGTCGCGTTGAAAGAGGCGATCGAGGCTCATGAAGTCGAGGGTCCGCGACTGTTTGTGTCGGGTCCTTCATTGGGAATCACTGGCGGACATTGCGATGACAACCTACTCGCGTACGACTATCACCACAAGTCCGACGGCGTTGCCGATGGACCCTGGGCCGTTCGCGCCAAGGTCCGCGAGAACATCAAGTACGGCGCCGATCTGATCAAGTTCTGCGCCTCTGGCGGTGTGTTGTCGAAAGGCGATCAGCCGGGTACTCCGCAGTACACGCTTGAGGAGATGAAAGCACTGGTAGAAGAGGCGCACAAGCTTGGGCGCAAGGTCGCGGCGCACGCGCATGGCGGTATCTCGATCAAAGAGGCGATTCTCGCAGGCGTGGATTCTGTGGAGCACTGCTCGTTGATTGACGACGAAGGCATCCGGCTCGCGAAAGAGCGCGGAACCTTTTTGGTATTCGATGTTTACAACGATGACTTCATTCTGCAAGAAGGCGCGAAGAACGGCATGCTGCCGGAGTACATCGAAAAAGAGAAAAAGATCGGACGCCTGCAACGTGAGAACTTTCGCAAGGCCTATCTGGCGGGCACGCGTATGGCTTTTGGCACCGATGCCGGCGTCTATCCGCATGGCGACAACTGGCGTCAGTTTCCGATGATGGTGGAATGGGGCATGAAGCCAGTCGAAGCGATTCGCTCGGCGACGCTCGCCGCAGCGGAGTTGGTTGGACTCGAAGGCAAGGCCGGTTCTGTGGAGAACGGTTTCTTGGCCGATATCATTGCCGTCGAAGGGGATCCGCTGGCGGATCCTCGCATGATGAAGAACGTACGTTTCGTCATGAAGGCGGGTGAAGTTTACCGCAACGATTGGAAAAAGTAGATCGCTGTTGTCGCTGGCTCCGCTCGCCTGGATACTAATTCCGATATCGCAGAACAGGCATCCGATGAGCATACCTCACCGTTGTCGCCAGACTTCAAGCGGCGGGTGCATCTCCAGCCGGACGTCATGCAAGGATCCCGGCCAAAAGCTGACGATCGAGCGAACCGATATCCATCGGATGCGCTGGCGTTAACGGAGAAGGATGGATTCCGTGTTGACTTCGATTCTGACGCAACTCGATGCCTTGAATGAAGAACTCGCCGCACGCCAACGGGCCAACGCCAAGCTTGGCGCAATTTGCTACGAGTTGAGCGGAAATCAGTCTTCGATCGCGACGCCACTGAGACTGATGCCGTAGCGGTTCGCTTTCTCGATCACTTCGTCGCGATCGAGCAGTAGAGTGCGTCCCGCATCCATGGTGGCAGCCTTGGTGTTCGTCTCGCGCATCGCTTCCATCGTTGCGGGCCCCAACACCGGGACATCGAACAGCAGATGCTGGCGGCGCCTCGAACTCTTCACCAGCAACTGGGGCTTGCCTCCGGTGAGTTCACATGCACGGCGCAAAATCGCGTCCGTGCCTTCCATCGCCTCGAGCGCGACGCACGCGCGGTCTGCAATCACAACGCTCTGGCCAATATCGAAAGCGGCCAACGATCCGGCGATTTCACGGCCGTATTTGAGTTGCTTCAGCTCTTCGGAATCGGGCTTGCGCCTGGTGAAGACGCCTTCCGGTGCGAGCATCTCTTTGAGCAGCAGCGTCGAATCGGCAAGCACGATGCCTTCATCGGCGAGAACTTTCGCGACACCGCCAATGAGTGCATCGGTGTTCTTTTCCCGTAGCGATGCCAGTAGTTTGAACAGCCGCCAATCGGGCCGGATCGCCGAAAAGATCTTGACGTGCTTCACCTGTCCGCACATCATCAGTTCGGTGAGGCCTTCGCTCTTGCAAATTTCGATCAGCTTTGAAAGTGCGCCCAGCGAGATCCAATACGTGCGCGCCGCGAGAGCTTCGATTTCCTGCGATGCTTCTTCCTCAATCGCGATGGCGACCACTTCCACGCCCATTTTTCGAGCGGATTCCAAAGCCAAAACCGGAAACCGGCCACTACCGACAATCATCCCGTAACGCGGCATTTACTTCACAAAACCGCGTTCCGAACTGGCGATGAACGTGAGCAGTTCTTCCAACTCGGGCGTCATGGCGACATCCTCGCGAATCTTTTCGATCGCCTGCGAGGTGTTCAATCCGCTGCGCGTGAGCAATCGGAAAGTTTTTTGAAGGCCTTCTACCGTTTCGGATTCGAAACCTCGCCGCTCAAGCCCTACTGCGTTCGCCCCAAAGATCTTGTTTTCGCGCGGGCTGACGGTCATTGAATACGGCAGAACATCCTGCGTGATCACGCTATAGCCGCCGACCATGGAATGCTTGCCGATCCGGCAAAACTGATGGATCGCCGAGCCGCCGCCAAGCACCGCCCAATCGCCAACATGCACGTGGCCGCCAATCACAACGCCGTGCGACAGCACAGTCCGGTCGCCAACGATGCAATCGTGCGCGATGTGCACGTGCGACATGATCCAGTTGTCATTTCCAACTTGCGTGACCGCGCCACCGCCACCTGTACCGCGATGAATCGTCACAAATTCGCGAATCGTGTTGCGGTCTCCGATGCGTGTTTCCGTAAGTTCGCCGTGATATTTCTTGTCCTGCGGGGCGAGTCCGAGCGTGGTGAACGGGTAAACCACGTTGTCGGCACCGATGCAGATCGGCCCCTCGATAAAAACATTACCGTAGAGTTTTGTTCGTGCGCCGATTTCCACTTCGGCACCGATCACGCAACACGGACCAATGTCCGCGGTCGAGTCGATACGCGCGGCGGAATCCACAATCGCGCTCGGATGAATCGCCATTTGTGCTCTAGAGCGGGGTCGGTTCCGGCCGGTCGGCGAGCTTGCACATGAGCACCGCTTCCGCAACGACAACGCCGTCTACAGTCGCTTCGCCGCGCATCTTGACGACCGTTGCCTTGCGCCTTTCCATCTTCATCTCGATGCGCAACTGATCGCCCGGACGCACCGGCTTGCGGAACTTCGCCTCGTCAACGGAGGCCAGCAGCACCAACTTGCTCTTGCGATCCGGAATGCTTTTCAGCACCAGTATCCCCGCCACTTGCGCCATCGCCTCGGTGATCAGTACCCCAGGCATCACCGGAAAGTCGGGGAAATGCCCCTGAAAGAAGGGTTCATTGACGGTAACGTTCTTGATGCCAACGATGTGCTCTTCGTCGTAGTCGAGAATTTTGTCGACGAGTAGAAAAGGAAACCGGTGCGGAAGAATGTCCTGAATGGCGTTGATATCGAGAACGGGCATGAAGTATCGATTGTAACAAGCGGACTGGCGTCAGAGCCTCTTCAGCCACTCGCGAACGATCTCCTTTGCCGCCGTTGGATAACGATGCACGCCCGGCAACAGGTGAAACTCAACCTGGGAAGCATGATGTAACAACCGATCGCGGAACCCCGCAACGGACGCAACCGGAAAGAATTCATCCTGGTCGCGCGCGATATGCAGCAGCGGCGTCGCGAAGTCCCCATATTTGTTCTCTTCCCAATCTTTAGGAACTCCGCCGCAGATGCCAATCACGCCGCCAACGGCATCGGGATGCGTCCCAACGAAGCGATAGTTCAATCCCACGGGCTGAGAGAATCCAAGCAGCACGCAACGTTTCGGAGAGATCCCGAACCGCTTGCCGATGTCCTCAACCACCCGCAAAACCATCTCGCGATGCATCCGTACCGATTCTGGATGATGTTGTCGGATCCCCCAGTTGTACGCGGCAATCCCACTCCGAGGACCCTCACCCTGATAGTGCTGATGCGGTGCTTGCAGCGAGACGACCACCTGCGTATCATCGAGCGTCGGCACAACCAGACGCATCATCGTCTCTGCGTTCATCCCATAGCCATGCAGCGCGATCACCGCGAGATCCGGCGCTGCGGGCGGCGTGTGCAACAGGTAGTGGCAATCCAAACGGATATCGAACGAATGCGACTCGGTGACGAAACTACCCACGCAAAATCTCCCGGATCACATGCCCGTGGACGTCCGTGATCCGCCGATTCAGGCCGTTGTGATACCAGGTGAGCCGCTCGTGATCGAGCCCCAGGATGTCTAGCACTGTCGCCCAGAAATCGTGGATCGTCGCGATGTTCTCGACACTGCGTCGACCAAAGTCATCCGTCGCTCCGTAGCTCGTGCCACCCTTTACACCAGCGCCCGCCATCCAGACAGTAAACGCATCCGGATTGTGATCGCGACCCAGTGTGCCCTGCTGATGCGTCGGCATGCGTCCGAATTCGGTGGTCCACAAAACGAGTGTATCGTCGAGCAAACCGCGCGATTTGAGGTCAGTCAAGAGACCCGCTGTGGGCTGATCGAGAATCGGACAGTGTCGCTCGTAGTCGGCTTTCAGCGTCTTGTGCGCATCCCAATTGAGTAGCCCATCGACACCCGATGCGCGTGAGGAGCAATAAAGCTGCACATAGCGGACGTTGCGTTCCAACAGTCTGCGCGCGAGCAGGCAGTTGCGTCCATACGCGGCAACCAATGGATTGGTGCTATCCGTTCCATAGAGCGCGTGGGTGGCTTTGGTCTCGCGTGTGAGGTCCGAAACTTCCGGCGCGGAAAGCTGCATGCGTCCCGCCAGTTCATAAGCCGCGATACGGGCGCGCAAATCGCTGTCGCCTTCGTGGCGCGCGGCGTGGGATTCATTCAACTTGCCCAGAAATGCTCGCGTATCCGCCTCTTCGTCGTCGCCGATCTTCGCCGGTCGCTTGAGATTCACGATCGGCTCCGCAGCATTGAACGCGATGCCCTGGTGCTGCGCGGGCAGGAATCCAGCGGTCCAATTCGCGGGGCCGGAAGGCGGAATGCCTCGTATATCCGGGATGGCGACATACGAAGGCAGGTTGTCGTTCGCGGATCCCAAGGCGTAGGTGAGCCACGCGCCAGCGCTGGGAAAGCCCTCAAAGACAAAGCCGGTATTCATCATCACGCAAGCCGGACCGTGGGTGTTGCTGCGCGAGGTCATTGAATGGATAAAAGCCATCTCATCGGCATGAACGCCAAGCTTGGGCAGAAGCGATGTGATGTGTTTGCCCGATTGTCCCCGGCGAACGAAGTCCCATGGGCTACGCATGAGATTGCCGTTGGCACCTTGAAATGTGACGTCCTTGTCACCACCCGGCATTGGCTGCCCGCTGCGTTTTTCGAGTTCGGGTTTGTAATCCCAAAGGTCGAGATGCGAGGCCGCGCCAGGGCAAAAAATCTGCAAAACGCGGCGCGCGCGAGGCTTGTGGTGCGGTTCCACCTTGCCACCCGCGAGCAGATTGCTCATGGCGATGGCCGGCAGGCCCAAAACAATATCGTGAA
>CAZCPL010000061.1:0-2037 GCA_964500255.1 uncultured Solibacteraceae bacterium | reverse complement strand
AAGAATGTGCGTCGGTTCATTTCGTCACATCACGTAGACAAATTCGTTGGCGTTGAGAATGGCGCGGCAGAAAGCGGAGAGTCCGTGTTTGTCGATCAGGGCTTTTGCGGCATCGCGTTCTCCGGGTTCAGGCGCACGTCCGAAGGCGAGTTCGAAGGCCCTCTCGACTGGATCTGCGGCAGCCTCGCGAGTGAGGCGCTCGGCGAAAAACTTCGCCTGGTCGATGAGGAACGCATTGTTCAACAGTGCCAGCGCCTGCAGCGGCGAGGTGGTGACGATGCGCTTCGGTTCCGGAAGCGACGAATCCGGACAATCGTACTGGCCGAGCATTTCCGAACGCACGGATCTCGCCGAAGTTTGATAGACCGCGCGCCGATAGGTTTCTGGCGTGAAATCTTCAATCGGAAAGTAGGTAGCCACGTTGTCGACGGTATAGCGGAAGAGATGGAAGCCAGGGCCGCCCATGCGGCGGTCAAGTCGGCCGCTGGCGGCGAGGATACTGTCGCGAATCGCCTCCGCGCTCAAGCGCTGCGGCGGAAAGCGCCACAGGAGCGCCGCCTCGCCATCCACTCTAGCTTTTCCCACATCGTGCGCGCTCGATCTGCGGTAAGTATCGGACAGCATGATCTCGCGATGCAGCGGCTTCATGCGCCAGCCATTGGCGATCAACTTCTGCGCAAGGAGATCGAGCAGTTCGGGATGCGTCGGACGCTCGCCGTTATATCCAAAGTCGCTGGGGGTGTTGACGAGTCCGCGTCCGAAATGCTGCTGCCAGATGCGGTTCGCCATCACTCGTGGCGTCAACGGATTTCGTGCATCCCCGAGCCAGCGCGCGAATGCCACGCGACGCTCGCCTTCGGGTTGCGCTTCATCCACGGTAAATGGTGCAAAGGGCAATGTCGACAGGCTCGCGGGAACAATGGCCTCGCCGCGATTCATCACATTGCCGCCGTTGAGTAGATAGACCGGATCCTTCGGTTGCGCAGTCTTCCCTGCGTAAACTATCGGTACTTTGGGAAGTGCGGCGACAGTCTTTTGCAAGTCGTCACGTTGCGTTTGCAGTTGCCTGTACCGATCGCGCACCGCCTGCGAGAGCACGCTCAGCAGCAACATCTCTTCCACCTGATCGGATTTGTATGGCAGCCTGCCCTCAGAACTCGCCACTTGCACCCACACTTCAAAATCCGTTGAAGTATGGATGTCATATTCCGAAATCGGAGACGCTACGAACTTGCCCTGGAACCCTCCATCGCGATCGCGGGACCAGGACACGCGATCTATGGTCGTGACTTCGGGCAGTTCCACCGTCAAAGTGACAGCCCCGCCCGTATCCGCGAACCAACGGCGGTCGAACTTTCCGTCGTTGAGCAGTTTCGCCGCGTAAGCTTCCGCATTGCCATCGGCCTTGCGAGTGGAACTTGCGGTGATGTTGCCTTTCAACGCGACGTTGGTGGATCCTGACCAGACCTCGAGTTCCTCAAGCCCCGCCGGGCCTCCATTGGCGGTCCGTTTGATCTGCAAGCGCAGAAACCTTGCCTGCACCGGCTTGAAGCGCTCGTCGGTGAGTTGCAGATCCACCGCGGGACGGTAGCCCGCGAGGATCTCGGCGCGCTGGCCTCCGATTGCTGGCGCGGCCTCTTCGCGAATCGCATCCAGGCTCGTATTGACCGTCTTCAATTGATTCAGCAGCGGCTCGCGAGCCGCCTTGTCCCGAGCCAACTCAGCGGGTGTCGCAAACTCGCGGTCACCATGTGCAACGCCGTTGAGCAAGGCAGCGACGCGATAGTAGTCCTTCTGCTGTATCGGATCGAATTTGTGATCGTGACACTTGGCGCAGCCCACAGTGAGCCCTAAAAAGGCTTGCGACGTGGCATTCACCATGTCATCCAGATCATCGGCGCGCTGTTGGCGGCGAGCGGCTTCGTTCTCGTTGCCGACTGTATCGTGCGGACCCGCAACCAGGAACCCCGCGCCAACGAACACCCGCGGATCCGCGGGCGCGATTACGTCCCCGGCGAGATGTTCAAGAATCATGCG
>CAZCPL010000060.1:12935-26424 GCA_964500255.1 uncultured Solibacteraceae bacterium | reverse complement strand
ACTTGACACGCTCTTCCTGGATTACATCCGGTGCAATGCGATCTTTCCGCTGTTGCTTGGCATGCAGGTTCAGATCTTCGAGCTCTTCATAGGAGAGCGAGAGAAAGTTACGCAGATCGTTGGACATCAAACTCCTTTTCCGAGGCGCGGCGCTCGTTAGCTTGGATTCCGGCTTCAGTTCCCGCCGGTACCGGGTATGCGCGAACAAACCCTCCTGTAATGATAGCGGCCCCATGACAAACCTCTCGCCAAATTCCACAGTTTTTGGACGCAAAATTTTTATAGGGTCCATCGCCGAAGTTGATGATAGGGCTTCGGATGTTGTTCCATGGATTCTATGGACCTCCGTTCTGTCTTCGATCGCCAGCGCCTTGCGCATTCCAAGAGCCCCTATCCCGCGGCTCGCGAACGTCGTGAGAACTTGGATCGCTTAAGAAAGGCGCTGCTGCGAAAGCAGGAAGATCTGGCGAAGGCGATTGACGCTGACTTCGGCGGCCGATCGCGCATAGAGGTTTTGTACTCGGAAGTCTTCGTGTCGGTTCACGCAATGCGACACGCCGCGGAACACGTGGACGATTGGATGCAGGAACGCCCGGCGTCGCTCGACTGGCCGCTTCAGCCGGGTCGTGCCTATGTGATGCCACAACCCGTCGGCGTTGTCGGCGTCATCTCGTCCTGGAACTATCCAGTATTCGTTTCCATTGCGCCGATGGCTGGCGCACTCGCCGCGGGAAACCGCGTCATGTTGAAGCCTTCGGAACTGACTCCCCGGACATCGGAACTGTTGGCTACGATGATTGCCGAGACGTTTTCCCCCGATCACGTGTCGGTTTGTCAGGGCGACGCCGAGACCGGCAAGGCGTTCGCATCGCTGCCGCTCGATCATCTGATCTTTACCGGATCCACGGCCGTTGGCAAGCAGATCATGCAGGCGGCATCCGAGAATCTGACGCCATTGACTTTAGAACTCGGCGGGAAGTCTCCGGCGCTGATCGCGGAAGGAGCGAACCTCTCGCGTGCCGCCTCATCGATTGCTTACGGGAAGCTTTTGAACGCCGGGCAGACGTGCATCGCTCCCGACTATGTGCTGGTTCCCAAGCCCCTGCGGGATCGTTTTGTCGCCGCGGTTCGCGAGGCGGTGGCGGCGCAGTATCCGAATGCGGCTTCGAATCAGGACTACACGTCCATCATCAACGACCGGCAGTTTCAGCGATTGAAGGCTTACGTCGAGGAAGCGCGCGCTTCCGATTGCGAGGTGATCGAACTTGGTTTGTCCGAAGGACGCCGCATGCCGCCGGTGTTGCTGCTGGATCCTCCGGATCGTTTGAAGGTCATGCAGGAGGAGATTTTCGGTCCGATTCTGCCGGTGGTGACCTATGCGGAACTGACGGATGCGATCGCGTATGTGAATTCGCGCCCGCGCCCGCTGGCGCTGTATCTGTTTGCTTCTTCGGAGCGAGTGATTGATCGCGTCCTGAAGGAAACCGTTGCCGGTGGGGTCTGCGTGAACGACACACTCGTGCACATCGTTGCGGAGAATCTGCCGTTTGGCGGGGCGGGCGCGAGTGGGTTCGGCGCTTATCACGGGCAGGCGGGATTCGATGCCTGCAGTCGTTTGAAGCCCGTGTTCAGAAGGCATGGGATTGGGCTTGGAGTATCGTTGCGTCCCCCTTATGGGCGCATACACGAGTGGATGAGGCGAATCCTGGTTCGATGATAATCGTCAATGGAAGTGCCCGTCTGTTGGCGACTTAGCTGGATCGGGACATCCGGTCTGCAAATTCAAGCTCGCGAATTGGTTCAGTTCAACCGCTTCATGCAACTGCTGGCGAGCCGTTCTGGACAATTGGTATCGTCCGATGGTCTTGCCGGGCGATCTGGGACTGTCTGCAAACACCATCGAGAGATGGATGGATGTTTTGGAAGCCTCAGGCATCATTTATATTCTTCCACCCTACTTTCCGCGGAACCTCGGCAAGCGGATCATCAAGGCGCCAAAGGTCTACTTTCTGGAGACCGGGCTGCTTATGCGCGAGCAGTCTTGCCGGGTGCCTTGTATTCGGATAGATTCTGCGTTATTTAGTTAGTGGCATTCGAACCGGCTATTGCGGACGCCGATCTACTTTTTCGGGACCATGCGGGGCATGAGGCGGATTTCGTGATCCCCGAGGCGGATGGCGTTCGCCTATCTGACGCGAAGCTGTCCACGAATCTGGAACATCGGGCTTTGGATCCTGCAGAGAAGTTCACTGGAGAGAAGGTTCTGGAAAAGGTGTTGATCACACCGGATAGCGGCGATTTGGCTCCGCTAGCGGCTAGCGCGAAAGCAGGCTAAAGCGCAGACTAAGACTAAAGCTAAGAAACTTACGGGCCGATAGCACCGATATGACGTTGTGTGTCCTCGGCCTGCTAAGCTTCTTCATACAAGATCCGGCACCCACGCAACAGCAGCCGAACTACGAGATCGTGGAAATGAACCCCGGCCAAACGGTTAAGGGTAAAAAGGGTGCATCCTCACGCGTTGTTCGAACCCGCCAGGCCAGCGGTGGCAAGCCGGTCAGGCTCAAGAGTGCAAAAAGTAAAGGCACGCTGAAGTTCAAAAAGCCGCGCAAGCGCTAGTCGAGAGCCTCCTTGAGAGCGGCTGCGAAGGCACGCAGTTTCCCTACTTCTTCAGCCGACGCCGACTGCTCGAATCCTCGCCCCACAAAGAAAGCCTCTTCTCCACGCCAGACGAGCGGTGCAAGTCCGCCTTGTTCCGTCAGCAGCCCTGACGATCCAACTCCGCCGAAGCCGTCTCCGCGGCGCTCAACAAGAGCGACGAATCCATCGCGTTGAAAGATGAAGTGAGTCGTTACTTCGACGGCTGGAATCAGTTCGATCCCGGCCGCCACGAGCTTTTCGAGTTTCTCAAGCATTGCTTACATCTTGTAACGGCCCATATCCTCGTCCGGCAGGTTTTCGAGCCAGCGACGCATCTCGTCGCTATTCACCTTGTCGGAGACGGAATTGGCAGCCTTGGATGTGGTCAGTACGGTCTCTTCCACGTAGATCGGGCAATCGAGCCGCAGCGCGATGGCGAGCGCGTCACTGGGACGAGAATCGATACTGATGAGTTGGCCGTCGCGTTCGAGCCAGATGACCGCATAGAAGGTGTCATCCTTTAACTCATTGACCACCACTTTGCGAACACCTGTTTCGAGACCCATCAACAGCAGCTTGATCAAATCGTGCGTCATCGGACGAGGCGTGCTGACCTTCTCGATTTCGAGCGCGATCGCGTTGGCTTCGTAGATGCCCACCCAGATGGGGAGGATGCTGCCGCCGGTGACGTCTTTCAACACCACAATCGGCATATTCGTGACCGGATCCATCATTAGACCTCGGATTTTCATTTCAACTTCCATGTGCCCCTCCTGTCCCTACTGTACGCTTTCACCGGCCAAAGAGTTCGGGCCCGCCCGGGTCACTCTCGCTTGCAGATACTTCCCCACTAGATGCTCATCGCCTGAATAGTGCAAAAAGTTCAGGGTTTTGTTCTGACTCGTCCGGCCAATCCACTGTCCCGTCGCCTTGTTGAACCCTTCCACCATCACTTCTTCGATTTTGCCCACGTAGTTCGCGTTGCGGCCAATCTGAATCTGCCGCTGCCATTCCATCACCACAGCCAAGCGACGGACCTTTTCCGCTTCGTCGATCTGTTCTTCCAGAGCCAACGCCGGAGTGTTCGGCCGCCTCGAATACTTGAAGGTGAAGACTGAATCGTACTGCACTTCGGCGAGCAGCGAGAGTGTGTCGTTGAGATCGGCCTCTGTCTCGCCAGGAAATCCGACTATAACGTCGGTCGTGATCGCGATGTCGCGGCCGCAGCTTTTCATCCATTCGATGCGTTGCAGATACTCGTCGCGCGTATACTGACGCCGCATCTTGCTCAAGATTTCCGTGGAACCCGACTGAACGGGCAGGTGAATATGATTGCAAAGCACCGGATTCGCTGCGATCACGTCCACGATCTCCTTCGTGAAATCCCTTGGATGCGATGTGGTGAATCGCACGCGACGGATGCCGGGAATCTCGCCAGTCGCGCGCAAGAGCTGCGCAAAGTTGAGACCGGCAGGCGAGGGATCGCGATAGCTGTTCACGTTTTGCCCGAGCAGTTGGACGTCGGTATAGCCCATCGTTGCGAGTTCGCGCATTTCCTCAAGCACGCTCTCGCTGGTTCGGCTACGCTCGGGTCCACGAGTGAAGGGCACCACGCAATAGGCGCAACTCTTGTCGCAACCTTCAATAATCGTCAAGTATGCCCTGTGCGGATTGTCGCGGCGTGCAAACGGGGTCTCGAAGGTCTCGTCGGTGTCGAGGCTCAATCCGGTGACGCGCTTGTTGCCAGCTTCCAATTGGACCAGCATCTGCGAAAGCTTGTTGTAGCTTGCCGAACCGGCCACCAGGCTCACGTGTGGGGCGCGCTCAAAGATCTTCTCGCCTTCCTGTTGGGCGACACAGCCGATCACCGCGAATGTTTTGTCTTTGAGCGAGTCTTTGCGGAAGTTCTGCAGGCGATTGAAGACTTTCTGTTCGGCCTTGTCGCGAATCGAGCAGGTGTTGTAGAGGATCAAGTCGGCCTCTTCGACGGTCTCGACCTGCGAGTAGCCGTCTGTGACCAGTGTTCCGATAACCTTTTCGGAATCGTGCACGTTCATCTGGCAACCGAACGTTTCGATATAGAACTTCTTCATTGAGCCTGTTTCTATTGTAGCGGTGCTAATCTGAGTTCCGGCATATGCAGATACGGGATCTTCGATCGGACACGGATTTGGCGGCAGTCGAACAGTTGCAGCGCGAAGTCTGGGGCTTTTCGGATTTGGACGTCGTCTCTGGCTCGATATTGCGCGTAATGCTCGAGATTGGCGGCGTCTTAGTGGGGGTGTTCGAAGGCACTGAGTTAGTCGCCTTCAACTCCGGATTCGTCGGCTGTCGGCACGGGCATTTGGAAATTCACTCCGACATGCTAGCGGTGCGCGAAGCGTATCGCGACCGAGGTTTGGGCCATGCGCTAAAAATGGAGCAGCGCGAACGCGCGCTGGCAATGGGGATTAAGCACATCACCTGGACCTTCGATCCACTTCGCAGCCGCAACGCCTATTTCAACTTTCGCAAGCTCGGCGCGTTGTCGAACGAGTATCGTGTGAACTTCTACGGCGAGACGACTTCCAGCTTTTTGCACTCGATTGGAACGGACCGGCTTTGGATCACCTGGATCCTCGACCGCGAGCGCATGGTTTCGAGCCAAGGCGCAGGGGAAGTGGTCGAGATTCCGCGCGATATCGACTCTTTATCGAATGAGGAACAGTGGAACTGGCGCAAGTCCACTCGATCGCGGTTTTCGGAACTCATTGCCGACGGCTATTGCGTGACTGACTACGATGGCAATGGCCGATACACGCTGCAACGCGGCTCGCTGGAAGACTTTACCCGATGATTCTGACTCTTGCTCTGTGCCTGGTTGCGGCCGATGGCGCGATCACGGCGGGCTTTGCCAAGCGCGACCCCGGCTTCGATATGAACCCGAAGTCGGCGTTTTGGGCCAAGGCCGAAGTCGCGGAGTTCGACAAGGGTCCGCGAGGTGAGCCTCATGCTCAGCCAGCGACTGAGGTTCGCGTGAAGTGGACCAAGAAGCACCTGTACGTGTTCTATGTGTCGCCTTACCAGAAGTTGTACCTGAGGCCGAATCCGCAAACGCAGAAGGATACCGACAAGCTTTGGGATTTCGATGTCGTCGAGTTGTTCATCGGCGACGATTTTGAGAATATCCAGCGTTACAAGGAGTACGAAGTATCGCCCCAGAACGAATGGGTTGACTTGGATATCCGAAAAGATGAGAAGAAGTTCGACCAGAAGTGGAACTCCGGCATGCAGTCGGCAACGCGCGTCGATAAAGAGAACAAGGTCTGGTATTGTGTGATGCGCGTGCCCTGGAAGTCAGTCACCAAGAAGCCTCCCGTCGCTGGGGCGAAGTTCCGCGCGAACTTTTATCGGATTGAGGATGGTCCGAAGGATCGCAAGTTCTTCGCTTGGCGCGAGACGGGAAACCCTTCGTATCACACACCCGAGAAGTTCGGCATTCTTGAACTGGTTCAGTGATGCTTGGCAAGCACCAGCGCCGCGGCGCCGACAACACCGGTCGCGACCTCTGAAGGCAAAATCGGAATCGCGCGTCCGAGAAAATGGTGCGTCCGTTCCCAGATGTCGTCGCGCAAGGGTCCAAAAAGCGCTTCTCCGGCAGCGGCAACCTGCCCGCCGACGATCAGAATTTCCGGATCGAACATGAGAAACATGCCTGCGACGGCACCCGCGAGCTTGGCGGTAGCCTGTTTGACGATCATCGAAGCTGCACGATCCCCTTGCCCGGCATGTTCGAAGACTTCGCGGCAGCTTGGCGCCCCGGACATGGATGTAGTCGCCGCACGATGCAACACCGCCGCCGCAGCGCTTTCAATGGATCGCGCGGAAAAGTACGTTTCAAGGCAGCCGCGGTTGCCGCAGATACACAGCGGACCCTCGGGATCCACCGTGTAGTGTCCCAGGTGCCCTGCAATGCCCGACGCACCTCGTACCATGCGTCCCTCTGCGAGGATACCTCCACCGACGCCTGTACCCAGCGTGAGCATCAACGCGTTTTGTCGGCCCTTCGCGGCACCCCAAACCATTTCGCCCGCGAGTGCCACACGAGCATCGTTGTCCGCATAGACCGGCACACCCTGCGGCACGAATTGTGAAAGCTTGTGCCCCTCGAGATAGCGGATCGGCCCCGGCGATTGGACGATGCTTGTGTCCGTTGGATGGATGATTCCCTTGCACCCGATGCCCACGCCGACAATGCCAACGGGATCGAGTTCGGCGATGATTCCACGCATCGCCTCGGCGAATGCCTCAAAAGTTGAAGGCGTATTCGTGCGGGCTGCCCGCAAGACTTCGCCTGTAACGGACACCACACCAGCCTTAATCTGCGTGCCGCCGATGTCGATTCCAAGAACGCTACTCATGTTGACGGCTTCAGTGTAAGCCCATGTGAGAAGCCGCCAGAAGTCGTGTTCATTTCAGCTTGAAATGAACATCGTTTCTGTTGTATTGTGACTGTATCTGACTCCCGAGACCAGAGCTTCGATCATTCTCGACACCATCCACCGCTCGGGCAAGATTTCTGTGGAAAAGCTTGCCGCGAAGATGCGGACTTCTGCCGCGACGATCCGACGCGACCTGAGCGAACTGGAACGGCGCGGCTTGTTGAAGCGCGAGCACGGTTCCGCGGTGGCGACGGATCCGGTGGTTCATGATTCATTCCGTCCGGATTCCACGTTTCAAGATCAGATTCGCCGGATGGCGGACGAGAAGCGCCGTATCGGTGCCGCAGCGGCGAAGTTGATTCTCGCCGGCCAAACCGTTGCATTTGGGGCGGGCACGACTACGACGCACGTGGTGCGAGCAATGCCGCCCGTACAGGGCGTGACCGCTGTCACGAACACGCTCAACATCGCACTGGAACTCTCGCGTCGCAACGAAGTGAAGATCTTTGTCACGGGTGGAGTGCTCAACGGAGGCTGGTTCTCTCTGACTGGGCCTACGGCGCTGAACTCATTGAGCGAGATGTATTTCGACCAAGTGTTCTTTTCGGTTACTGGCATTCATCCGGAGCGCGGGCTCACCGATTCGCACCTGGAAGAAGCCGCCGTGAACCGCCTCTTTCTCAAACAGGCGAGGCGAAAGATTCTGGTGGCTGACCATACGAAGTTTTCTATCGTTGCCAATAACTTTCTAAGTCCTTTGGAGGATATCGACTTGATCATTACAGATACGGGTGCGAGTGAGCGGATGCTCGCCGCATACCGCAAGCGTGGCGTGGAGATCCGACGCGTATGAGTGCTCTCGATACTTACTTTGAACGCACCAATGCGCTGGTGCAGGAACTCTATCGCGACGAAAAGGAAAACATCCTTTGCGCGGCGGAACTCTGTGCCGATCGCATTTCCAAAGGCGGTCTCATCTTTCTATTCGGCAACGGACACTCTCGAATGATGTGCGAAGAGATGACGCCGCGCCAGGGATGCTACGCCGGTTGGGTTGCAATGGCTGAACTCGCGCTGTCGAATCACGCGAATATCATCGGCATGAACGGGCTTCGCGCCCCGCTGCATCTCGAAAAGTTCGAAGGCTATTCCGAAGAGATCCTCAAGGGATTCAAGTTCGGTCCCCACGATGCTTTTATCGTCATCTCGACCTCGGGCATCCGTCCCGTGATTGTCGAAATGGCCTCTGGCGCGCAGAAGCGCGGACTCCCCGTCATCGCCATCGTTGCCCGCAAGCACTGCGAGAATGCGCCTTCGGGACACTCTTCCGGCAAGAAACTGATCGATTACGCGGACATCGTCATCGACAACCATTGTCCGCCCGGAGATTGTGTCGTCGAACTCGAAGGCCTCGAATGGCGAACAGGGCCCACGTCCACTGTGACCGGCGGCATGATCATCAACATGCTGCGTTGCGAGACTGCGGAACGGCTGTTGGGCAAGGGATACAAGCCGGTGCTGTTGCCATCTCATCAGTTTGTCGGCAACGTCAGCGCGAACGAACAGCTCGATCGCTTTTACGAAGCATACCGGGTTTCGTTGAAGCACCTCTACGAGTAAATGCCATGGTCAAAGTCGCAATGCTCGGTTCGGGGTTCGTTGCGGAGTTCTATCTGCAAGGGCTTGCGAATGTCAACGGCCACGAGGTCGTCGTCAACTATTCGCGCGATGCGAAGAAGGCGATGGCCTTCTCTTCGCGCTGGCGGATTCCGGAATCGACCACCGATATCGATGCTGCGATCGCGCGTAGCGACATCGATCTGTATATCATTGCGTTGCCCAATGAGATGCACTTGCCCATATCGCTGCAATTGTCGAAAGCCAAGCGGAATCAGGTATGCACCAAGCCTCTGGGGCGCGATCGCAAAGAAGCGAAACAGATGCTGGTTGCCGCGAAGAAGTCCGGCGCGATGCATGGCTATGCGGAAACCGAGGTCTTCTCTCCTTGTGTAGTGAAGGCCCGCGAAACCATTGAGCAGGGCGGCGTAGGACGCGTGTTGTGGGTGCGTTCGCGCGAGTCGCATTCGGGTCCTCATAGTCCGCACTTCTGGGATATCGAAAAGACCGGTGGTGGCGCGATGAACGATCTCGCCTGCCACTGCGTTGAAGCGGCGCGTTACTTTTTCGGCAAAGAGAACAAGGTCGTAGAAGTGATGGCCTGGGGCGCAAATCTCGTGCATACGAAGAAGACCAAGGGCGAGGATAATGCGCTGCTCGTGCTGAAGTTCGAAACCGGTGGCATCGGGCATTGCGAACTTTCCTGGACCACCAAAGGTGGACTCGACCTGCGCAACGAGATCCACGGCGACGAGGGATCCATCTTCACCGACGTCACGCGGAGTACGCCGATGGCGTCCTTCACAACCAAAGGTGCGGGCTATGTAATCGAGAAAGCGGACATCGATTTCGGCTGGACCCGCGCGCTGCCAGAAGAGGCATTCGCTTACGGATATCAGGCTGAAATGCGGCATTTTGTGGAGTGCGTTCGCGATTTTCGAACGCCCCGCGAGACCTACGAAGATGGCTACATCGTCAACAGCATTCTCGATAGCGGCTATGAAAGCATGCGGTCGAAGAGATGGATTCGCGTGAAGTACCAATGAACCTCGTCATCACTGGTTCCACAGGCATCGCCGCCGCCACTGCATCGCTGGCACTGGCGAAAGGACATCGTGTCTTTTCCATCGGACTCGATGATTCTGCCGATTTTCGAGGAGATCTGCGCGACGAACGGACGGTCGATACGAGCATTGCCACCGCATGGGATGAACTCAGTGGCATCGATGGGCTGTTTCACGTCGCCGGTATTAGTGGGCGTCGATTTGGCGATGGCCCGTTGCATGAGTGCACGGTCGATGGGTTTGAGGCGACGATGAAGTCCAACACGGGGACCGCGTTTCTGACAAATCGCGCGTTGATCCGGCGTTGGATGGCGTCTTCTCGAGGTGGAGCGATTGTGAACGTTGGCAGCGTGCTCTCGGATTCGCCCGAGCCGTCCTATTTTTCGACTTATGCCTATTCGGCGTCGAAGGGGGCGATTGTTTCGATGACACGCGCGGCTGCTGCTTATTACGCATCGTACGGCATTCGATTGAACGTCGTTGCGCCGGGCTTAGTGAGGACGCCGATGAGTGAACGCGCGCAAACCAATGAAGAGATCATGGCATTTGTCGAACGCAAGCAGCCGCTTTCGAAAGGCATTTTGGAGGCAAGCGATGTTGCGGCGGCGGCGCTGTTTTTGTTGAGTGAAGAGTCCCGTCACATCACGGGACAAGTGCTGAGAGTGGATGCCGGCTGGAGTTTGACATGAGGCCTCTGCGAACCACGATAGTTGGTAGCTACCCGTTTCCGGGCTGGGTTGAGTTCGCCTCCGAGCACCTGGATCGCTTCGGCGCGGACGATATCGCAGAGATGCAGGACGATGCCGCGATGGTCGCGATCATGGATCAGGTGGCCGCCGGACTCGATGTGATCAGTGACGGTGAGCAAACTCGCTTCGACTTTAACCTGTCGTTCTACGGTCTTATTGAGGGCATATCCATCGAGCCGCAAGCGCCGCGTCGCTTTGGACCACCTGCGCACGATCAGCGCGGCAAGCATGCAATCACCGGCGAGTTGAAATCGTTGCGAGGGCTGGGTTCAGTTGCCGAATTTCGACGCCTGAGGAGGCTTGCCCCTGCCGGACCCGTGTTGAAGATGAGCGTCCCCGGTCCTTATACGTTGAGCGGACGCTTGCTTCCCGGTGGCGCATACAAAGACCGCTGGGCCGTAACCGAAGCGCTGCTGCCGCTCGTTCGCCGCGAACTCGAAAGCCTGGTCAAAGAGGGCTGCGTCGAAATTTGTGTGGATGAGCCTTCAATGTCCTGTTATGCGCACAAAGAGGATCCGCAGCGGTTTGTCGATATCTTCAACCGCACGGTCGAATCGGTTCGCGGCAAGTGCGTTTTGTCGACCCATCTTTGCTTTGGGAACTACAAGGCGCGCGCGGTGGGTCCGCGGCAGTACGCGCCGATGTTTCCGGCGTTTCTGGATCTGCATGCGGATGAGATCCATCTGGAAATGGCTTCTCGCGAGTTCGCGGAACTCGAGGTGATCGGCAGAATCGCCGAGCGGACGAACGTCGCTGTCGGCATCGTCGATGTGAAGAGCTACTACATCGAGACCCCTGTCGAGATTGCGGAAAGGGTCCATCGCTGCTTGCGGTACGCACCGGCCGAAAAGCTGTCGTTCGCGCCGGATTGCGGACTCTCGCAGACCGCGCGCTGGGCGGCGAAGAAGAAACTGCACGCAATGGTGGAAGGTGTTGGGATTGTCCGCGGCGAACTGGGCTTATGATCGATTTGACTCCGGCCGCAACTGGCGAGGTCGCGATCTGGTGGCTTGGCCAGAGCGGATTTCTCATTTTGTATGAGGGCTCGTGGCTGTGCTTCGATCCCTATCTTTCTGACTCGCTGACGCGCAAGTACGCGGCCACTGACAAGCCGCATATCCGCATAAGACCATTGGTTGTGGAGCCCTCGTTGTTGTCGTTCGTCGATGTTGCGACGTCGACACACAACCACACCGATCATCTCGATACCGAGACTTTGTTGTCGATGAAGCCTAAGGGACTCGTCATTCCTGAGGCCAATCGCGCATTCGTCACGCAACGTTTGGGGTGCGATCCGCAGTGGCCCAAGGGGCTTGCGGTTGGCGGGTCTTGCACGGTTGGTCCGTTTGAGTTTCATGCAGTCCCCGCAAAGCATGAGGAACTGACGCCCGAGTATCTGGGCTATGTAGTCAAGTTCGGAAACTTCACGTTCTATCATTCTGGCGACACGCTTCTGTACGACGGGATGGTAGAGACGTTGAAGCCCTTCGATATCGACGTTGCTTTTCTTCCGATCAACGGGCGTGCCACTGAACGGCGCGTTGCAGGCAATCTCAATGCGCACGAAGCCGCTTGGCTCGGGCGCGAAATCGGAGCGCGCATGGTCATCCCCTGTCACTACGACATGTTTACGTTCAACACGGCTAATCCTGCGGATTTCGTGCGCGAAGCCGCTGCGATTGGCTGTCCTCATCATGTGATGCAACATGGTGAGCGTTTTGTCTGGAGGGAGCCTGGAGTCCACTCTGCTTAACTTCCCTTCGAAGTGCTTTGGGCATCATCCAATTGCCGCAATTCGTTCGATCTCTTTTGCGGGAGTCTGTTGCCTCGACGGTGGAAGTTCCGGTGAGTTAGCTCAGCAGCCTTGCGATTGCATCGGCGTCATTCGGAACCACCGTCGGCCTATTTCCAAACGTCGGATGAATCGGCGTCTTGTCAGGGGCTTCCAGAGCACCCGTGTGGTAGCGATAGATGTAGTCGGGATCCTTCAATACGTTGCCCGTCAGGATCGCGACCACGTCTTCGTGGGCCTTGACGATGCCCTTCGCCGTCAGCTTGCGGATGCCCGCGAGCGTCGCGGCGGACGCAGGTTCGCACCCGATCCCACAAGCGCCGATGACAGCTTTGGCATCCGCGATTTCTTGTTCGTTGGCGCGTTCGACGGTTCCGCCCATCACGCTGAGTTCGTACTCGGCTTTCGGCCACGAAACCGGATCGCCGATCTTGATCGCCGTGGCCAAGGTTTCAGGATGCACGATCGAGTGGAATTCCTTCTTCTCTCCATGCATGTAGTCATGAAACGGTGCAGAGCCATCTGCCTGCACAACGGCGAGCTTCGGCAGCTTGTCGATGAAGCCGTACGAATGCAGCTCGCGCAGAGCCTTGCCGAGTGCGGAAATGTTGCCGAGGTTGCCTCCGGGCAGCACGATCCAATCCGGCACGTTCCAATCGCGCTGATCCATCATCTCTATGGCGATGCTCTTCTGCCCTTCTATACGGAACGGATTGATCGAGTTCAGCAGATAAATGCCCAGGCGTTCGGCGAGCACGCGCACGAGCGCCAGTATCTGATCGAAGTTGGCTTCCACCTGCAGCGTCTGCGCGCCGTATTCGAGCGCCTGCGCGAGCTTGCCATAGGAAATGTTGCCGTGCGGGATGAAGATGATCGGCGTCAACCCACCTGCGCTGGCATAGGCCGCCATCGATGCCGACGTGTTGCCCGTGGATACGCAAGCGACGCGCTGCATGCTCAAACTGCGGGCCTGCGACGCGCCACAAGTCATGCCATTGTCTTTGAACGATCCCGTGGGGTTAAAGCCCTGATGCTTAAACACGACCTTGTCGAGTCCACCATATTGCGCGGCTTTCGGGGCATCGAGCAAAGGCGTGTTTCCTTCACGCAACGTAATGATGTGGCGTTCGTCGTCGAGAAAGGGAAACAACTCGCGATAGCGCCAGACGCCGCTCTGGTTGATGGGCGCATTGTCCATTCGCCGCT
>CAZCPL010000060.1:0-12925 GCA_964500255.1 uncultured Solibacteraceae bacterium | reverse complement strand
GCGGAAGGTGCGCTTCAGCGACACTGCGTCGATGGGTGCCGTGTAGCCAGCCTCAAGTAAGCCGCCGCACTTCGGGCAATTGTAGAGAATTTCTTTGGTTGGGAACTGCGCCGCGCATTGCGGGTTGAAACAGCGTAGGTAACTGCTAGAGGACATGTCCTTCGGCTTTCCTCACTCCGCTCCAATACCACCAGTTGCGCTTGGCGGGTTCGAGATCGGGGTTGCGTGCCTGTTCAATGGCGCAACGGAATGTATCGTAGACACAAGGATCCTGCCGGCTGCCGGAGAGTTGGCAGAGCCGGTCGTAAAGGTCCTTGGCTTCAGCTAGTGCCAGATCCGGCACGGACTTGATGCCGAGGCGTTCGAAGTCGGCCAGCATGGCATTGCCAATGCCCGACAGGTCGCTGAGTTTTCTGACCATGTAATCTTTTATTGTAACTTTGGTTCGGCACCTTCCCAGCGGGCGATCACCGGTGAGGCGGCACAGTGACCCATCACGTTCACGCTGGTGCGGATCATGTCAATGATAGCGTCGATGCCCAGCAGAACGGTGAGCCCTCCGGGAGCGAGTCCGAAGGTAGAGAAGAGTCCGCTCAAGATCACGAAGTTGGCGCGCGGAATCCCGGCGACGCCCTTGCTTGTGAGCTTCAATGTGAGCAGAATCAGAAGCGTCGTCGAAGTCGAAATCGGCATGCCTGTCGCTTGTACGACGAAGAAGGCACACATCGCGAGATGGATGCAGCTTCCACTCATGTTGAAGGTCAGCGACATTGGAGTCACCACGGCAACGATGCGTTTGGGCACACCGAAAGCCTCCATGTTTTCCAAAGTCTTGGGAAGAGCGGCGGCCGACGAAGTCGTCGCGAACGCCACCAGAAACGGCTCTTTGGCGAACTGCAAAAAACGCGCGATAGGAATGCGCGCGATGAGCAGGCTGCCGCCTTGCACCAGGATCATGTAGAGGCACTGCGTGATCCATGCGGCGACGATGAACATGGCGAGGCCCTTCAGCGAATCCAATCCGCTTCGAGCAACGGTGACCGAAATCGCGGCGAAAACGCCCAGCGGCGCGAGATACATGATGTAATTCGTATAGCGAAAAGCAATCGCCGTGATTGCCTCGGCAAAGGCCACCACCGATGCGGATTGCCTGGTTCCAATCGACTGGCACGCCACACCGAAGATCATGCAAAAGATCACGATCTGCAGCACATCGCCTCGCGCCATCGCGTCGAAGATGCTGGTAGGGAAAGATGCTTCCACAACTCCAGCGAAAGAAAGTGTGGGCGGCGCTTGTGTATTGGCCGCCGCGATGTGGACGCCGTCGCCCGGGCGGAAGATTGCAATCGCGGCCCATCCCATCAAGAGTGCGATGCTCGTCACGGCCTCGAAGTAAAGGACGGATTTCCAGCCAAGCCTGCCGAGTTCCGCCAAGCTCGTGGATGCTGCGATGGACGAAACCAGGACGCCGAACAACACAGGAGCGATGATCGACTTGATCAGTCTCAGAAAAATGTTGCTGATCACCTCAAGTTGTTCGGCATGAGCTGGATCCGCAAAACCCAGTAGGATGCCGAGCGCCATGGCGATCAGCATCCACTGGGTCAGCGAGAGTCTCTGCAGGATCAAAGGCCGGCCGTGACGGGAGCAACAATGATGACTTCAGTAGGCTTCAACGATCCGCCTTCGGGTTCGACGCTCACAGCCATAGCTCCGATGGTGGCGAGGTCAATAGGGCGGTTCTGCAAGTGCGTGACATTGCCGGAGTCATCCGACTGGAATATGCCAGCAGGCATCGGATCCTTGCCCTTGGGGATAACCCACATCTGATACGTCTTGCCCGAGGGGAGCCTGGGCAGGTTCTGGGCGATCATGAGCACGCCTATCTTGGGATTGACAAAGAAGTTACCCCGCGGTGGACGCATGGTCTTGCCGTCGAACCCAACCTGTTTGGTTTCCGGCTGATCGAGAAAGCTCAGAATCTGCTTGGAACGTTCCAGATCCAACGACTGCTGGTTCATCACCTGACGAGCCTGTGCCAACTGCTTACCGGTTTCCTGCTCGCGGAACGAGAAAGTGAGTGCTGCGACCAGCATGCCCGCCGTTGCCAGCGCCCACACGGGCCACCAGGTAAATCCGCGCTGCTTGCGTGCTCCAACGCTTGCCAGCACCCGGTCGCGCAGCTGCCGCGATGGTGCGACCTCCGGCACGAGTGACTCGATTACCGCGTTCATTGCCAAAGCCCTCTTGACTCCAACCGAGCAGTTGGGACATTCCCTCGCCATATGGGCGTCCAGTTCCAGACGCTCCTCGTTTTCAATAGCGCCCAGTGCATAGAGTTCGTAGAGATCGCTGAGCTCGGAGCAGTTCATGACGCTACCGCCTCTTGCGCGCCGATCTCATCCCGCAACGCCTTCAAGGCACTTCGAACCCAAGTCTTGACGGTACCGAGCGGCTGGTTCATCTTCTCCGCCATTTCGCTTTGAGAAAGCCCTTCGAAGTAAGCCAGCTCAATCACCATACGCTGATTTGGATTCAGTTTTTCAAAAGCACCCTTCAAACTCTGAATGCGATCTTGGTCGAAGAGCTTCGTTTCCATATCGCTGAAGACGCGCGGCGCTTCCATCTTTTCGATTTCCAGCGAACTCTTCGCCATCCTTCCGTCGACTGACCGGAGGTAGTCGATCGCGCGGTTGCGTCCCACGGTGAGGATCCAAGGGCCGAGGGCACCCTTTTCGGCGTCGAAGGCCTGCACGCGGTTCCAGACCCGCAAGAAGGTTTCCTGCAGCAGATCTTCTGCCGTGCTTTGATTGCGGACGATACGGAAGATGACCGAGAAGGCAAGCTTGCCGTAGCGATCGTAGAGTTCGCCCATCGCGTCAGGATCTCGGCGGCGCAGGCGTTCGACCAAGGCTCCATCGTCTTTAAAACGAAGGATTGCCGATAGAAACGGAAGCAGAAAATCAATGAGCCAGACGATCACGACAGCAGTTCCTTAATGACTTCGCCGTCCGTAATGGTGGGACGTTCAGCTCGGCCGTTGTGCATGTATGTGGTGCGAATGTGGTCGAGTCCCAGCAGATGCAAGATCGTGGCGTGGATGTCGTGGACATGCGCCCGACGTTCGACTGCGCGGAGCCCAATTTCGTCAGTTGTGCCGACGGTGATGCCCGGCTTGACGCCGCCTCCAGCGAACCACATCGTGAATCCCCACGGATTGTGATCGCGTCCGTTGCCCTTTTCGTTGAAAGGAGTGCGGCCGAATTCGCCGCCCCAAACGATCAGCGTGTCTTTCAGCAGCCCACGAGATTTCAGGTCGGCGAGCAATCCGGCGACTGGCTTATCGGAAGCCCGGCACCACTTGCTATGATTGCCTTCAATGTTGGCGTGCGCATCCCAGCCGGATCCAGATCCACAATAGAGTTCTACGAACCGGACGCCGCGTTCCACCAGCCTTCGAGCGAGTAGGCAGTTGCGTCCGAAGACCTCTGTTTCGGGCCTATCCATGCCGTAGAGGTTCTTGGTGGATTCCGATTCCTTGCTGATGTCGACTGCTTCGGTTCCCGCCGATTGCATCTCATAGGCGAGCTCATAAGAGCGGATGCGCGCCTCTAGTTCGGTGTCCTCTTGCCGCGACGCGCCGAAGTTTTCGTTGAGCTGACGCAAGAACTGTAACTTGCTGCGCTGTTGCTCATCGCTCACGCCCTTAGGAGGCTTCAAATGTAAAATCGGCGTATCGCCCTGGCGGAACTGCGTGCCTTGAAAGCTTGCGGGTAAGAATCCGCTGGACCAGTTCTTGCCTCCACCGAGCGGCTCTTTGTCGTCGGCGAGGACGACGAACGACGGCAGGTTCTTGTTGAGTGCGCCGAGTCCGTAGTTGGTCCACGCACCCAGAGCGGGGCGTCCGGCGAGGATGTCGCCGGTGTTCATCTGACAGACCGAGCCAACGTGGTTGAGTCCATCGGCCCAGCAAGATCGCAAAACAGCGATATCGTCGACGTGCTTGGCGATTTCGGGATACCAGTCCGAGACCCAGGTTCCGGCTTGGCCATGCTGCTTGAAGACGCGCTGCGATGGCATGATGGTGTTGCTGCCGGTTCCCATGGCAGTGATCAGCTTGCCGAAAGATGCTGGCATTGGCTGGCCCGCAAGATCTTGCAGCTTCGGCTTTGGATCAAAGAGATCGATATGGCTGGGGCCGCCTTCCATAAACAGGAAGATCACGGACTTCGCCTTCGGAGTATGATGCGGACCGATGGGACCCGCAGGCGTTGCGCCTTGCAGTAGGTTCGCGAGGGCCATGCCCGCGATGCCGGATCCTGCTTGGGTAAAGAACTCGCGGCGGGAACGCACTGGCCAGTGATGTTGCAGTTTCGTCAGCATGGCGTTAGTTCAGGTAAAGAAACTCGTTCGCGTTGAGCAGCATGTGGCAGAGGTCTGCGAGAGACTGCTCTTTGCTGCCGGTGATATTCTGCTGCCTCGCGAGAAAATCCACGCTCATCTTTCGCTCGTCGGCAGTGGCCGATCTTGAATAGGCGAGCTTGAACGCACGGTCGATCTGAGCATCCTGCGACATGCCGCCATCGTTGCCGACTCTTGCGGCAAAGGCTTTCGCCCAGCCCAAGATGACTTCGTTGTTGAGCAGATCCAGCGACTGCGAAGGCGAGATGGTTTGCGAACGCCGCGCGCAAGATTCATGTGTATCGGGCATGTCGAACGCTTCCAGCATCGGATAACGTGTGTTTCGCCTCACAAATATGTATACGGATCTGCGGTTCGATTCGGATTCAGCTTCATTCTTTTTCCATCCACCTCGAGTTTCCATGCCGGGAGGCAGGGGAGGGAAGACCCCGGGTCCGCTGGCCTTGAGGTTCAACGCGCCGCTCACTGCCAGCATCGAATCACGCACCGCTTCACCTTCGAGACGGCGTCGCGAAAAGCGCCACTGGTACTTGTTGTCAGGGTCGATCTTGGCGGAAGCCTCGTTGAACGCCGAATCCTGTTGATAAGTAGCGCTGTTCACCATGAGGCGATGCATTTCTTTCATGCTCCACTTCTTTTCGGTGAACGTAGCCGCTAACCAGTCGAGTAGTTCTTTGTTGGCTGGACGTTCGCCCATCACGCCGAAGTCGGACGGAGTCGCGACGATGCCGCGTCCAAAATGATGATGCCAAAGTCGATTCACCATCACGCGCGCCGTGAGTGGATTGTCCTTGCTGGTGAGCCATTCGGCGAGGGCAGTGCGACGTTTCACGTACTTGGCGTTCGAAGGATCGAGGATACTCAAGAACCCCGGTTCGACCTCCTCTGTCGGTGCGAGATAGTTGCCGCCGGTCAAAACATGGGTGGGCGGCGCGATGCCATCGAAATCGGTGAGCGTCTGCGCGATCGGACGCGGTTCCGGCTTGCTGTCTTTGAACACAGCGAGCTCCGCTTCGAGTTCTTTGTAACGCTTGGCCGGCTCGCCTTTCAGTCTACGCGCGACTTCCTCGTCAGAGAACTCGACCTGATCTTTGGCCTTGAGATACATGTGCCATTGATAGGGCGTCCGCTTGGCTGCGGGCATCTTGATGACGTCCTGAATCTCTTCCGGGAAGCGCGACATGCGTTCGGCATAAAACGCGTCGTAGGGCGCTCTGCGCAGCTTTGCCATCTCGTCGCGAACCGCTTTTGTCTTGGCATCCCAGATGTCGTAGCGAGCCTGCCACTCTTTTTGCTGGGCCGTCGGCATTAGCACTGCATCGTCATGCAAGCGTGTGTTGGCAAAGAAGGCGGAAAGCCGGTAGTAGTCTTTGTGCAGGATCGGATCGAACTTGTGATCGTGGCAGCGCGCGCAGCCGACGGTCATTCCCATGAAAGTGGATGCCACGGTATCGGTGATGTCGTTCAGCAGTTCCTGTCGGCGCAGCATGATATTGGCCGCGTTGCTCTCATCGGGAAAGTGACGATTGAAACCGACTGCAACCACGGCGTCGAGATCGACCGGATACATCTCATCGCCTGCGATCTGTTCGCGCACAAAGCGATCGTAAGGCTTGTCATCGGTGAACGACTTGATGACGTAGTCCCGATAACGCCAAATGTGCGGGCGCGTTTCATCGGCTTTAAATCCGTTGGAATCCGCATAACGAGCGAGATCGAGCCAGTGGCGAGCCCAGCGTTCGCCATACTGCGGCGATGCCAACAGCCGCTCGACTTGCTTCTCGTAAGCGCCGACGGATGTGTCAGCGAGAAAAGCCTGCGTCTCTTCAGGCGTGGGCGGAAGCCCGGTCAGGTCGAGGGACAACCTCCGCAACAGCGTACGTTTGTCCGCTTGCGGGTTTGGACCGATACCTTTTTCTTCGAGTTTGGCCAGCACGAACGCGTCGACAGGATTTCGTGCCCACGCTTTCATTGTCGGAACTTCCGGCTTGACAACCTTCTGCAAAGACCACCAACGGCGTTGTTGCGGCGTGAACTCTTTGGTCTTGGTATCGGCAGCCAAGAGTGCGATAGTCGCAGTCAGGACGAGGACCAGCAGGCGCATCGACGGGGCTCTCCTTGTAAACGAATGGATTCCCGAATTATATCGTGAGCGGCGAACCCGCGTGATATGGCACGATGGAACTTCGTGATCAAAGACTGGGCTCGCAATTCCTGGCGTTTGAAGCCAGCCACTCAACAACCGAACTATCCCGATCCAAATGCTTTTCATGCTGCTGTGCGCAAGCTCGCCGCGATGCCTCCACTGGTGACCGCATGGGAAATTGGCGCGTTGCAGAAGCAATTGGCGGAAGCTGCCGTCGGCAAGCGTTTCGTTTTGCAAGGCGGAGATTGTGCGGAGCGTTTCGACGATTGCGCGACCCTGCCCATCACCAACAAGCTCAAAATTCTTTTGCAGATGAGCCTGGTGTTGATTAACGGTGGCAAGAAGCCGGTGACGCGTATCGGGCGCTTTGCCGGTCAGTATGCCAAACCGCGTTCGGACGATTCGGAAACTCGCGATGGAGTGAAACTGCCGAGCTATCGCGGCGATGTCGTCAACCGGCCGGAGTTTACGCCGGAATCGCGCATCCCGGATCCAGCGCTGATGGTTCGCGGATATGAATGCGCCGCTCTCACGTTGAACTTTCTGCGCGCGATGGTACGCGGCGGGTTCGCCGACCTACATCACCCCGAGTATTGGGATCTGGACTTTGTCGATCACTCCCCGCTTGCGGGCGAGTATCGCGAGATGGTGCGCAGCATTGCGGAATCGTTACGGTTTATGGAAAGCGTCTTGGGCGTGCGCACTGGCGAGATGGAATGGGTGGACTTCTTCTCGGCTCACGAGGGTTTGCTGTTGCCTTATGAAGAGGCGCAAACGCATTGGGTTCCGCTGCGCAACCGTTGGTACAACCTGTCGACCCACTTCCCTTGGATCGGTGCGCGGACGTTGGACACCGATGGCGCGCATGTCGAATACTTTCGGGGAATCGCGAATCCGATTGGGATCAAGGTTGGCCCGGCATTGGGGCCTGACCGTCTGCGCCGTTTACTGGATCTGCTGCATCCGGACAATGAACCCGGACGGCTGACCATCATCCATCGGCTAGGCCGCGACAAGATCGAGTCGCATCTGCCGGACATTGTCAAAACGGTGCGCGAGAGTGGTAAGGACGTGCTCTGGATCTGCGATCCGATGCATGGCAATACGCATCCAACCTCTGACGGAACGAAGACTCGCGACTTTCGCGATATTGCCAAAGAACTGGAGCTTTCGTTCGAGATCCACGCGTCGAATGGGTCGCATTTGGGCGGCGTCCACATCGAACTCACAGGTGAGAATGTAACCGAATGCACGGGCGGCGCGCGTGGCTTGACCGAGTTCGACTTGAAGCGGGCTTATAAGAGTGAGGTCGATCCGCGCCTGAACTACGAGCAGGCGCTGGAAATTGCCCTGTTGATCGCGCGCAAAATGAACTCGCTCAACTAGACGTCCTGCGCTTCCACGAAATATCCACGATCAGGTCGGAGTGGATTGTCGCTGTGAGCATGACGAGTCCGCGGCCCGGTGGAAGGGTCTTTAACGGTGGAACCTTCCAGACATACAGCGCCCAATCCGGTTTGAGCGTCTCAATCTCGTATGGGTCGCCAAGTTGTTTTCTGAGGTCTTGCACCCGTTGGCCGAGGTTCGCCACCATCAGGTCCGCGATGGCCTCTTCCTGCTTTCGATCCTGTTTGCCAAGCTGCAGATTTCGCCAAATCGTCGCGCTGAACCCCGCAAAGATGAAGAGCGTGAGCACGATGATTTCGAGGATTCCCATAACTTCGATAAACTAAAGAGACATGAAGTGGCTGGCTGCCTGTGTTTCCATTGTCGCCTTTGCTGGTTCCGAAGCCGACTTCTTTGAGATGCGCGTACGTCCTGTTCTGGTGAAGAATTGTTTCGCATGCCATACCAAATCGAAGATGGGTGGACTCGACATGTCTTCGCGCGCAAGCTTGCTCGCAGGTGGCAAGTCGGGAAGCGCGCTGAAGCCCGGCGCGCCGGATGAGAGCCTGCTGCTGAAGGCGATCCGCCATGAGCACGAGCGGCTGAAGATGCCACCCACGGGCGGAAAGCTGGCCGATGACCAGATCCGCGATGTTGCCACTTGGATCAAAGACGGTGCGGTTTGGACCGAGAAAGCCGCTGTTACTGCGGTGAAACCTTCGGATTTCTGGTCGCTCCAGCCTGTTCGTGAGCCTAAACAAAAGAACATCGATTTGTTGTGGAAGTCCGCTGGCGCTTTGGCCGACAAGCGGACGCTGATCCGGCGCGTGACCTACGATCTGACGGGGCTTCCGCCCACGGCCGAAGAAGTCGATGCATTCCTTGCGGACAAGTCAGCGAGTGCTTTCGAGAAGCAAATAGACCGCCTGCTGGCGTCTCCTCTCTATGGTGAGCGTTGGGGTCGGCACTGGCTCGATGTCGCAAGGTATTCCGATGACAAGCTTGCGCCAGAACGTGACGAGCCACGTCCCAACTCGCACTTCTATCGAGATTGGGTGATTCAAGCCTTCAACGAAGACATGCCTTACGACACGTTCGTGAAGGCTCATCTTGCGGCCGATCTGATGGATCGGAAGGATCTCCTGCCAGCTTTGGGTATGTATGGGCTGAGCCCTGAGTTTCAAGACGATCGTGTCGATGTAACGACGCGCGGATTCCTTGGCATGACCGTCGCCTGCGCGCAGTGCCACGATCATAAGTTCGATCCGATTCCGCAGCGCGACTTCTACGCGCTGCAGGGCGTCTTCAACAGCACAGAACTGCATGAGTATCCGCTGGCCGAGAAGCCGATCGTCGATGCTTGGGATGCGCAGAAGAAGGATCTGGAAAAGCGCGAACAACTGCTGAAGGACTTCGTGAAGCTGCAGTCGGATTCGCTTGCCGATGTCTTCGCCAACCAGGCTGCTGTGTATCTCGAAGCCGCCCGCACCGGCGTTGTCGAAGGACTCGACGCAAGTCTCTTGGAACGCTGGAAGAAGTATCTGGAACGCAAAACCAAAGAGCATCCTTTTCTGACCGCGGAGATCAAGCCCTCTGACTTTCAACAACTGCTGCTGGACGCCAACAAAGAGAAGAAAGAGGTCGACGAGAAGAACAACGTCACGCTCGGCGGATCGATGAATCGTGGCGATCTCTCGCAAGCGAATCTGGCATCGTTGGAGCGCAACAAGTTTTTTCTCTGGCGCGATTTCTTTGGTAACAACGGTGTCTTGATTGCTGTCAACGAGAAGTTGGAACCGTATCTGGCCGGTCAATTCAAGAGCCACTATGACCGCTTGAAACTGCGCGCGGAGGAAGCTAAGAAGGCGTTGCCGACGCAGTATCCGTTCTTATACGGAGTCAGCGACAAGAAGGACCCGAAGAACATGAAGATCCATGTTCGCGGAAATCCGCAGAATCTTGGCGATGAGGCGCAGCGCGCCTTCCTCACGGTTCTCGGCGCGAAGCCATTCAGCAAAGGCAGCGGACGCTTGGAACTCGCCGAGGAAATCGCCAGCAAGTCCAATCCGTTGACTGCGCGCGTGATGGTGAATCGCATCTGGCTGAATCATTTCGGCGGCGAGGGCCTTGTAAAGACGCCTTCAAACTTCGGACAACTCGGCGAGCGCCCTTCGAATCCGGAACTGCTCGACTATCTGGCATGGCGGTTGATGGACCGCGGTTGGTCGATGAAGGCGCTGCATCGCGAGATCGTCGTGTCAAAGGTTTATCGGGCGGTAAGGCCGCAGCGAGAGCGCTTGGGTGCGGAAGCGATGCGGGATTCGATTCTGGCAGTTGCCGGGACGCTCGATCGAACGCTTGGCGGCGAGGCTCTTAAGCTCGATGAAAAGAACAAACGCCGAACGGTCTATGGATTCGTTAGCCGCCGCCGCTTGGATCCGATGTTGTCGCTGTTCGACTTTCCGAATCCGAATCAAACCAGCGAGCAGCGCATTGCGACGGACGTTCCGCTGCAGCGTTTGTTTTTGCTGAACAGTCCGCTGGTGCTGCAGGCTTGCGACGATTTGGCGAAGCGCTTGGAAGGCGAGCCAGACAAGACCACGGCTGCATATCGTGCCATGTTTGCGCGTCCGCCTTCGTCCGGCGAACGCAAACTGGCGCTGGAATTCAAAGGTAGTTTGTCGGAGTATCTGCAGGTACTGTTTTCGTCGGATGAGTTTTTGTACGTGAACTGAGGTGATACGAATGATGACCCGTCGAAACATGTTAGCGACCTTTGGCTGTGGGTTTGGCTCGATGGGTTATCGCACGGCGGCGCAAGCGGCGACACATCATGCGCCTAAGGCGAAGCATGTCATCTACCTGTTCCTGAACGGTGGCGCGTCGCAGGTGGATACCTTCGATCCAAAGCCGATGCTCACCAAGTTCCACGGCAAGCCGCTGTCGATGAGCAACCTCAAGACTGAGCGGCGAACCGGCAACGCGCTGGGCTCGCCATTCGAGTTCAAGAAATACGGCCAGAGCGGCATCGAAGTGAGCGAAATCTTTGCCAAGACCGGTGCGCTGATCGACGAATTCTGCGTGATCCGCTCGATGCATACCGAGCGTCCGAATCATGAGCCGTCGCTGTTCATGCTCAATTGCGGAACCGTGCTGCCGGGGCGTCCATCGATGGGATCCTGGCTCACCTACGGCCTCGGATCCGAGAACCGCAATCTGCCCGGCTATGTCGTGATGTGTCCCGGCGCGCCGGTGATTGGGCCGCAGTTGTGGAGTTCGGCGTTCTTGCCAGCGGAGTTTCAGGGCGTCCACCTTCCGAACAACGAGACGGAGATCGAGAAGCTGGTTCCCTATGTGCGGGGCAAGCGAGGACTCGAAGAGCAGCGCCGCCAACTCGATCTGCTCTCGAAATTGAACAAAGACGATCAGGGCATCCGGTCGATGGAAACGGCTTTCCGGATGCAGACCGAAGCGCCCGAAGTTCTCGATATTAAGAACAAAGTAACCGAAGCGGAACGCGCCCGTTACGGGGACACCGACTTTGGGCGTGGCTGCATCATGGCACGCAGGCTGGTGGAAAAAGGTGTCCGCATGGTGCAGATCTACTATGGAAACGGGCAGCCTTGGGACAATCACGATGACATCATGGTGCACAAACGGCTTGCCGCCGGCGCGGATCCTGCCATTGCGGCGTTGATCGCTGACCTTAAGGCCAGCGGTCTTCTGAAAGACACAATCGTCATCGTGAGTGGCGAGTTTGGCCGTACGCCAACGGTTGAAACATCAGGCTTGGTTCCCGTGCAGTTTGGACGCGATCACAACAATCACGGCTTCTCACTGATCATGGCGGGAGGTGGTGTGAAGGGCGGAATGACGTACGGAGCCACCGACGATTTCGGATTCAAGGCCGTGGAAAAGCCAGTGCATCCGCACGATATTCAGGCGACAGTGCTGCATCTCATGGGACTCGATCACAAGCGGCTCACCTATCGCTACAGCGGTCGCGACTTCCGGTTGACGGACGTTGAGGGCGACGTCCTGCACGACTTGATCGGCTAACCTGCTCGAGTTCTATCGGGCCGCGGACGCTCGGGTGACAACAGCGCGGGCAAAACGAGTCGGCGGATCCGGCATCGAACAGCATGCCTTCCGGGATTCGACCGTTCCTGTTTCACGCTGCATAAATCGTGGGCCAGTGATCTCCGAAGCTGACCTTCAACTGCAGAGGCCTATCGGATCGGGGCACGTCGTCCACTGGGGAGATTTTGCCCACTCGAATGTCGATCTTTTTCAAGTTCATCCTTTTTTAAGCACATCGATGCTGAGCGCGGGTTCGATGGCTGCTAGCGTCATGATGTCAGCCATGTCAGCCTCCACTTTCGCAATGTCGCCTGGTGATTGCATGGCGATAGCGGAACATCGCACGCAACTGCAGCTTGACCATCCAGCCGATCAGGAAATCGAGCATCCCACGTGGGGGCAGCGAAAAGTTGATGGAATCGGTGATGCGGCTGCGCTTGGGTCCCAGGGTTTCGAACTGGTGGCGATGTTCCCAGTAGAAGAAGGGTCCGGACTCTTGAAAATCGATGAAGAGTTTGTTCTTCTTATAATCGGTATGGATCGCGACCCATCGCATGCCGAAGGGCAAACCGAGAACGATGCGGGCACCCTTCTCGATGCCGCCAGTGCGTTCGAGCGGTTTCACGGGCTGACCGGGTGGGAGGAGCAGTTCCAGGGCATCGGGGCGTTCGTGGAAGGCAAAGAGCGTTTCGACGGGGGCCTCGATGACGGACGTGTATTCAAATTGGAGCACTCACTCCAGTAGATCGCATTTCGATCGCATCCGTCTTTGGAAATTGAGGCAAGTGATGGTAAACTGAGAGTTCCCACCTAGGGGCCTGTAGCTCAGTTGGTTAGAGCGCTACCTTGACACGGTAGAGGTCACAGATTCGAGTTCTGTCAGGCCCACCA